>CAZXHG010000315.1:0-10559 GCA_964639985.1 uncultured Rickettsiales bacterium
TGCGACGGCGTGGACAACGACTGCGATCCCCTCACCGACGAGGACGACGACGCGGACGGAGACGGCTATTCGGCCTGCGACGGTGACTGCGACGACACGTCGTCGGCCAGCTACCCGGGCAACGCCGAGGTCTGCGACGGGCTGGACAACGACTGCGACGCGTCCACCGACGAGCTGGTGGACGACGACGGGGACGGCTACTCCCTGTGCGACGGCGACTGCGACGACGCGGATGCCACCTTGGACCCCGCGGACCTCGACGGGGACGGCTACTCCACCTGCGACGGCGACTGCGACGACGGCGATGCCTTCACCTACCCGGGCGCGGACGACTGGGGAGGGGACGGCTGGGACTCCAACTGCGACGGGCAGGACTGAGAGCTTGTGAATGAAGCCCCGTTGTGCAGCCGTGTCGCAACCGACACGGTGCCCGGGGACGGAAACGCATGTACAATCGACGGCACAGCGCGAGAAACGGAGTGCGGCGATGGTCCCGTTGAGATACCTGCTGGTGCTGCTGATGGGGATGGGTCTGGTGGTGGCGTCGTGTGCCAACGAGTACGACGACGACTACTCCCCGGACGACGACGACGCGGTCGACGACGACTCGGCGGCCGACGACGACGACGACAGCGGCGGCGGCGATCAGCCCGAGCTGTTCTACACCCCGCCCCAGCTGGCGTTCGGGTCGGTGTGCGTGGGTTCGTCGGGCATGCTGACGCTGTCGATCGCCAACCTCGGCACCGCCCCCCTCGAGATCGTGGGCCTGAACTGCCCGCTGCCCGCGGTGAGCTTCGAGCCGTGGACCGGCAGCCTCCCACCGGACTCGCCGCCGCTGGACGTGGAGATCACGGTCACCTGCAGCGAGAGCGGGACCTTCACCTCGCCGTTCAAGATCATCAGCAACGACCCGGTCCAGCCGATGGCCAACATCCCGCTCGAGGTGAGCTGCGACTGCTGAGCCCTCTTCAAGGCCCCTCCACCTTCAAAGGCAGGTCCTTCTGCCCGATCTCCTCGTACAGGATGTCCGCCTTCTCCGCCCAGGTCGGGTCCCAGGTGTCCCCCAGGTGGGTCAGTCCGTAGCTGCCGATGTACCAGCGGCCGTCGTCGCGGGTGTGGCCGTACACCACGCGCCACATCGGTGACTCGCTGTTGTCCCACCGATCCCCCACCACGATCGCGCCGGGCGAGACGTAGCCGTACGAGCCCTCGAAGACCAGGAAGTAGTGGCTGAACACGGCGGGCTGTGTGCCGTAGAAGTCGACCCCCTGGTCGGCCACCCACCCGCCCCGGGCGTCGCGGAGGTCCGCCAGCCGGGGATCGGTGCTGCCGGTCACCGGGATCGGTTCGGTCCACTCGCTGCCGTGGTCGTACTCCCAGTACACCGGCTCGGGGGCGGAGGCGCCCAGGTAGAACAGGCCGGCCAGGCTGCACATCATCAGCGAGGCCAGGCCCAGGCAGCCCAGCACGCCGCCGACGACCATGACCACCGGCCACGGCGAACTGCCCTGCTCGAGGTAGACGTCGCGATCGTCGAGGTGGTGGTTCACGGGCCCTCCTCGGGGTTGGCCGGCTCGGCGCTCACGTTGGCCGAGCCCGATCGGGGCGTCAAGGGACCCATGGGCACGGCCAGGTCGAACGCGGTGCCGTGGCCATCCGCGGCCACCTGCTGGAAGTGCCGCCCGATCTCCCGGCCCATGCGCGGGTAGCCGCCCGGCGGCAGGGTCAGGTCGTCGTACAGCACCACGAACCGATATCCAAGGGCGCGCAGCTGCCGCACGTCCCCGTCGCGCACGACCAGGACCGACGAGGCGCCGGTGGTCAGCGCGTCCAGTGACGACACCAGCTCGTTGGTGCGGTACAGCTCCTGGAATCCGGCTGGCTGTAGCCGCCGGGGCAGGAACCCGTGGCCCCCGACCAGCACCTTGCGGCCGTGATGCATCTGGTCGACGTTGTGCATCAGGCAGTCGCGGTACGGCACCTGGACCAGGTGCCCCTCCCCCACCGCGTCGAGCCGGGCGAACAGCGCGGGCTCGGTGTAGCTCGTCACCGGCAACGGCACCAGGTTCGTCGCCGCCAGCTGCAGCCCCAGGGCGCCCAGCACCCCGGCCAGCCCCGCGCGGGCCAGCCAGCGCACCCCCACCCGCCGGTGACCGGTGAAACGGAACGCCGAGGCCACGCACACGGCCAGTCCCAGGTAGAACACCATCAGCTGCTGGGTGGGCCAGCTCAGCCGCGAGTAGAACGGCACCGCCCAGCTCGCCGCCAGGTACGCGGGGTTGACCCGCGGAGTGGCCGTGTCGAGCACCGGCCCCAGCGCCAGCAACAGGGCCAGGGCCATGCCGCCCAGCACCAGCGGCCGCCGCCGCCCGACCACGGCGAACACCGCCACCGCGGCCAGGGCGGCCCCGGGCACCAGCACGATCGGCGTGCCGCTGGCCGTGGGGACGGTGCGCGTGGTCAGTCCGAAGATCTCCTGGGACGCAGGCGCGTGCCGCAGGTAGCCGGCGAGCCCCTCCCCCTGGACCACGAACGCCGCCTCCAGCACGGCGAACCCCGGTCCGTCCACGAACCCGGGCAGGGCCTGGCCCCCCGAGGCCAGGCTCCAGGCGAGCACAGGCACCACCAGGCACGCGCCGATGCCGGTCGCCAGCCCGAGCCGGACGCCGAACGCCCGCCAGCCCCCGGCCGGGGCCCGCACGGTCGCCAGCCACACGGCCGCCACCGGCAGCATGAACAGCCCGTAGAACCAGTAGGCCAGCCCCACCAGGCCCGCGCTCACCCCGGCCAGCAGGGGCCAGCCCCAGCCACGGCGGCGACGCAACCGGACCAGGCCCAGTACCATCAGCGGGATCGCCCACAGCATGGTGTTCTTGGTCTCGCCCATGGTCAGCTGGTGCAGCACCCAGGGATTGAAGGCCCACACCGCGGCCGCGGCCAGCGCGGGCGCCGGCCGCCCGCGCGACAGGTGCAGGCCCAGGGGGACGAACGTCGCGAAGTTCAGGGCCAGCAGCAGCACGCACAGCACGTTGAAGCAGGCCGGCCACCCGGCCACCGCGCGTAGCGGCCAGGCGATCAGCACGTCGAGGAAGTTGGCCCCGGTCTGGGCCCCGAGGTCCACACCCCACGGGTGGTACGCGACGTCCGTGTGCAGGGACGGCGCACCTCCCGACGGCGCCGTGTGCAGGACCCAGTGATACCAGTGGGCGCCCTGGCCGTCGTAGTTGTCGCGTCCCACGTAGGCCACGGACGCGCCGTCCGCCGGGGTCATGACGCCACCGCACAGGTACAGCGCCGCGGCCAGGCCGAGCACGGCCCCAGCGGCCACGGTCACCCGCTCCACTCGCACCCTGCGGGCGCGCGCACGAGCGCGGCGCCGCGATTCTGGGCTCGCCCCACGACCACTCACCCCCCCATTCTCGCCGCCGGGGGCGCTGTCCTACAATGGCGAGCAGGAGGGCTGGTGAAGAACGACCACCGCAGGACCGTGCTACGTGGGGTGCTGGTCCTCGCCCTGGCCGCGGTCGGGTTGCTGATCGCCGCCAGCCTGCCCGACCTCGGCCCGCTCCGCTCGCCGACCTGCAGCTCCGGCGAGCTCGCGCCGACCCGCGGCTACGTGCTCATCTCCCTGGACACGGTGGCTGCGCAGGACCTGTCCGTGTACGGGTACGGGCGCCCGACCACCCCGTTCCTCGAGGAGCTGGTCGCGCGCCGCGGCGCCGTGGTCGAGCACGCGTTCGTGCACTACCCGCTGACCCTGCACTCCCACATGACCCTGTTCACCGGCCTGTACCCGGGCGAGAACGGCGTGGTCACCGCCTACTCGGTCCTGTCCGACCAGGTGCCGACCCTGCCGGAGGTGTTCCGGGACGCCGGCTTCCTCACCGCGGGCTACACCGAGGGTGGCCCGGTCAGCGGCTTCCTCGGCTTCAACCGCGGGTTCGAGCACTTCGAGGACCGCGGTGGCATGGCGCCCGACCAGATGGAGCAGACCTTCGCCCAGGCGTCGTCGTTCCTGCGCCGCCTCGACGACCAGACCCGCTTCTTGTTGTTCCTGCACACCTTCGCCGCTCACACCCCCTACGATCCGCCGTCCCCCTTCCCCGGCCGTTACCGGGTGCCCCAGCCCGGGGATTGCCCCGGCTCGGTGTCCCACTTCTACCGGCCCCAGGGTGCGCACCTGGCCAGCCCGGAATGCGCGGCCTTCCACCGGGCGCGCTACGACGACGGGCTCAACTACGTGGACGCGGTGCTGCGCTCGTTCTTCGCCGATCTCGACGAGCTGGGGCTGACCGACGAGGTCACCGTGATCATCACCGCCGACCACGGCGAGGAGTTCATGCAGCACGGCCGCATGGAGCACGGTCAGCTCTACCACGAGAACCTGCACGTACCGCTGATCGTCATCCACCCCGCCCTCGGCGGCCAGCGCATCGACGGGATCGCCGGCCTGGTGGACGTGGCACCGACTCTGTTCGACCTCGCCGAGCTGGATCCGCCCGAGCGGATCTCCGGACGCACCCTCGCACCGCTGCTCCAGGGCGGTGGCGACGACGTGATCGAGTCCTACGCCGTGGCCGACTACGGCGCCCGCTGCCTGCTCGACCCCGACCTGGGCGAGCTGCCCACCGCGCTGGACTACGAGCGCCACCACAGCGAGTCCCTCTACCGGCTGCAGGACGGACGCCTGTACCACCTCATCCGGCACCTGCAGTGCCCGGACATCGCCCGGCTGGACGACCTCACCCCGCTGCCGTTCGAGCTGGAACTGTACGAGACCTCGGTCGACCCGCAGGAGACCACGAACCTCTGCGCCGAACAGCCCTCGCTGTGCCAGGAGATGGCCACACGGCTGGAGGCCTACCACCGGCAGCCCGTGGCCCCCACCCGCCGCATCACGAGCACCGAGTACGAGGACCAGCTGCGAGCGCTCGGCTACGTGCCCTGATCGAGGATGGCCAGCGCCCGGCGGTATCGCCGCAACCGTGCGTGGTCCCCTGGACCGGGAGCCGAGAGCCGCGACAGGTCCATGTTGTGCCGCAGATCCGCCCGCTTGACCTGCGTGGCCAGGGGGTGCTGCGCCACCCGCGCCACGTAGGTCAGGTAGTCCTCGGCCTCGTCGTGGGTCAGCAGCGCCAGGGCCTCGATCACCTCGCGGGGGAATCCCTCGGCACGCAGGTCGTCCAGGGTCGTGTCCGTATCCTCGACCACGTCGTGCAGCACGGCCGCCATGCGCGCGGCCTCGCCCTGCACCTGCGCCATCACGTGCAGGGGGTGGTCGATGTAGGGCGCGCCCGCCTTGTCCTCCTGGCCAGCGTGCGCCCGGCGGGCGATCGCGATCGCGCGTTCCAGGGTGCTCATCGACGGCGAGCATACTCCATCCACGACCTCGCCCGGGTTGATATGGTGGACCCATGTCCATGGTCGACGTCCGCGCCCTGATCGCCGCCGGTGACCTCGCCGCTGCCGAGTCGGCCTGCGCCGCCCTGGCCGAGGCGGGCGCCGATGCGGACGCCCTGTTCACCCTGGGCGCGCTGCGGCTGCAGACCGGCCGCGCCGCCGAGGCGCTCCCCCCCCTGGAGCGGGCCGTGGCCCTGGCGCCCGGGGCTGCCCAGGTCCAGCTCGCCCTGGGGCTGGCGCGACATGGCGCAGGCCAGCACGATGGCGCGGTCGAGGCCCTGCAGGCGGCGGCCACCCTGGACCCGGCGTCGGCGCCGTCACACACCAACCTGGGCAACGCGCTCAAGGCGCTGGGCCGATACGACGAGGCCGCGCTCGCCCACCGTGAGGCGCTGAGGCTGCAGCCTGCCTTTGCCGAGGGCTGGTCCAACCTGGGCTCCACCTGGCTCGACGCGGGTCGGCCGGCCGAGGCCGTACGGGCCATGGCCCGCGCCGCGGACCTGGCTCCCGCGCACCCGGAGATGCAGTTCAACCTGGGACGGGCCTGCCTGGCAGACGACGACCCCCACGGTGCCGAGACGGCCCTGCGACGCACGCTCGAGCTCGCCCCGACCCACGTGCACGCAGCCGTGGCCCTCGGCAGCGCGCTCAAGGGCCAGGGCCGCCTCGACGACGCGGTCGCCGCCCTGCGCCACGCCGTGACCCTGGACCGGGATCATGCGGACGCCCACTGGAACCTGGCGCTGGCCTTGCTGATGCGGGGGGACTGGGGCGAGGGCTGGGCGGAGTACGAGTGGCGGCTGCGCATCCCCGACATGTGCGTGGAGCCGTTCGACGCCCCTGCGTGGGAGGGTTCTCCGCTGGCGGGCCGCACCCTGCTGGTGCACGCCGAGCAGGCCCTGGGCGACGCCATCCAGTTCGCGCGCTTCGCCATCGCCGCGCAGCGCACCGGGGGTCGCGTGGTGTTGCGCTGCCCCGACAAGCTCTGCGCGCTGCTCGGTGGGCTGACCGGCGATGTGGCGCTGGCCCCCGCAGGGGAGCCACCCCCGCCGTTCGACGTGCACGCGCCCCTGATGAGCCTGCCCCACCTGCTGGACACGCCCGGGGAGGGGCTGGCCACCGACCACCCCTACCTGGCCGCGGATCCCGCACGCGCGAAGCCGTGGCTGACCCGTATCGGCCGCGGCAGGCGCCTGCGCGTGGGCATCGGCTGGCAGGGCAGCCCCACCTACCTGGCCGATCACCAGCGCTCCATGCCCCTGCGGCACCTGCTGCCCCTGCTGCGGTCACCCCACGTGCGGACCTTCAGCCTGCAGAAGGGGTTCGGCAGCGAGCAGCTGGCCGAGCTGCCGGGCGACGTGGAGGTCGAGGATCTGGGCCCCGACCTCGACGAGGGCCCCGACGCCTTCGTGGACACGGCCGCTGTCCTGAGCGCGCTGGACCTGCTGGTGTGCACCGACACCGCGCTACCCCACCTGGCCGGTGCCCTCGGCGTGCCGGTGTGGATGCTGCTGCCCCACGTACCCGACTGGCGCTGGGCCCTGGCCGGCGAACGCACCCCCTGGTACCCGAGCATGCGCCTGATCCGGCAGCGATCGCCCGGCGACTGGGAAGGCACGATGCGCGATGTGATGCGAGCCATCGCCGACCGGCGGGCCTGATCCGGGGGAGGGGGGGGTCAAGTCCGGTCTTGTCCCTTTTCACCGTCTCCCCTACCCTATCCCCATGCCCAGACCGTTACGCATCACCGAGCCCGGCCTGTTCCACCACGTGACCCACCGCGCGGCCAACCGCCGCACGCTGTTCGTGCACGACGAGGATCGCGAGGCCTTCACCGACCTGCTCGAGCAGTGCGCCGAGCGCTGGGGCGTGCGGACCTGCGCTGCGGTCCTGCTGCCCGGCAGGTACCACCTGCTGGTGCGGGACGTCGCGGGCCACCTCAGCCGCGCCATGCGGCACCTCGACGGGGTCTACACCCAGGCCTACAATCGGCGCCACGACCGGGAGGGGTCGCTGCTGCGCGGCAGGTTCAAGGACCGCGTCGTGCAGCGGCAGCGCTGGGTACTCGAGGTCGTACGCTGGATCCACCGCCAGCCGCTGCGGGGCGGACTGGCCGAGACGCCCGCTGCCTGGTCCTGGAGCAGCCACGCGGCGTATGTCACCGGGGTCGCCCCGGCGTGGCTCGACACGCGGGAGGTGTGGGAGCTGTTCGGCGAGGACACGCCCGCGGATCGGGAGCGGTTCGACGCGTTCGTCGCCCAGCCGCCACCGACCCGGGTACGCGCGCGGCTCACGGAGTCGAACTGGTCGCCACTGCTCGGCAGCGAGGCGTTCGTCGAGGACTGGCGCCGCCGCATCCGCGGAGACGAGCGCTACGACGCCATGGATCCCGCGGAGGTGCGCAGGGTGCGGGCCCGCACCCTCGACGAGGTGATCACCGCGGCCTGCGACCTGTTCGCACAGCCCGAGGCCGCGCTGCTCGCCGGCACCCGGGGACGTCTGAACCTGCCGCGCATGCTGACCCTGCTGGTGTGCCGCGAGCACACGGCCGCCACCCTGGACGAGACGGCCGCGCGGTTCGGGGTCAGCCCCGGCGCGATCGCGTCGCTGGCCACCCGCATCCGGCGCAAGTTGGCCGACGACCCGGACATCACCGCGCAGCACGCCGCGCTGGTCGCGCACCTGGACACACGCGCGGAACGACGGCCGGGCTACGATCCCACCGGGATCCGACGATTCATCGACAGCATCGAGGGCAGCTGACCGGGTGGGTCAGGGCTTGACGTTGGACAGGCTCTTGCGCTGCAGCCGCAGCAGCACGCCGAAGTAGTTGTCCAGCAGCTTGTAGCGGTAGGGGTACTGGCTGCGCAGGTGGTCCTGGGTGCGCTTGGAGGCCAGCGCCAGGCTGACCGACTCGCACATGTCCTCCTCGGCGCTGATCGAATTGCCGCTCACCGGCATGGGCGATCGCTCCCACTTGCCCGACTTGCGGGCCCGCATCAGCTTGGCGTCCCCGAGGATGCTCGTCTGGCTGTTGAAGCCGATCACGTCGGGCAGCTGGAAGTGCAGCACGAACCCGGACTTGGGGTGGGCGAACCACCCGAAGGCGTAGTCGTGCAGCCCGACCATCTTGGGGTTGGACAGGGCGGTGACCAGGTCCTTGGGCAGGGGCAGGCCCTTCTTGCGCTTCTGGGCGTTGTTCTCGGCGAAGTGGAACAGCTCGTGGATCAGCGTGCCCTTGAACGCCTCCTCGTTGGTCTCGGTGAAGTTGCGGCCCTTGCTGTCCTTGAGCGTGTCCTTGTGGCTGTAGACCTTGTCCGACACCGCGATGTCGTCCTTCTTGGACGAGTACTCCCCCTTGGCCCCGGCGATGGACGCGACCCGGTGCAGGGTGGCCGTGGGGATGTCGGTGTAGCTGGCGAAGAACACCTTGATCAGCGGGTGCGCCAGGACCTGGTTGATCCAGGTCCGCTCCTGCTTGGTGAACGGCTTCTCTCCCTTGGCGCCGGGGTGCTTGCGGCCTCTCTTGCCCGCGGGCTTCGCGATCGACCCACTCCCTTGCAGGGCGGCCTCGCCGCCACCGCCGGCATACTGGTCGAGCATGCCCTCGGCAGACTTCCCCTGCACCACCGCGTCGGCGACCGCATTCGCATGCTGCTCGTGGCGGTCCCCCTGCTGGCCCACGCCCCCGGGGAGGGACACGCCCGCGCGCTGCTGCACCACGTGCGCGGCCTCGTGGGCCGCGGTGTGCAGGTCGGGCGAGCCGCTGAACGCCACGGCGTCACCCTGGGTGTACGCCGAGCTGCCCATCGCCTGGTTGGCCTCGCGCGCCTGGCCGCCCACGTGGGCCTGGACCCCGCCGAGATCGTGGCCCCCGAAGGCAGCCTGGATCGTGTCCATGTGCGGCATCGAGCCGCCCGACCCGCTCAGCCCCTGGGCCGCGGCCTGGTGCACCTCGGACGCCCGCTGGACGCCGCTGCCGGCCTTGAGCTGGGTGGTCAGCGGGTCGGCGAGGGTGTCCGACAGCGGATCGGCGAGCATGTCGGCGCGGCGCACGCCGGGCGCCGGCTCGGCCTGGACGTCGGCGCGGCGCTGTTGCAGACCGACCGTGGTGCGTGGGTTCGGACGTGCCATGACATCCCCTCGCGATGGAGGATACCACCCCCCGGCGTCCCGCCCCCACGTTGCATCGCACCAAACAAGGCGCGAGGGGGCCTCACCCCGCCCGGTAGTACTTGCGCAGGAACAGGGGGTCGAGATCGTCCCAGAGGATGCCGGCGATCCGGTTCCCTCACGGCACCGTGCACTGGCCGTAGTCCCAGTTGCCGCCACAGCCCCAGCAGTGGGTGTCGCCGGCCGCGTCCACGGCGCACACGTGGGCCTGGCCCGCGCTGACCTGGGTGAACGTGCCGCCGGGCGGGGAGCACTGACCGTAGTCGTAGGTGGCGTCCTCGCACCCCCAGCAGGACAGGGCGCCGTCCGTGGTCACGCCGCAGCTGTGGTGTCGACCGGACGCGACCTCGACGAACAGCAGCTCGTTGGGCGGGTCGGCCTTGCCGTTGGAGTTGGAGCCCCAGCAGTCGGCCACGCCGTTGTCGAGCACGCCGCAGGTGTGGCACGAGTCGGCAGAGATCTGGACGAAGGTGCTGTCCGGCGTGTTGCACTGGCCGTAGTCGCCGTCGGCGTCCTCGCATCCCCAGCAGGTCACCTGGCCGTCGTGGCCCAGGCCACACGAGTGGTCGTCGCCCGCGGTCACGGCCACGTACGAGCCCGCGGGCGCGTCGCACTGGCCCGCGTCCACGTACACACCCGGGTACCCGGCCAGCTCGCCCTCGCAGCCCCAGCACTCGATGGTGCCGTCGGCCATGAGGCCGCAGCTGTGGTGACGGGTGGCCGCCACCTGGGTGAACGTGCCCGACGGGGCGTCGCACTGGCCGTAGTCGTAGTCCTCGTGGTCACAGCCCCAGCACACGGCGTTGCCGTCGGCGTCCACCGCGCAGGAGTGATACTTGCCCGCGCTGACCTGACCGTACTCGCCCGGGTAGGGGGAGGCCTGGTCGGCCACGTCGTTGCCCCAGCAGGCCACGGAGCCGTCGGCGTTGCGGACTCCGCAGGAGTGGTAGCGGCCCGCGGCCACCTGGCCCCAGACCCCCACCCGG
>CAZXHG010000316.1:0-10471 GCA_964639985.1 uncultured Rickettsiales bacterium
GGAGCCGGGAGCAAGTCTCGGCCTGACCCCGTACCGCCTCCAATCACCTGACCGGATCCATCGCGTCCCTCCAACTCGATGCCGACAAGGGACCGGTTCCACCGTGGTCAGCGCCTCTCCAGCAGATCCACGTATGCGCCGGTGACCAGATCGGCCTCGGTGATCTCGAGCCTCGCCATCAGCTCCCGGGCCTCGGCCATGCCCTGCTCGGGAGTCTCGCCAGGGGCGAGCACGACCTCGAGCTCCATGAAGTCGCCGAGGCCCTCCACGCGATCGAGGTGCACGCGCGTGCGCCCGACGAGGTAGAGCTGGCGGTGCTTGCGGACCACGCCGCGCACGCCCATGGCCTTTGCGAGCACGTCGCGCAGGAGGTCGGGGGTCCGGGTGGGGACGAGGTCGTAGGAGGACTGCTTGGGGCCGTCCTGGTCGGCGCGCTGGTACCAGATCAGTTCGCCGGTCTGCTCGCCGAGCTTGCGCAGCTTGAGGCGGGCGCCGTCGCAGGGGAAGAACGTGTCCTCCTGGTGCAGGTCGTAGGGGCCACTGTCGGCCAGCGGCGCGACCCGCTGGCGCAGGGCGTCGAGGTCGGCCACGCGGGCCTTGATCTCCACGTTGCTCCCCATCGGTGGTCTCCTCAGCCGCCGGGCTGCAGCACGTCCCGCAGGTGAGCCAGGTCGGCCTGGGCCCCCTTCACGCCCACGTCGTCACCTCGAACGCGGCGAGCCCTCCTTGCGGCTCGGTCCAGCCGTGGTCCACCCGGTCCACACGCGCCATCCGGGGCCCCTGGCCGCACCAGCCCAGCAGGCGCTCGCACGCCTCGCGCGGCCCCTCGGCCACCAGCTCCACCGAGCCGTCCGGCACGTTGCGCACCCAGCCCGTGAGGCCTCCGATGCGTGCGGCCGCCTGACGCGTGGACTCGCGGAACCAGACCCCCTGCACCCGCCCGTACACGCGGGCCTCCAGCCGGCAGGCGTCGTTCACGCGTCCTCCAGCATGCGCCGCAGATCGTCCTCGTCCACCACGGTCACCCCGAGGTCACGGGCCCTGGTGAGCTTGCCGCCCGCGGACTCGCCCGCCACCAGGAAGTCGGTCTTGCCGCTCACCGAGCCGCTGACCTTGCCCCCGCGCGCCGTGATCGCGGCCTTGGCCTCGGCACGGGTCATGGACGGCAGGGTGCCGGTCAGCACGAAGGTCCTGCCCGCCAGCGGAGCCGCGGCCTGCTGCTTCTCCTCGGCCTCCAGCCGCAGCCCGGCGGCCGCCAGCCGGTCCAGCAGGGCCTGGTTGCGCGGCTCGTCGAGGAACGAGCGGATGCTCGCGGCCACCACAGGGCCGATCTCGTCGATCGCCTCCAGGTCCTCCGCGCTCATCGCCCGCAGCCCTTCGAGGGTCCCGGCGTGGTCGGCCAGCACCCGCGCCACCTGCTCCCCCACGTGCCGCACGCCGAGCCCGGTCAGCAGGCGGTGCAGCGGCTGGGACCTGCTGCGCTCGATGGCCTCCAGCAGGTTGCGCGCGCTGCGATCCCCCATACGCTCGAGGTAGACCACGTCCTCGAACTGCAGCCCGAAGATGTCGGCCACGTCCCGCACCAGGTTGGTGTCCACCAGCTGGTTGCACAGCTTCTCGCCCATGCCGTCGATGTCCATGGCGCCGCGGGAGGCGAAGTGGTGGATCCCGGTGCGGAGCTGCGCCGGGCAGCTCAGCCCGGCAGTGCAGCGGGTCACGGCCTCGCCCTCGTCGCGGGTGGCCAGGGCACCGCATTCGGGGCAGCACTCGGGAAAGACGAACGGCTCGCTGTGCGGCGGTCGGCGGTCGGCCACGACCTCGACGATCTCCGGGATCACGTCGCCCGCCCGCTGGATGACGACCGTGTCCGCCTCGCGCACGTCCTTGCGCCGCAGCTCGTCGGCGTTGTGCAGGGTGGCCCGCGACACGGTGACGCCGCCGACCCGCACCGGCTCGAGCTCGGCCACCGGGGTCAGCGCGCCGGTGCGACCGACCTGCACGGTGATGCGCCGCACACGGGTCTGCTTCCGCGGCGGCGGGTACTTGTAGGCCACGGCCCATCGCGGAGCGCGGGTGGTCTCGCCCATGCGCGCCTGCAGGTCCACCCGGTCGACCTTGATCACCGCGCCGTCGATCTCGTGGGGGAGGGTCTCGCGGATGGCGGCGAGGCCCTCGAGGTGCTCGATCACGGCCTCGATGCCGGCGCAGACCTTCCATCCGGGGGCCACGCGGAATCCCCAGGTGGGTGCGTCGTGCAGGAACAACGAGTGCGCCTCGAAGGGCAGCTCGACCGCCTCGGCGGTCGAGTGGGCGTAGAAGATCATCGGTCGTTCGGCCGCCAGCCGGGGATCCAGCTGTCGGACCGTGCCCGCGGCCGTGTTGCGCGGATTCTTGAAGAGCGGCTCCCCGGCGGCCTCGCGGCGGCGGTTGAGCGCGTCGAAGCCGCCCAGCGGCATCAGGATCTCGCCGCGCACGATGAGCTGCCCCTGCAGGTGGGGGCCCGCGCCGACCAGCCCCAGGGGGATGGTCTGCACGGTGCGCAGGTTGTGGGTCACGTCCTCGCCCACCTGGCCGTCGCCGCGGGTCACCCCGACCTGCAGCAGGCCGTCGGCGTAGATCAGCTCCAGCGCCAGCCCGTCGAGCTTGGTCTCGACCACGAAGTCCAGCGGCTCGTCCGGCTGCATGCCCAGGAACCGGCGCACCCGCTGGTCGAACTCCCGGACCTGGTCGTGATCGAAGGCGTTGTCCAGCGACAGCATCGGAACCGGGTGGTCCACCTTCTCCAGGAAGTCCACGGGCGGACCCCCGACCCGTCCAGTGGGCGAGTCGGGCTCGCGCAGGTCCTCGAACTGCTCCTCGAGCGCCTTGAGCTCGTGGAACAGCCGGTCGTACTCGTGGTCCGGGATCTCGGGCTGGTCGAGCACGTAGTACTGGTGCGCGTGATGGTTGAGCAACCGCGTCAACTCGTGGATTCGAACGCGCGCTGCCTCGCGATCCATGGCTGGTTCTCCTCGGAGGGGACGCCGCGATCATCGGGCGACCGGGCGGCCCCTGTCAACGCGCCCACCCGCGAGGAAGCCGACGCGGGGGGCATTTTGCGTGCAGCGGACTTGACAGTGGTGGGATCCGTGTCGACAATGCGCATGGTTCTCCGGTGCTCGCCGGAGCCGCTCCCTTGAGAGATACGGCGGAACGGCACGTTGAAACGCCATCCGCCTTTGACCGGATACACAACCCTTTAGAACTCCAGCGTGGGAGACCTCGCGGACCCGCCCATCGGCAGTCGCCGGCACCCCGCCTGGACATCGTTTCGTCAACCGTTTTCCAGAACGTGGACCCGATGGCCTGTCTGGCCGTCACCATGCACCAGGAACGACACCCATGAGTCGCAATTCCAACCGAGGCAACCGTGGACGGCGGGGACGCCGCACCCAGCAGTACCGTGACATCGACCGCTACGAGGAGGAGAACCTCCCGCCGGTGGACATGGAAACTGCCATGAACCTCAACGACCTCAAGTCCAAGAAGATCGGCGAGCTGGCCACGGTCGCCAAGGAGAACAGGATCGAGAACTCCGCTGGCATGACCAAGCAGGAGCTGATCTTCGCCATCCTGCAGCACCAGGCAGAGACCGGCGGTGCCGTGTTCGGCGCCGGCGTGCTGGAGTGCCTGCCCGACGGCTTCGGCTTCCTGCGCTCGCCCGACTACAACTACCTGCCCGGGCCGGACGACATCTACGTCAGCCCGTCGCAGATCCGGCGCTTCAGCCTGCGCACCGGCGACACCGTGGAGGGCCAGATCCGGCCGCCCAAGGACTCCGAGCGCTACTTCGCGCTGCTGAAGGTCGAGCAGATCAACTTCCAGCCGCCCGAGGCGGCCCGGGAGAAGATCCTGTTCGACAACCTCACGCCGCTGTACCCCGAGGAGAAGTTCAACCTCGAGTACGACGCCAAGAACTACAGCACGCGCATCATGGACCTGATGACCCCCATCGGCATGGGCCAGCGCGGGCTGATCGTCGCCTCCCCCCGGACCGGCAAGACGATCCTGCTGCAGAACATCGCCAACGCGATCGCGGCCAATCACCCCGAGGTGAAGCTGATCGTGCTGCTGATCGACGAGCGGCCGGAGGAGGTCACCGACATGGAGCGCACCGTGCGCGGTGAGACCGTGTCGTCGACCTTCGACGAGCCGGCCACCCGCCACGTGCAGGTCGCCGAGATGGTGATCGAGAAGGCCAAGCGGCTGGTCGAGCACGGCAACGACGTGGTGATCCTGCTGGACTCGATCACCCGCCTGGCGCGCGCCTACAACACCGTGGTCCCGCCCAGCGGCAAGATCCTCTCCGGTGGTGTGGACTCCAACGCGCTGCACCGCCCCAAGCGGTTCTTCGGCGCGGCGCGCAACCTCGAAGACGGCGGCTCGCTGACGATCATCGCCACGGCGCTGATCGACACCGGCTCCCGCATGGACGAGGTGATCTTCGAGGAGTTCAAGGGCACCGGCAACATGGAGATCCACCTGGATCGCCGCCTGACCGAGCGCCGCATCTACCCGTCCATGGACATCAACAAGAGCGGCACCCGCCGTGA
Organism: uncultured Rickettsiales bacterium; assembly: GCA_964639985.1. Lineage (GTDB taxonomy): Bacteria > Myxococcota_A > UBA796 > UBA9615 > CAYRNR01 > CAZXHG01. The sequence continues at coordinate 4,593 of CAZXHG010000316.1, forward strand.
GGACCTGCTGCTGCCCAAGGACACCCTGAGCAAGCTGTGGCTGCTGCGCAAGGTGCTCAGCCCGCTGAACTCCATCGACTGCATGGAGTTCCTGCTCGACAAGTTCCAGAAGACCAAGGACAACGACCAGTTCCTCGAGGCGATGAACTCGTAGGACTGCCCCCGGCTCCCCTTGCCGCCGAAGTCCGCAGGTGTTATGTACCCCGGGCTTTCGAGCGAGGTACCAGCGATGAGACAAGGCATTCATCCGCAATACAAGAAGGCGACGGTCACCTGTGTCTGCGGCGCGTCGTTCGAGACGCGCTCGACGACCGGCGACATGAAGCTGGAGATCTGCAGCAAGTGCCACCCGTTCTTCACGGGCACGCAGAAGATCGTGGACACGGCGGGTCGTGTCGAGCGCTTCCAGCGCAAGTACGCCAACCTGGACACGACGACGCCAGTCAAGAAGAAGAAGAAGGGCCGGAAGTAGCGCTCTTCCTCCCTCCTCGCCAGCGGCGCGGCTGCGCCGGGATCGAAGTCAGGCGTGTCAGCCAAGAAGACGTTCGGCGGTCAGGCCATCCTCGAAGGCGTGATGATGCGTGGCCCGGAGGCCATGGTCATGGCCGTGCGCCGTCCCGACGGCATGATCGTGGTCAAGGACGGCAACTGGGTCCCCCTGGTCAAGCGAATCCCCGTGCTGCGCTGGCCCTTCCTGCGCGGTGCCGGGGTGATGGTCGAGGCCATGGTCAACGGCATGCAGGCGCTGTCGTTCTCCGCGGACGTGGCCCTGTCGGCCAGCGAGGAGGGTGAGCTCCGCACCGACGAGGGGCCGGGCAAGGCGCTCAGCACCGCGTCGATCACCCTGACCATCCTGGTGGCCTTCGCCCTGGGCATGGTGCTGTTCGTGTACATCCCGCACTTCGCCGCCGGTGTGGTGATGAACCTCGTCCTGGGACTGCCGCTGCTGGACGATCCCGACCTGAGCCACCCCCTGTTCCACGTGATCACCGGCGTGTTCAAGGTCGGCATCTTCATCGGCTACGTACTGCTGATCACGACGATGAAGGACATCCGGCGGGTGTTCCAGTACCACGGCGCCGAGCACAAGAGCATCTACGCGCTGGAGAACGGTCAGGACCTGACCGTGGAGAACGCCCGCGCGTACTCGCGCCTGCACCCCCGCTGCGGCACCGCCTTCCTGGCATTCGTGATCCTGGTGGCGATCGCGCTGTTCGCCGGGGTGTTCCCGCTGCTGCCGTTCGTACAGGACCTGGAGGGGTGGCGGCAGTACGTGGTCGGCGCCAGCATCAAGATCCCGATGCTGTTCCCCATCGCCGGCGTGAGCTACGAGTTCATCCGCTGGGCCGGCAAGTTCAACCGCAATCCCCTGTTCCGCTTCCTCAGCTGGCCGGGGCTGCTGATGCAGTACCTGACCACCCGGGAACCGGACGACCAGCAGATCGAGGTTGCGCTGGTCTCCCTGATCCGCACCCTGGAGCAGGAGGGGGACCTCACCGATCCGGTGTATCCTACCGATCAGATCGAGGAAGTGCCCGCCGACGCGAGCTGACGGACGGGCATCGGGAGCGCACGGTGTTCGACAAGCTTGACGAGGTGGTCGCCCTCTACGAGGAGCTGGAGCGCACGCTCGGACAGCCCGAGGTGGCGTCCGATCCCCGCCGCTACGCCGAGGTGGCCAAGGAGCACGCCGGCCTGCGTGAGGTGGTGGAGACGTACCGGCGCGAGCGCACACTGCGGGTCGATCTGGGGGAGAACCGGGAGCTGCTGGAGGACGACGATCCCGAGATCCGCGAGATGGCCCGCGAGGAGATCGAGGCCATCGAGACGGAGCTCGAGGAGCTCACCGCACAGCTCAAGTTCCTGCTGCTGCCCAAGGACCCGTTCGAGGGGCGCGACGTGCTGCTGGAGATCCGCGCCGGCGCTGGCGGCGACGAGGCCGCCCTGTTCGCCGCGGACCTGCTGCGCATGTACTCCAAGTACGGCGAGGACCGCCGCTGGAAGATCGACATCCTCAGCGCCCACCCCACGCCCATCGGCGGATTCAAGGAGGTCATCGCCGGCCTGCGCGGCGCGGACGTGTACGCCAAGCTCAAGTGGGAGTCGGGTGTGCACCGCGTGCAACGGGTGCCGCAGACCGAGAGCCAGGGCCGCATCCACACCTCCACCTGCACCGTGGCGATCATGCCCGAGGCAGAGGAGGTCGACGTGGCCATCGACCCCAACGAGCTCAAGGTGGACGTGTACCGCTCCTCCGGCCCGGGCGGCCAGAGCGTCAACACCACCGACTCGGCCGTGCGCATCACCCACCTGCCCAGCAACATCGTGGTGACCTGCCAGGACGAGAAGAGCCAGCACAAGAACAAGGCCAAGGCGCTCAAGATCCTGCGCTCCCGCCTGCTCGAGCTCGAGGAGCGCAAGCGGATGGAGGAGGAGCGCAGCGCGCGCCTCGCCCAGGTCGGCACCGGGGATCGCAGCGAGCGAATACGCACCTACAACTTCCCCCAGAACCGCCTCTCGGACCACCGCATCGGCTTGACCTTGTACAGCCTCGACAAGGTGATCGAGGGCGGCCTCGACGAGCTGATCTCCTCGGTCACCGCGCACTTCCAGGCCGAGGCACTCAAGGCTGCCGAGGCGAACGAGGATGCCTGATCGCGGTCCCACCACCGTCCTGGAGGTCCTGGAGGCTACCACCGGCTGGCTGAAGCGCCGAGGTGTGGACTCCCCCCGCCTCGACGCCGAGCTGATGATGGCGCACGTGCTCGACCTCGAACGGCTGCAGCTGTACGTGCAGTTCGACCGGCCCCTCACCGGCGAGGAGCGCGCCGCGCTGCGGGAGCTGGTGCGCCGCCGCGGTGAGCGGGAGCCGGTGGCCCAGATCCTGGGCAGCAAGGAGTTCCACTCCCTCGCCTTCGCGACCCCGGCCAACGTGCTGATCCCGCGTCCCGACACCGAGCTGCTCGCCGAGCTGGCCATCGAGGCGGTCCCCGGCGCCGACGGGGAGGACGACCCGCCGCTGGTGCTCGACCTGGGCAGCGGCAGCGGCGCGCTGGCGGTCACCATCGCGGTACACAGCGATGCGCGTGTGCTCGCCGTCGACCTCAGCCCCGACGCCATCGCCGCCACCCGTGCCAACGCGAAGCGCCACGGCGTGGCCGAACGCGTGGGCGTGGTGCGCAGCGACTGGTACGAGCGCCTGCCCGACCGCTTCGTGGGAGGGATCGACGTGCTGGTGACCAACCCCCCGTACGTGTCGGCCGAGGAGTACGAGGGGCTGGCCCCCGAGATCCGCGGGTACGAGCCCCGCGAGGCGCTGGTCGCCCCGGGCGGCACCCTCGACGCCTACCGCCGCATCGCCGCCGGCTTCGACCGCTGGCTCGCCCCGGGCGCGGCCGTGTTCGTGGAGGTCGGCATGGGCCAGGCCGAGGCGGTGCAGGGGATCCTGGCCGACGCTGGCCTCACGGACCTGGCCCGCCACGAGGACCTCGCCGGGATCGAGCGGGTGGTGGGAGGGCGCTTCAGGCCGACGCCGCCGCCGGATCCGACCCCGGCGACTCGCTGACCGCCCGCGGAGGGCGTCCCCGCAGCTCGTCCAGGCTGGCCTCGATCACGTCGTGGGTGTGCTTGCTCAGGGCGATGGGGTCGCCCTCGAACGTGTCGGGATGGATCGGCGACAGGATACGCACGCGGATCGGGTGGAAGAGCCCGTTGCGGAAGGTGGCCGCGCCCTTGGGCAGGATCCCATGGGTGCCGTCGATGGCCACGGGCAGGATCGGCACGCCGTGGTTCCTCGCCAGCCGGAAGCCTCCCACCTTGAACGGCTGCACCTCCCCGTCGAGGGAGCGCGTCCCCTCCGGGTACAGGCAGATGCTCTCGCCCAGGTCCCACCAGCGCTTGATGTTGCGCGCCACGTCCGGGGCGGGGAACGGATTGCGCGGATCCACCGACACGTACCCGCACAGCCGCATGTACGGCCCCAGCAGCCCGGCCTTGAACACCTTGGCGTGGCTGATGAACTTCACCTGGTGGCCGATCATCAGCATGGCCATCGAGTCCACCAGCGACTGGTGGTTGCAACACACCAGGTAGGGGCCGTCGCCGATGTTCTCGCGGCCCTCGACCCGGATGCGCCAGAAGGGGTTGCTCCAGAACTGGAGCTTGCCCCAGAACAGCACCGCGCAGTGCTGGGGGATGCGCCGCCGCTCGTCCCACCAGCGGGTGGGGAGGTGGGCGAGCAGTCCGCTCAGGAATACCCACAACCCCCAGTGCAGCACATGGTGGTAGAGGCACACCGTGACCAGGGCTCGGCGGAGCTTGTTCACGAGGGTCATCATGACACGCGGGCTCGGTTTCGTCTTCGTACAGTCGGACTACCTGCCGGGGGATGCAAGGGGGCTGTGGATCCGAATCACCCGCACGCCTCGCCACCACCACCAACCCCTGCCTGAACCGCCTCCGCTGGGGTCAGTTCGATACTTGGGAGCTGCGACCCCCGATCTTCGACGCGTCCCACGGATATCCGAGGGAGCCGCGAGCAAGTCTCGGCCTGACCCCGGCCGATGCAGTTCGGGGCTGGGGTTGGAGGCAGGATCTTGACTGCAGGGTGGTGCGGGTCGAGGATCGCCGCTTCGAATGGCAGGTGGAGCACACGAGCAGGAGACGCAGGGCCGCAGCTGGGGACGCAGCCGCGGTGGCCTGGCGATGTTCGTGTTCTACTTCCACTTCTCCCGCGTGGTCGGCCGGGTGCTGAGCTACTTCTGCACCGGCCCGGCCCTGCTGTACTACGTGCTGACCGCCGGCGAGGCGCGCCGCGCCTCGGCCGAGTACCTCACCCGCGTGCTCGGTCCGGCGCCCTGGCCGGTGCGCCTCGCCCGCACCTTCCGGCACGTGTTCAACTTCGCCGCCTCCCTGATCGACCGCGCCCTGCTGCTCGGCCGGGGGCCGGGCGTCTTTCGCTGGATCGAGGAGGACGTCGAGCCGGTCAAGGCCGCACTACGCGAGAAACAGGGCATGATCCTGCTGGGGTCCCACCTCGGCAACATCGAGGTCGCCGGCGCCGTGCTCGGCACCGACAGCATGGTGCAGGTGATGGCCGATCCCATGGCCGAGGACATGCAGCAGTGGCTGGAGGCCCGCGGGGACGCGGTCTTCCCGCCGGTGATCCGCCTGGACGGCTCTTCCATGGCGTCGCTGGACCTGCTCCGCTCGATCCGCGACGGCCGGCTCGTGGCCATGAAGTCCGACCGCGTGTTCGACGACAACCACCTGGAGATCGACTTCCTCGGCGCGCCCGCGCGCTTCCCCACCGGCCCGCTGTCCGTGGCTGCGGCCACGGGCGCACCGGTCGTGCTGGTGTTCTGCATGAAGGAGGGCGGCCGGACGTACCGCATCATCATCGAGGAGCCGCGCACCTTCCGCTTCGATCGCAAGCGGCCCCGCGACGAGCAGCTCCGCGAGTGGCTGACCTGGTACGCCGACCGGCTGGAGCAGCAAGCCCGCCGCTATCCGTACCAGTGGTACAACTTCTTCCCCTTCTGGCAGCGCCCGATTGACAGCTGACGGGGGCAGCCCTATAACTGGACAAACGTTCAGCAGGCACCCTCCATGGAACTCGATGAAATCCAGATCCGCGGCGCGCGCGAGCACAACCTGCGTGGCGTCGACGTCGACGTTCCGAAGAAGCGGCTGGTCGTGTTCACCGGCGTGTCCGGATCGGGCAAGTCCTCCCTGGCCTTCGACACCCTGTACGCCGAGGGTCAGCGGCGCTACGTGGAGTCCCTCTCCGCCTACGCCCGCCAGTTCCTCGGCCAGATGGAGAAGCCCCGCTACGACACCATCCGCGGGCTGACCCCGACCATCTCCATCGAGCAGAAGGC
>CAZXHG010000317.1:0-10433 GCA_964639985.1 uncultured Rickettsiales bacterium
GAGGGGCATCAGCCGCGAGTAGAGTATTTCGCTCGTATCGAAAGCCATGGGCCATTCGAGGCGGACAGAAAGCGATTGCAGGGTTTGCTCACCGAAGTCACACGGAGCGAAGTAGGCGCGACGGAGGGCGTTTTTCTCGAAACCGCCGGGGATGGTGTGCACCACCTCGATGACGAACTCCCCGGAGTCGTTGAGCAACTGGGGATCCGGTGCGATTTCGATGATCGTCACGCTTTCCGGTCCATCGATCTCCTGATCCTTCTCGATCACTTGCCACGATCCCGGTTCGGTCCCCTTGTGCTGCAACTTGGCCCCAGACACGCCATCAGTGACCCGAATTGACAGGTCGTCTTCCTTCTCATGGACGCCTATCTCAATCTGCAGCCGTGGTGACTCTCCTTCGCTGCACCGCTCGGCGTCGTTCGGGGCGAACCGCCCCCGCAGGACGGTGTCAACATCGGCAGTCAAATCTCCATCAACTACGTGGAAGCGACTCGTCTGGTCCACTGACTCTACAACTAGGCATCGATTGGGCTCCGGGTGGCCCCAAGCTACATCCAGGGACATGGAGGCATCACGCGATGCCTGAGCCCACCCGAACTCCATGACGTCGGATTCGGCGACACGTTCGGCCATCGCAGAGACGTCTTCCTTCTTCTGTTCCTTCGCGGCGAGCCACACGACCGCGGCGTAGAGAACGATGACGAAGGCAGCCCCAGCAACGAGCGCCGCTTTGGCCTTGGGCGAAAGCAAAGCTCCTCCCTTCGTCATCCCGCCCTCGGAGTCACGCTTCGGTGATTCGGGAGGTGGTTGATCACCTTGGTCATCGGGGGCTTCGCCGTCCCCGGACGTGTGTGCGTTGGAATCGATGACCGATCGAATCTCTTCCTCGAACGAGGCGCGGTCCGAACGACCAATCCAGTGCAGTGCCGCCAAGTAGACGGCTGCTGCGCCGAGAATGGCAACGGACGCCAGCACTGCAACCCACATCGGTGCTCCCAGCTACTCCAGCCAACGTCGTGACCACAACTACGGCTGCGCGAGCGTTCTTTACGTTCCCGAGGCCATAAAAGTCAACGCCACCGCTGCGTAGCAGCCAAGGCAAAGGCACACTGTGCCGCGGTGGTTTATTCCATTCCTCACCAGCCGAAGACGTTGCTCCAGGGCTGGAAGCGAACCTCGCCGAAATCGGCGATTCTGCGTTTGTATCGCCGGCAACCGACGGAGAACGCGGCTCGTCATCAGGTACTCGGACATGCAGATCGTGAGCGAAGATGCTCCGATCGACAGCCCCAGGCCGACCTCCTCGGGCGCCAGGGTCTCCGCCCCCCCGACCAACGCGATGATTCCAGCCAGGATCAGACCGCAGCTCGTGAGAGCTAGGGTTGGCCCCGTCATCCCATCGTCGGATCGAAGGGGAGCGGCCAGCCGCATGATCAACCTTGTGCGTCGACTTCGGTGGGTTCGGATCCGTTCGGTGACGTGAAGGCGCTCGACCTCCTCCGACAGTAGCCAGAGGATCAGCGACGGACAGATGGTGAAGATGATGGTCAGGCCTAGCCCGACAGCGATACTTCCGTCCCCTCCGATTCCCAGCATGCGGGCGATGGTACCACAGCGTTGAGAAGCCGACCAATGGGTCGATTTCCCTAATGTATTTCGGTGGTTTTCCTGAAACCACGCCTCGCCCTTCGCCCCGCTCGAACTGCCTGAACGCGATTCATTCAAAGGTAGCTGGAGGCTTCCGATACCGCAAGGGACATGATGATCCCGGCTCTCCGCCACACGCCCTTCGGTCATCGTTCCCCTGGCCGGCGGCCACCGATCTTCCCCCTGACCTTTCCCTGCTGAACTACGACTCCGTTTCCGTACGCCGGAGTCCTCCATCTAGTTCCAACGAGAGCCGCAACCGCTTCGTGTGATCGGAGGTTGTGAACAGGCACTCGACACCCTGGCTCCCTCAACTGATCCGCGTTTGCCCACGCGCTGTGCGTCTAGCACTACCATCCCACTCAGGGTCAGCGTCGACCACCGGGAACGTGAACCGACAGGGCGCCACGCAGACGCCCTGGTCCATGGGCAAGCCTTCGGTCCAGCGGTCGACCATCACGCTGGCCAGTCGAGTGCCTTCCAGCCTCGCCTTGGAGAAGTCCGCGACCCGCAAGTCCGCCCCGGTCAGGTCCGCACCACGTAGGTCCACCTCGTCCAGTACGAGGTTGGTGAGGTCCGCACCGCGGAGGTCCGCATCGCGCAGGTCCGAGCCCGACAGGTTCGAGCCGGTCAGGTAGGCCCGCCGGAGGCTGACGCCGCGCAGGTCGCAGCGCTGCATCATCGAGCGCGTCAGGTCGAGACCGCTGAGATCCATCCCGCGCAGATCTCGGCCGTCCATGCTGATCCGGTGAGTGAGCTTCTCCCCGGCAGCGATCGCGTCCCGCAACTGCAGGCGCCACTTGATGAACGGCATGGGGGCCTCCCACGGTGAGCATGGCAGGTGCGGGCGTCAGTGGCTGTCGGGGTGGAGGGGAGCCGTAGCCGTAGTCTCTCGAACCGACGGGCCAACACGCGTCGGACCACCGGCACGACGCGAACCACTTCCAAGGTACGTCAGCTGCACGTCAGCACGCCGCAAGGCAGGCAGCCCAGAACGAGCAACGGCAGGCTAACTGCCCGCCGTTGCTACGTTTTATGTGGTGGAGCGACAGGGGATCGAACCCTGGACCTCATGACTGCCAGTCATGTGCTCTCCCAGCTGAGCTACCGCCCCTTACCTCCTAGAGGGTCTTCTTCCCTCCTGATTTCTTCCTCGCCGATGGCTTGCCAGAAGGCTTGCTGGACGCCTTTCCGGCCGAGCGCTTGGTGTTCTTACCAGACTTTGCGGCAGATTTCTCGCTCTTCTTCGCAGAAGGCTTCTTCGCCGGCTTTTTCGCGGCTTTCTGCGTGCTCTTCTTCGCCGCAGTCTTCTTCTTTGGCGCGGCCTTCTTCTTCGGCGCGGCCTTCTTCTTGGGCTTCGGCTCCGGCTCGGGCTCCGGCTCCGGCTCCACTGCCTCGGCCACCACCGCGTCGCCCGTATGCACGATCTCCGCCTCGTACTCGGCGATGCGGTCCTCGATGGTGCGCACGCGCTCGTACGCCACCCGCAGGTCCGGGTGGTCCACGACACCCTGGCTCAGCAGCTGGTAGGCCGCCTCACCGAGCTCGGCCACGAAGTGGTCGCGGTCGCGGCGCAGCTGGAACACGTCGATGCGGGTGCGGGTGACCCTGGCGCCCGCGACCACGTCGTCCGCGGTCTTGCGGTAGACGTCCTTGAGGGTGTCGAACCACCCCTGCGTCATCTCCTTGAACGGGTCGTCTGTCATCGTCTTCCTCGCAGCGGGGCGGGAAGATAGCACAGCGCGTCCAGCTGTCAACACCACCACCGCGGTGTTAAAATCAGGAGTCGCCCGACCGGTGGGATGTCGGCGGGAACGGGCGGGCGGCACGAGGCACGGATGAACCTGGCACCGGATCCCAGCGAGGAACAGGCCCTGGCGCGGCTATACTGCCCCGCGTGTGGGGACTGGCTCGTACCGGCCATGGCCGTGGACGCGGGCATCTCGCCCGCGCAGGCGCGCGACATGCGCTGCATCGCGTGCAAGCAACCAGCCCCGTGGCGCGATGGGGTCATCGAGCTGACCAACGACCGCACCACCCCGATCCCGCGCCGGTTTCGGCTGGGCCCGAACGAGGTAACCTTCCCCGGCCTGCTGCACGCCACGCTGAGCATGGCGCGCAACTCCAGTCGCACGTTCGGCGACGAGATCTACGCCTTGCTGTCGTGGCTGGACCCATCGCCCGCACAGAACGTGCTGTTGCTGGGATGCGGGGCGGGCGAGATCCTGCAGCCGCTGGCCAACGCCATCTACCCGGGCGCGCTCATCGCCATGGAGTCGGACGAGGACCAGATCAAGGCCGCGAGAGAGCACGCCATGGCCGAGGGCCTGCACAACGTGGTGCTGGTCCGGGGCGACCTGGCCGCGCCGCCGGTGCGGCCCCGCTCCATCGACCGGCTGATCCTGTTCGGCGTGCTGCACGGCCGGGACCGGCCCGTGAGCTTCGTGGAGCGGGTGTCGCGCTGCCTCAAGCCGGGCGGCGTGATGGTGGGCGTCACGCTGGCACGCTCGATCTTGCCGCAGATCGCGGCGCAGCAGCAGAAGTTCGTGGACTCCATGGGTGTGCAGTTCACGGACGTCAACGAGTTCGGCCGCGACCTGTGCCGGGGTGGGTTCGACGAGTTCCAGATGGACCAGGCCAGCAACTGGATGGCCCGGTTCGTGGCGCGCAGGGTGAACACCAACGGCCGCAACGGCCGCAACGGCCGCAGCGCCGTCCACCAGATGTGATCACACCGCGGCTTTACCTTCCCCGGAACTGCAGCTATACATTGCCGGCGCATTCCATGGCCGTGCCGGAGTGATGGAATTGGTAGACGTGCCGGACTCAAAATCCGGTGGCCTTCGGGCCGTGTGGGTTCGATCCCCACCTCCGGCACCACGTCACCCAAACAGTTGACGCAGCTGAGCGCCCTGCGGCAAGACTGATCCCGGTGCGCCGCAACCTCGCCATCGTCACGTTCTCGTTCCTGCCCACGGCAGTGCTGTCCTCCGTGGGGATCCTGATCCTCGTGTTCCAGCGCGCCGGGTTCGACATCGTGTTCGGTGTGCTGATCCTGATCTTCTCGGTGGCCGTGCTCACCGGTGGGCTGATCGGCGGAGCCGTGATGCGCGCGCAGGCGCGCAAGGCCAAGCTGCAGACCGACTTCGTGGCCAAGGTGTCCCACGAGCTACGCACGCCGCTGGCCTCGATCCGGATGTTCGTGGACACGCTGGAGGACGGCGCGGTGCACGACCCGGAGGAGCGGGCGATGTGCCTGGACGTGATCTCCACGGAGACGTCCCGCCTGACCACCATGATCGAGCGGCTGCTCAGCTGGGGGCGCATGGAGTCGGGCCGACGCACGTACCGCATGCTGCCCGAGTCGTGCGCCACGCTGGTGGGTGAGGCCGTGGCCCAGCTCGAGCCGCAGCTGCGGGCCAGCGGGCTCGAGCTGGAGCTGGACCTGCCCGAGCAGTCCCCGGCCGTGATGGCCGACCGCGACGCCCTGGTCGAGACCCTGCTGAACCTGATGAGCAACGGCATCAAGTACGGGGCGGCCGGGGGTGTGCTGGTCGTGCGCGTTCGCCCGGAGAAGAAGCGGGCGATGATCGATATCGAGGACCGCGGGGACGGGATCCCCCGCGGGGAACAGCGGCGGGTGTTCGAGCGGTTCTACCGCGGCACGGCCCAGGTGGAGTCACAGGCCAAGGGCAGCGGCCTGGGTCTGGCCATGGCCTCGCTCGTGATCAGGGCCCACAAGGGCCGCATCCGCCTGCGCAGCACGCCCGGCGAGGGCGCCTGCTTCACCGTCGACCTGCCTGCGCTGCCCGATGCGGCAGCCGCGCTGGAGGTACCGCCCGGATGAGCGCGAACATCCTGGTGATCGAGGACGACCCGTCGATCCTGCTGGGATTGCGGATGAACCTGAGCAAGGTGGGCTACTCGGTGCGCACCGCCACGGACGGCCACGCCGGCCTGGCCGAGCTGGCGCGCAAGCGGCCCGACCTGCTGGTGCTGGACCTGATGTTGCCCGGCGTGGACGGGCTGGAGATCCTGCGCCAGATCCGGGAGAGCGACCCGACCCTGCCCGTGGTGGTGCTGACCGCGCTGGGCTCGGAGACGGACAAGGTGCGTGGGCTGGACCTGGGCGCCAACGACTACGTGACCAAGCCGTTCAGCGTGGCCGAGCTGCAGGCGCGGGTGCGGGCCGCGCTACGCACGGCCTCGCTGGGGCCCAACGGCGACGACGACGACGTGCTGCGGGCGGGCAACATCGAGCTGCTGCGGGACAAGCGATACGTGGAGGTCGATGGCGAGGCCGTGGACCTGACGTCCCGGGAGTTCGACCTGCTGCTGTTCTTCATGGAGCGGCCGGAGCGGGTGGTGAGCCGCGAGCAGATCCTGGTCAACGTGTGGGGGCACGACTACGAGGGCACGGACAGGACCGTGGACAACTTCGTGAGCAACCTGCGCAAGAAGCTGCGGGAGGACCTGGAGCATCCGCGGCATCTCAAGACGGTGCGGGGGATTGGATATCGGTTCGTGCCTTGAAATCGAGGCCCCATGCTTGCATAGGGCCTCTGTTTTTTCGGTAATCCATGAAACAGCGATGACATTCGTTGACCACCCTGGGTCCTGAGGCTCGATGGACGGGCCTCTGCACCCGGAGGTCGTCGATGAGTCATTCCCCCTCCCGTGACATCCGCAAGGTCGTGCTGGTGGAACCCAGCCCGGCCGACCTGCACATCTTCAGCCGGTTCGCGCTGCCCCGCCTGGGGGTGGTGCTGCTGGGCACGATCCTGCGCGACCTGGGCCACGACGTGACCGTGATGGTCGAGGACGTGCAGGAGCTCGACTTCGACACGCTGGTCGGCGCCGACCTGGTGGGTCTGTCCGCCATCAGCTCCACGGCCGGCCGCTCGTACGCCATCGCCGACCAGCTGCGAGCGCACGGGATCCCGGTGGTGATGGGGGGCCCTCACGTGACCCACATGGCCGACGAGGCCATCGAGCACTGCGACTACGTGGTCCGCGGCGAGGGCGAGCGCGCCCTCCCCCGGCTGATCGAGACGCTGAGCCACGGCGGTGACCTGGGGCTGGTCAACAACCTGAGCTGGCGGGATGAGGGCGTGGTCAAGCACAACGCCCTGGCCCCGCTGGAGCCGGACCTGGACCGCTTCCCCGACCCGGACATGAGCATCGTGCAGGGATTCCGGGGCGCGCCCCCCCTGTTCGGCCGGCGCCGGATCGTGCCCATCATGACGTCGCGGGGCTGCCCCCACGACTGCTCGTTCTGCTCGGTGACCACCACCTTCGGCCGCAAGATGCGGTACCGCTCCGTGGAGCGGGTGCTGGCCGAGATGAAGAAGTACGACATCCGCAAGACCGTGTACTTCATCTACGACGACAACTTCGCGGCCAGCCCCCGGCGGATGCGGGAGCTGCTGGCCGGGTTCCGCACACTGCCGCATCGACCCAAATGGTCGGCCCAGGTACGGGCGGACGTGGCCCGGGACGAGGCCCTGCTCGACGAGATGAAGGCCGCGGGCTGCAACACGGTGTTCATCGGCCTGGAGTCGGTCAACCAGGAGAGCCTGGAGTCCGCGGGCAAGCGCCAGGACCTGCAGCGGGTGTCCGAGCACCTGACCCGCCTCACATCCCGCGGAATCTCCGTGCACGGCATGTTCGTGTTCGGCTTCGACACCGACAGCCACGACACCATGACGCGCACGGTGGCGTTCGCGCGCAAGCACAGGCTGTTCTCGGTGCAGTTCCTGATCCTGACGCCCCTGCCGGGCAGCCGCACGCACCGAGAGATGGAGGCCTCGGGCCGCATCATGCTGCGGGACTGGTCCCTGTACGACGCGCACCACGTGTGCTTCCGACCCGACCACGTGACCCCGGCGGAGCTCCAGCGCTGGCAGTGCGAAGGCCACGAGCGGTTCTACTCCCTGGGCGAGGCGTTCCGGCGGCTGCTGCGCGGCCGGCTGTGGGGCGTGGCCCTGGTGCTGTACGCGCACAAGCTGGCCAGGGACTGGCGGCGCAACCACGCCGAGTACCTGGGGGTGCTCGACCGGCTGTCCACCCCGCAGATCGCGGGGCCACAGCCCGACTTCCGCCGGGATTTCCCCGAGCTCGAAGACAGCGTCCGAGAGGCGCTGGCCCTGGCAGGATAGCCGCGCTACCCTCCGCGCGTGCCGATCCGCATCGACCTCGACGCGCAGTTCCTCTCCGCCCCCATCGGCGAGATCGTTCGCACGGCCCGCGGCCGGGACATCGGCCTGGCCGGGGGCGGGCTGGCACGCCTGTGGCTGGGCCAGCGCGGTCACCAGGTGATCCAGGCCGAGCGGGTGGCCGAGGTGGTCGGCTACCAGCCCGAGTACCCGGTGGGCGGCAGGCTCGAGCTCGACGGCTGGACCGTGGAGCTGACCGGCCGCGCCGACGGCGTGGTGCTGGCCGAGGGGGACGAGCCGGTCGAGGTCGAGGAGATCAAGACCGTGCACATGGGGCGCGACCTGTTCGGCACGGTGCGCGACGACCGCATCGAGCAGTACCGCCAGCAGCTGCGGCTGTACGCGCACCTGCTCAGCGGTGACCGTCCCCCGATCCGCGCGCTGCTGACCCTGGTGGACGTGTTCGACGGCCGTTCTCGCTCCGAGGAGGTGGACTGGGCACCCGCCGGCGTGCAGTCCTGGCTGCGGCGGCGGGTGGCATGGCTGGTGGCCCAGCAGCGGGCGCGGGCCGAGCACCGGGCCGCGTGCGCGGCCGCGGGTGAGGTGCTGCCGTTCCCCCACGAGGCGGTGCGGCCGGCCCAGGAGCCGATGATGGAGGCCGTCACGGACGCCCTGTTCGGCGAGCGCCACCTGCTGGTGGCCGCGCCGACGGGGGTGGGCAAGACCGCGGCCGCGCTGCACCCGGCCCTGCGCCACGCGCTCACGTCCGGCAAGCGGGCGGTGTTCCTCACGGCCAAAACCCTGCAGCAGGAGATGGCCGTGCGCACGGCGCGGGGCATGCAGCCGCCGGCCGGCCCCTGGCACAGCATCCAGCTGCGGGCCAAGTCCGCGATGTGTGCCAACGACGAGCAGATCTGCCACGAGGACGTCTGCCCCTTTGCCGCGTCGTACCTGCGGCGGCGGGACAGCGGGGACGTGCTGGCGCAGATCCTGGCCGCCGGGCCGCACATCGACCCGGACGAGGTTTTCGCCGTGGGCCGCGACCACGAGCTGTGCCCGTTCGAGCTGTCCCTGGACCTGCTGGCTGACGTGGAGCTGGTGGTCTGCGACTACAACTACGTGTTCGACCCCCGCATCGGCCTCGACGCGGTGGTCGGGGACGGCACGCTCGAGGACTCGATCCTGGTGATCGACGAGGCGCACAACCTGGTCGATCGGGCGCGCGAGTACTACTCCCCTTCCCTGTCGCTGGCCCACGTGCGCGAGGCCCTGGACGAGCTCGGCGCGCGCTCCACCACCCTGTTCATGCAGCTGCAGGACGCGCTGCAGGACCTGCAGGACGCGCTGCAGGACATGGTGGACGAGGCGTTCGGCGGGACCGACCGCTCCACCGTGTTCGCGGACATCGATCCCGATCCCCTGGGCGAGGCGCGCCGCACGCTGGACCCGCTGATGCTGCGCTACGCCCAGTTCCGGCGGGAGCAGGAGCTGTACGGGGGCGCGGACGCGGTCATGGGCCTGTACTTCGAGTTGACCCACTTCCACCGCATCCTGCTGCTGCACGACGATCCGTTCGTGCAGCTGGCCGTGCGGGACGAGCACGGCGAGGCCCTCAAGATCCTGTGCCTGGACGCCTCGAAGTTCCTGGCGGACGTGTTCGAGGGCTCGGCCGGGGTGGTGGCCATGTCGGCCACGCTCGAGCCGTTCGGGTTCTACCAGGACCTGCTGGGCTTCGACCCGGACGGCACGGACACCCTGTCGCTGCCGCCGCCCTTCCCACCCGAGAACTGCCTGGTGCTGGTGGACGACCGGGTGGACACCACCTGGCAGGGCCGACAGCGGCACTGGGACGACGTGGCGCGCACGGTGCAGCAGGCGGCCCTGCCCGGCCGCAACGCGCTGGCCCTGTTCCCCTCGTACGCCTTCCTGTCGGAGATCGCCCGGCGGGTGCACGCGCCCGACCACCGGGTGGAGGTGCAGCGGGTGGGCGACCGCCAGCAGCACCTCGAGGTGCTGGAACTGCTGCGCGGCGGCGAGCCCGTCCTCCTGCTGGGCGTGCTCGGCGGCGTGTTCGCCGAGGGTGTGGACTACCCGGGCGAGATGCTGTCGTGCGTGATCGTGGTCTCCCCGGGCCTGCCCCAGGTGGAGCCCGAGCGCGAGCTGCTCAAGGGCTGGTACCAGCGCGCCTACGGCGACGGCTTCGGCTACGCCTTCCTGGTGCCGGGCATGCGCCGCGTGATCCAGGCCGCCGGCCGCCTGATCCGCTCGGACACCGACCGCGGCGCCATCCTCCTCATCGGCCGCCGCTTCCTGCAGCCGCGGTATGCCGCGCTGCTGCCGCAGTACTGGACGGATGGGCATCCGGAGTCGTTGCGGTCGAGGAACCCGGTGGCGGAGATCCAGGCGTTCTTGCGCAGCGATCCCTGATCTCGTTCGCGGTGCGCACCGCCCCGTGGCACCGGGGCGATTCCCTTCCACCGGCTCCGATCCGGTTCGGTCCCGACCCCAGGCTCCGTTCCGGTTCGGTCCCGACCCCGACTCCGTTCCGGTTCGGTTCCAATCCCTGGCTCCGATCCGGTTCGGTTCCAATCCCTGGCTCCGATCCGGTTCGGTTCCAATCCCTGGCTC
>CAZXHG010000318.1:0-10422 GCA_964639985.1 uncultured Rickettsiales bacterium
CCGCTCGCGCGTACATCATCTATCGCGAGCAGCACGCCCGCATGCGCGAGATCGTGTCCATGGCCGACGTGGACCTGGTCGACAAGTACCTGGAGCGCTCGGACTGGAAGGTCAGCGAGAACTCCAACATGGGCTACTCGCTGCAGGGGCTGAACAACTACATCGCCTCGGAGATCTCCAAGGTCTACTGGCTGAACAAGGTCTACCCCAAGGCCGTGCGCCGGGCCCACGTGGAGGGCGACTTCCACATCCACGACCTGAACTTCCTGTCGGTGTACTGCGTGGGCTGGGACCTGCGCGACCTGCTGCTGCAGGGCTTCCGCGGCGCGCCGGGCAAGTCCGAGAGCAAGCCGGCCAGGCACCTGCGCACGGCCCTGCTGCAGGTGGTGAACTTCTTCTACACGCTGCAGGGCGAGGCGGCCGGGGCGCAGGCGTTCTCCAGCTTCGACACGCTGCTGGCGCCGTTCATCCGCTACGACGGCCTGTCCGAGGACGAGGTCCGCCAGGCGGTCCAGGAGTTCATCTTCAACTGCAACGTGCCCACGCGGGTCGGCTTCCAGACCCCGTTCACCAACCTGACCCTGGACCTGAAGGTCTCCCCCAACTACGCGGACGAGCCGGTGATCATCGGCGGCGAGCGCATGGAGGAGACCTACTCCGACTTCCAGGAGGAGATGAACATCCTCAACCGCGCCCTGTTCGACGTGCTGACCGAGGGCGACGCGCGCGGCCGGGTGTTCACCTTCCCCATCCCCACGGTCAACGTGGGCCCGGACTTCGACTGGGACGCCCCCGAGCTCGACGGCCTGTGGGAGGCCACGGCGCGCTACGGGCTGCCGTACTTCGCCAACTTCGTCAACTCGGACCTGTCCCCCGAGGACGCCCGCTCCATGTGCTGCCGGCTGCGGCTGGACCTGCGCAAGCTCGAGAGCCGCGGCGGTGGCCTGTTCGGCGCCAACCCGCTGACCGGATCGGTGGGGGTGGTCACGGTCAACATGGCCCGGCTGGGCCACGTCGCCGACCACGAAGAGGACTTCCTCGACCGGCTCGACCACCTGATGGAGCTGGCGCGGCAGAGCCTGGAGATCAAGCGCAAGGCGCTGGAGCAGTTCACCGAGGAGCGGCTGTACCCCTACACGCGGTTCTTCCTGCGGGACATGAAGGCCCGGCACGGCGACTACTGGACCAACCACTTCTCCACCATCGGCCTGGTGGGCATGAACGAGGCTTGCCTCAACCTGTTCGGCGTCAGCATCGCCGATCCCCAGGGCCGCGAGTTTTCCCTGCGCGTGCTGGACACCATGCGCGACCGGCTCACCCGCTACCAGGAGGAGACCGGCCACCTGTACAACCTCGAGGCCACGCCCGCGGAGGGCACCGGCTACCGGCTGGCGCGGCTCGACCGCCGCCGCTTCGGCGACATCCGCAGCGGCAACCCCGACGCGGACGGCAAGCCGTACTACACCAACTCCACGCAGCTGCCAGTGGACTTCTCCGACGACGTCTTCGAGGTGATGGATCAGCAGGACGAGCTGCAGACCAAGTACACCGGCGGCACCGTGCTGCACGTGTTCAGCGGCGAGGCCCAGGCCGACGCGAACACGGTCAAGGCGTTCGTCAAGAAGGTCTGCGGCCAGTACCGCATGCCGTACTTCACCTACTCGCCCACGTTCAGCGTGTGCCCGGAGCACGGCTACCACGCCGGCGAGCACAAGCTGTGCCCGAGCTGTGGCGAGCGGACCGAGGTGTACTCGCGGGTGGTGGGCTACCTGCGGCCCGTGGACCACTGGAACGAGGGCAAGGCCGAGGAGTACGAGCACCGCTGCTCGTTCAGCGTGGACGGCTAGCCGCCAGTGGCGGCAGACGCATCCTTGCGCCTCGGCGGCCTGCTCAAGACGTCCTTCTCCGACTTCCCCGGCCGGATCGCGGCCGTGGTCTACACCCGCGGCTGCGACCTGCGCTGCCCCTTCTGCCACAACCCCGACCTGGTGACCGGCGACGGACCCGACCTGCCGGTCGAGGAGGTGATGGCCTTCCTGCACAAGCGGCAGGGGCAACTGGACGGGGTGGTGGTGACCGGCGGGGAGCCGCTGCTGCAGCCGGACCTGGCGGGCTTCCTCGGCGAGGTGGGGGCGCTGGGCTTCGAGACCAAGCTGGACACCAACGGCACGCAGCCCGACCGGCTGGCTGCGCTGCTGGACGCAGGTCTGGTCGACCACGTGGCCATGGACGTGAAGGCGCCGCTGGCGAGGTACGCCGAGGTCGTGGGCGTGGGTGTCGATCCCGAGCGGATCGGCCGGTCGATCCGGGACCTGCTGGACTCGGGCGTTGCCCACGAGTTCCGGACGACCGCGGTGGCGCCGGTGCTGGACCACGAGGACCTGCTGGCCATCGGCGATCTCGTAGAAGGGTGCCAGCGATACCTGCTGCAGCCTTTCGTGGCCGGCCGGCTGCTCGACCCGGATTTCTCGGGGGAGCCCTTCGAGCCCGAGGAGCTGCGTACAGTGGCCGTTGCGTTGCGCGATCGCGGGGTGCCCTGCGATTTTCGTCGCGCTCCCGCGTGATCTGTGTACCCTTGCCGCCGTGGGAGCAGCGGCCGTAGTCACGTAGTCGACCTTCGGGGGAGACGAGAAGGACGGTGATCATGCGGAACCGCTGGAATGGACTGGTACTGCTGTGCGCGCTCGCATTCGCGGGCCCGGCCCTGGCTGCCCGCCCTGTGTGCGGGGACGGCCAGGTCAAGGGTGGCGAGGACTGCGATGGCGCCGACCTCGACGGGGAGACCTGCGAGAGCCTGGGCTTCGACGGCGGCACGCTGAGCTGTGCCGTGGACTGCACCTTCAACACCGGCGCCTGCGATGCGGGCGTCACCGCCACCTGCGGTGACGGCGTGGTGGAGGGGTACGAGGAGTGCGACGGGGCCGCGGATGGCGCCTGCCCCGGCGCCTGCTCCGACCACTGCGCCTGCCCTTCCGTGGCCGCGGGCGACCTCGAGGTGCACGCCATCGACGTGGGCCAGGGGGACGCCATCCTGGTGATCTCGCCGGACGGCTTCACCATGCTGGTCGACGCGGGCACCCAGAGCCAGGCGGCCAGCATCGAGGCCTACCTGCTGGGCCTGGGCGTCACCGAGCTGGACTACACCCTGGTCACCCACTTCCACGCCGACCACGTGGGCGGCATGGACGGGGTGCTGACCGCCTTCCCCCAGACCGTGGCCTGCTTCGATCACGGCAGCACCTACAACTCCAGCGAGTACCTGGCCTACGACATCGCCGCGGACGGGCGGCGGGTGGCGGCCACGGCCAGCGACCTGATCGACCTCGGCCCCTCCATGGTGGTGGAGGTGCTGCACGGCGACACCGGCGCGACCGAGGAGAACGACAACTCGGTGGTGATCCGGCTGGCCTACGACGACCTCGCCTTCCTCATCGGCGGCGACTGCGAGGGGTCGTGCGAGGCCAGCTTCGATCCGGGCGAGGTGGACGTGTACAAGGTGCACCACCACGGCGCCGACGACTCCTCCACCGACGTGCTGCTGGACGGCATGGACCTGTACACCGCCCTGATCTCGGTGGGCAACGGCAATCCCTACGACCACCCGGCCCAGGTGGTGCTCGACCGGCTCGCCTCCTACGAGGCCACCGTGTACCGCACCGACCTGGACGGCGACCTGGCCGTGATCGGCGACGGCGTGGCCTACACGGTCAACGGCCAGCCCGTGTGCACCGCCGGCCAGACCCGCGCCTGCGGCGACTCGGACGTGGGCGCCTGCGAGTACGGATCGCGCGCCTGTGCGGCCGGGATGTGGGACGCGTGCTCTGGTGCGGTCTACCCGGTGGACGAGGTCTGCGACAACGGCCTGGACGACGACTGCGACGGCCTCACCGACGGGGACGACGGCCAGTGCGGGGGCGTGGCCGACACCGTGGTCATCGCCCAGGTGGGCTACGACACACCGGGGGACGACGCGCTCGAGGAGTTCGTGGACCTGTTCAACCCCACGGACGCGGCCGTCTCCCTGGACGGCTGGTCCCTGGTGGACAACGTCAACACCTGGAACCTGCCCGGGGGCTCCTCCATCGAGGCGGGCGCCTACCTGAGCATCGCCCGGGACGCCGGCGGGTTCGCGTCGCTGTACGGCCTCGATCCCGACGTGGAGGGGCTCACCCTGGGCCTGGGCAACACCGGCGACGAGCTGGGCTTGTGGGACACGGTCGGCGAGGTCGACTACCTGGCCTGGGAGGGCTTTGCCGCGGGCTGGACCGGCGCGGCCGGCACCGGTGACTCCCTGGAACGCGGCGACCCCTACGTCGACAGCAACACGGCCGCGGACTTCACCACCACCTCGCCGGCCTCGCCGCGGGGCGGATCGATCTCCCAGTGCGGCAACGGCACCTGCGACGCGGGCGAGGACTGCCACTCGTGCGCGGCGGACTGCGACGGCCGCACCGGCGGCAAGCCGACCCTGCGCTACTGCTGCGGCAACGGCACCTGCGAGGCCGTGGGCGAGGACTCGCTGTCCTGCCCGATCGACTGCCCCTAGCCCATCCACGACAACGCAGGGCGATCCGTGCGACCATCGGTCGCTGGAGGAGGTCGTCCATGCCCTGCCGTCTCACCCTGCCGCTCTGCCTGCTCACCGCCCTGACCGTCGCCACCCCCGCGCTCGCCGAGGAGGATGCCCAGGCCTGGTGCACCACGTTCTTCGATCACATGCACGGGCTGATGATGCTCAACGAGATGATCGCCGGGAAGTACGAGGAGAGCAGCGACGAGGACAAGGCGGCGTACAAGAGCGAGATGATCCAGGCGTGCGTGGACGGCTGGGCGATCCCGTCCGAGAAGGAGATCATGCTGTGTGTGCAGCAGCAGACCACCTTCGAGGGCATGCAGACGTGCATGGCGCCGGCGCAGCAGCAGATGCGGCTTCGTGTGATGCGGGCCGAGGCGCCGTCCATGCTCGACGGGCTGCGCGTCGCCGAGCAGGGGCACATGGCGACCGACGACGTGTACGTCGCGTGCGCGCCCACGCCCGCGGCGATCCCCGGGGTGGAGCCGGTCCCGTTCGACGGGCCGGGCAAGGCGGACTTCGACCAGGTGGGCGCCTCCGTGATCTTCGACACGGTCCGATGCCGGTACAGCGTGCGGCTCGTCAACGACGACGGCACCCCGGTGGAGGACGGGTTCGAGGCCATCGCCGAGTGCGACATCGACGGTGACGGTGTGATCGCGGTGTACCGTGCCACGGCGTCCCAGGGGGCGACCATGGTGACCGCCGCGGACGTGTACTGATCTTCTTGGGGGGAGCATGCGACAGATCGTCGCTGACGAGTACGAAGATTTCCTGCCGGCCATCCGCGAGCGGTTCGCCCGCATCGGCCTGGCCTTGTCCGGCGGCGGCTACCGTGCAGCAGCCTTCCACCTCGGCGCGCTGGATCAGCTGCACCGGCTGGGGCTGCTGGACCGGGTGACCATGCTCTCGACGGTCTCGGGCGGCACGTTCACCGGCCTGGTGTTCGCCATGTCCCAGGTGACGGGCGAGCCGTTCGAGCAGGCCCGCGACCGCTTCGTGCACTTCCTGACCGAGGAGAACCTGCTCGCCGCGGGCCTCGCACAGCTGCGGCGGGGCGCATCGGACATCCCGTCCGGTCGCCGCAGCCTGATCGCGGCGCTGGCCCAGGTCTACTCCGAGACGTTGCTGTCCCACGAGGGCCGACCCTGGCGGCTGGCCGAGCTGCAGGACGCGGACATCCCGCTCCAGGAGGCGGTGTTCAACGCCACGGAGCTGAGGTACGGCGAGGCGTTCCGTTTCCAGCGCAGTCACCGGGAAGACGCGGTGATGGGCAGCCGCCGCATCCCCCTGCCCGCGGAGGTGGCCGGCGCCGTGCGCCTGGGGGACGTGCTGGCGGCCTCGTCCGCGTTCCCGGGTGGATTCGAGCCGCTGGAGTTTCCGGGCGACTTCGCCTGGCCCCAGGGGGAGCCTCCCCCGGATCTCCCGGCGGGCACCCGCTGCGCGCTGTCCGACGGCGGCGTGTTCGACAACCAGGGGATCGAGGCCCTGCTGGCCGCGGACGGCCGCTCACCCGAGGACCTGGACCTGTTCGTGATCTCGGACGTGGACCGCCAGGAGGAGGATCTCTACAGCATCGAGGGGCCGACCGAGGGCTGGCTCACCCTGGGCAACCTCGTGCGGGTGCTCGTGGCCGTGATCGGTGCCTGCGCCGTGTCCGGGCTGTGCCTGGGGGCGTTGCTGGTGCGGGACCTGGCCGGGGTCGACGGCCTGCAGCTGACCTTCGGCTACCTGGTGCCGCTGGTGCTGGTGTGGCTGGTGGTCGGTGGGCTCGTGTACCTGCTGGTCAAGGCCCACCGGGACGTGCTCAAGCGGATCCCCGTGTTGCAGACGAGGTCGTGGAGGACCTTCCGACGCCTGTCGCTGAGGGAGGTCCAGGAGCTGGCCGAGATCCGCGCGCGGAGCATGTTCGCCATCACGTCCAACGTGTTCACCAGCCGCATCCGGTCGCTGGTGTACGGGCTGGTCTACCGGGATCCCGCCTACAACGACAAGCGGGTCTCCAACCTGGTGGTCTCCTTGCGCAGCGACCCACCGCCGCCCCCGGTGGAGGGCATCCCGGCACCGAGTGAGGAGCTGACGGCCGTGGCCGACCGGGCCGCGGCCATGCCCACCACCCTGTGGTTCGAGGACCGTCAGCAGCTCGACGACCTGATGGCCTGTGGTCGGTTCACGCTGACGTGGAACCTGTTGAAGTACCTGCTGCGCACTCAGCAGGGGAACGAGGGTGCCCAGCCCGAGGCGATGCGCGCGCTGTGGGCCCGGCTGATGCGGGACTGGCAGGCGTTCAACCGCGATCCGTACTGCTGACAGCTGCGAGGGAAGCGTCCGGCGCCGCCGGGTGTCGTGCTACCTTCACCCCACCTGGAGGTCTCCATGCGCAAGCTCCTGATGGTCCCCCTGATCGCCGCGCTGTGCGCGCTGGTCGTGCTGCCCGCCCTGGCCTGGTCGTCCATGACCGTGCGCAACGGGTCGGGGTCGAGCATCGGCCGCATCGACTCCGACGGCACGGTGCGCAACGGGTCGGGATCGAGCATCGGCCGTATCGAGGACGGCGGGGGCGTGCGCAACGGGTCGGGCAGCTCCATCGGCCGGGTGGACTCGGACGGCACGATCCGCAACGGTTCGGGCTCCAGCATCGGCCGGGTGGACTCGGACGGGACCCTGCGCAACGGATCGGGCAGCAGCATCGGGCGGCTGGACGACTGCACGGTCAGGAACGGCTCGGGAAGCTCGCGGGGGCGGTTCGACGGGTGTACGTCGGCGGACCGGCACGCGATGGCCGCGTACCTGTTCTTCTTCGAGCCGCTGCACAACCACTGAGGGGGCGGTTGGCGTCGTCGAGGCGTCGCGGCAAGGAGTGGCGGTCGGGCGGTGGGGGCGGATCGCCGCACGGAGGTGGTTCAGGCGCCTCGTCGTCCCCGGCTGACGGATTCGATGGGCGCTCTGGCGTTGCGAATCGGGCCCTGTTGGGACGCTCCGTCAGTGGCGTGGTATTCGGATCCCTCAGCCTCGAAGTGGCGTAGATCCGCGGAGATCGCCAGGGCGAGATCATCCGAAGACCAGCGACGATCCCTTGCGGGGCCATCCGTCATCCGAGAACGACGAGGCGTGGTGGTTTCGTGGCGGTGGGATTGGCTCGGCGTTCGGATCCAACGTGCTCGCGCCAACGCTGTACGACCCGGAGGCGCGCCGGGGCCGATGAGGGTCGACTACCCCGAAGAGCAGAACCCCTGCCTGAACCCCTCGGTGTTGTAGAGCGAAGCGAACTCTCGGAACGGCAGCGTCTTCCGAAACCTAGTACCCCGCATCGCCCATCTTCTCCATCACGCGGCGGGCCAGGTCGGCGCCCCACTCCTGGCCCAGGGCCATGGAGTCCTGCATCAGCGCGGGCTGGGTGGCGACCATCTTGCGGCCCAGGGGGCTCTCGTAGAAGTCGATCAGCCCCTTGATGTCCTCGTGGGAGAGGTGCTTCTCGTACACGGGGATCAGCATGTCGACGAACTCGTCCATGTCGATCTCCTCGCGCAGCCCGGTCCAGAACTCCGGCGGCACCATGGGATTGGACTGGCTGAACATGTCCATCATCTGGTCCATCACCTGCATGCCCGCGTCGGCCGCGCCCGACGCCTCGAGCAGTCGGCGGATGTCCCGCTGGATCTCGGTCTCCTGCTCGTTGACGCCTTCCTCGGCCACGGGCTCGGCGGGCTCCTTGGCCTTCTTGGCGGTGGCGGGCAGGGCCAGGGCCAGGGCACAGGTCAGGGCGACGAGAGTTGCGATGCGCTGCATGTCGAACATGGGATCTCCTCGTGAATGGGACCGGGAGATCCAACGACGAAGACGGCCGGAGATCAAGCCGATCGATCACTTCGTGTGAGCGTCGCGTGTGGGAATGCTCCGGCCCGCTGTGGAAGAATCCACTCTGGGTCCGTTGCGCACCGGATCCCGGGAGGAGTGGGGATGAGCCGATTCGGGCTATTGATGGTCGCTGCGATCGCCCTGGTAGTGGTGTTGCCGGTCCGCGCGGACGACGGAGCTCCGGCGCGAGTGGTGGTCAGGGTGGACCCGTTGCAGGTCGATGCCGAGATCCTGCCCCTGCTGCAGGGATCGTTCGGTGCCCGCTTCTCGGCCGACGTGCTCGGGGTCGAACCCTTCCTCGACCAGGGCGCGGGCTCCTGGGCCGTGACCGCGCCCGCGTCGCTGGTGGACTGCGGAGCCGACCCGGTGACGGTGGCCGAGCTCGAGACGGCGCTGGCGCAGGTCGAGCGGATGATGCAATCCCTGGAGTACGGCGACGCGGCCCTGCGGTTGACCACCATCGAGGAGCGGCTGTGCGGGGCGACCGATCCGGTGCCCGCGGCCATGCTGGCCCGCATCCCCTACCTGCAGGGCATCATCCGCTTCTACTCCCAGGACGCGGCCGCCGCGCGGGTCCTGTTCCGCGAGGCCGTGGAGCGGCAGCCCGAGATGGCGTGGGACGACGCGTTCCCGCCCGAGCCCCAGCAGCTGTTCCTCACGGCCCTGTCCGACGCGGTGCGGTCCTCCCGGACCACGCTGGTGGTGTCCACGGAAGAGCGGCCGGCCCCCTTGCTGGTGAACGGCCGCGAGGTCCCACCCGACCAGGCCGAGGTGGTGCTGGTCGGAGAGCAGCACCTGGTGCAGGTCGGGGGGGAGGCGGGGCGCGTGACCACGCTGGCCCTGAGCACCGGCGAGGCCGAGCGGGTGCACCTGGTCGGTCCGGAGCGCGTGCGCGCCGGGCTGGCGGGGATCCCGGACCAGGACCCGGTGGCATTCGACGCGCTGGTGGCCGTGGCCGCGGCGCGGGGCTACTCCGAGGTGCTGGTGCTGCAGCAGGGCGCCTCGGACGAGGTGTGGCAGTACAACGACATCGTGCGCTCGTGGACGCGGGTCTCGCTGGTGCTGGACAAGAGGCTGGCGCGGGCGCGGAAGGTGCAGGTCGTGGGGGGCGTGATGATGGGGGTGGGCGCGGCCGTGGCCGTGACCGGCGCGACCCTCGGGCTGACCAACTACGACCGTGGCCGCGAGACGGCCGCGGCCATGACCACGGCCGATGGCCAGCTCAGCGCGGGCCTGCACGACCTCTACGTCCAGGACTACGAGCGCTACCGCACGGACACGAACACGGGCTGGGCCCTGCTCGTCGCCGGTGGCGCGGTGATGGGTGTGGGCATCCCCCTGCTGACCCACGGGGTGGGACAGCAGCGGGCCTCGGAGGACGGCTCCGTGGCCGTCGAGGTCCGGCCGTCCGGTACCGGATTCACCCTGTCGGGGCGGTTCTGAGGAGGTGGCGATGCGAGCGCGACGGTTCCTCCCCTGGCTCTGCTGCGGTCTGCTGCTGGGCGTCGGCTGCCTCGAGCCCATCGACCGGCCCGACGACTTCGTCGGCGATCCCCACCACGACTTCGATGGTGACGGCTACTGCGAGGACGAGCCCTGCTCGGGCGGTGCCCTGGCTGGTGACTGCGACGACGAGGACGCCAACGTCCACCCGGGCGCGTGGGAGATCTGCGATGGCGCGGACACCGACTGCGACGGTGTGATCCCGGCCAACGAGGTGGACGAGGACGGGGATGGCGAGCGGCTCTGCGACGGCGACTGCGACGACACCAACGCCGGGCTCAACCAGGCCGACCTCGACGCGGACGGCTACAGCACCTGCGAGGGCGACTGCAACGACGCCGATCCGGACCTCAACCTCGAGGACGTGGACTGGGACGGATCCGACACGTGCGAGGGTGACTGCGACGACGCGGATCCGGCCCTGAACCTCGACGACCTCGACGGGGACGGGTGGCACACCTGCGACGGGGACTGCGACGACGACGACG
>CAZXHG010000319.1:0-10419 GCA_964639985.1 uncultured Rickettsiales bacterium
TGGAGGATGCGCTTGCGCGGCTGCCGCTGGAAAGCGTCCAGCATCCGGTGATGAACGTGGCTGAGTCTCAGTCGTGGGTGCTGTCAGCAGGTGCGCGCCTGGAACCAGATCCTCTGACACAGTCGACTGACTGAGGCCGCCGAGAACGTGGACGTGTTGACCCGTTTCGGGTCATGAAACATGGACACGGCCGCCCGCCGGTCACGGGCTAGAAACGACGGTTGCCGAATTCCCAGGGGAGCGCGGGGCGGTCCGCAACCAGCCGGCTGCGCTGGCCTGCGTAGGTCTGGATGCGCAGACGATCCAGTTCCCGGACGCCGCTGTCCACGTGATAGGTGATCGCGATGCCAACCAGGGGAATCTCGGGTGTCCAGTCCTCGCGCATGCTGTCCTCGTCGTTCGCCACACGGTCTCGCCTGCTGTAGTAGATGAGTGCGGCGAACGGCAGGTCCAGTCCGGGGGGTGCTTCCTCACCGCTCGCCCAGGTCAGGAGTTGCTCATATTCGTGCCACCACCCATCCCGTCGAGCGGTCCAGTCCAGCCACTCCCATTCGAGTTTCGCCAGCGTCCGGGCGTCGGTGTCCAGGTAGACCGCATCGGTCAGGCTCTGCTCTTCGGCGCGATAGAACAGGCCCAGCGATGACGCACAGTCCACGGCGGCGCTGGCAACGTGCTTGCTCCACGTTGCTCTGTTCGCCGTGTCCAGTTGCCCGGTTCGTGTGACCGGAAAATCTCGGTACCAGCGGTACCCGAAGAGGACGGCGAAGTCCGAGGCGAGCTCGGTCATGGACGATTCCCTTCTGGCCGGGGACTTCGACACCCTTGAGGCGGGGCGAGTCTACCTGAAGCCGCATCTCCCTTCGTCGGAAGGCCGAGCGACACCCGGTCTGCTCCTCCTTGTCGTAGGACGCCGTCGTCCCGCCGGGCCTCCGACACCATGACAGTGCGGATTGGGTGGCTCCCCCTCTGCGCCGCGCCACGGTCTTGTCCCCCAGTCGTACGCTGGTCCGGACGGTGTTCTTCCAGCCCTGTACGCCAGCGCGGACACCGGGGTTCCCAGCAGACTGCTTCACCTTCGCGTCCGATCGCCGTACTGGTCGTCAGGTTCTCCAGCGTTCCACCGGGGAACGTGCCCTGGATCGCTTCTTGCTCTTCCTCTCGCTGGACACGAGGAAGGTGAGATTGATGAGAATACCGAGCCTGTCCACTTGCATTCGGTGGTTGTGGATCGTCGTGGTCACGAGCTCGTTGGGATGCCTCGAGGAATTCGATGGCGTCGATCCGTCGACGGACGATCATGCGGTGCAAAGTGGCCTTCGGGACGACGTGCCCCGGCCGCTGAACTACCACTCGATCAAGGCCTGCTACGAGCGGCAGCTCCGGGAGTATCCCGACCTCGAGGGGTTGATCGAGATGCGCTGGGTCATCCAGCCCGACGGCAGCACCGGGGAGATCGAGGTGCTGTACAACGACACCGGCAACGAGGAACTGGCGCGGTGCATCCACCGGAGGATCCACCGCTTCCTGTACGACGAGACGTGGGCAGGTGAGGAGATCACGTACCCGTACAGGTTCTTCTCCAGCTGATCGCCGACGAGCCCGTCAAAGCCGGAAGCGCGTGTGGAAGACCGGCTTCCAGTACCTGGTCAGGTGGCGGTCGGGCAGATCCCGGATCGCCCGCACCACGGCGCGTATGTGGTTGCCGCTGATACTCGAGCTCTCCAGGGAACGCAGCAGGTGGGACAGCGACTCGTTGCCCCCGTACCGGGCGGCCTCGCGGATGTGGCCGCGGGCTGCGAGCGCGTGCAGGAGTAGCTGCGGGCAGCCGAGTTCGAACCTCCGTACCAGGGCGAGGCCGTGTTTCTCGTGGTGGGGCTCGTCGCCGTACAGGCTCGTGGCCACGCTCTCGCCGAGCACCTCGCGGGCCTGGTCCGTCAGCGCGTGGCCCTCGGGCAGGGC
Organism: uncultured Rickettsiales bacterium; assembly: GCA_964639985.1. Taxonomy (GTDB): domain Bacteria; phylum Myxococcota_A; class UBA796; order UBA9615; family CAYRNR01; genus CAZXHG01. Next base: position 1,960 of record CAZXHG010000319.1, read on the forward strand.
TGCGGCCATGCGCTGGAGGTCGATGCGTGCCCAGTGGGAATCGCGGACCGCCGCGAGCACCTCATCCCCCACGGGCTCTCCGGCCAGCATGCGTTCGAACAGGGCACGCGTGTCTGGCGTGGTCACGGCGTGTCATCGGGGTGGGCGCCAGCCGTCGAGGCAGGGCCCAGTGATGTACACAGCTCGTCGAGCAGGGTGAGGATCCGGTCGTGAACCGATGCGTTGGGGACGGCAGTCCCGCTGTGAACGGCGGACCGGAGTCGGTTCACCGCCTCGAGAGTCGCGGGCGCGGCGCCGTCTGTGCGCCGTGTGGTTCCGATGCGTCGCCCCAGAGCCTCGACCTGGCGCAGCCAGGATCTGCCTTCCCGGGTCCTGAAGGTGTGTCGCTCGGACAGTGCATGGATCTCGTTGAGCAGGGTGGCCGCCTCGGGGCTGTACGCCGCGGCCACGTCGACCAGCGGAGGGATGTCCGGTTCGAGGTTCTGGGCCTTGTAGAAGGCGGCTTCGGGCCGCGCAAAGGACCACCATTCGGGCACGAACTCCTTCGACGGGCCCACCGGTGACATCGGCTTGTCCTCGCGCATGAGCTTGGGGAGCGTGTGCTCGCGGAGCTTCTTGATGGTGTCCAGCCTCCTGGACATCACCTCGGCGGAGAGCTCCATCTTCTTGCCCCGGTGGTGCCTTGCGCCCCGCCCGGCCAGCAGATCGTCGTACATCGGCTGCTCGTAGGACACGATCTGGATGTACAGGTACGTCTTGTACATGCCTGGCGGGTGGTCGGTGCACCTCCACATGATCCGGCGCAGCTTCCTCTTCCAGAAGAAGAGGCTCGACAGGTGGACCTGGTGGATCAGGTAGGCCAGCGCGCTGTCCTCCATGGTGCCGGGCTCCATGCCCAGCAGCAGGCGCCAGCGGATGTGCTCGTGGATGAACGTCCGGTTTCCCCAGTAGACGATCTCGGCGCGCTGTTGCCACCCCTTCGAACGGCGCATGCGCGCAGCCCGTTGCCCGATGTCCCGGAGCAACTTCTCCCGTGTGTTCGGGATCACCGGCATCGCAGCAGGTCCCGGCGGGCTTCGACCACGTCATCCCCTCCTCGTGACCTTTCGAGTATAGACGAGAGCGGGTGAGGCTCGGACGACCCGTCCGGCCCGTCGAGCGGCGTTTCCTGTTCAGAACCCGTGCACGATCCCGATCCTGATCGGCCGGCCGTGTTCCCGCCTCACCTGGCGCCCGATCTCGTACACCTCCTCCATCTCCTCGTCGGTCAGGGCGGCGCAGCCCAGGGTCCAGTCGAGGCGGCCACCGGTGCCGCTGCCGTGCAGCTCGATGTAGCTGCCCAGGTCGGTGGTCTGGGGCGGGCACACCCGCCGCGCCTGGGCCTGGAGGATCGCGTCGTGCTCCCACCGCGAGATCAGCCCGTCCCGCAGGCCGCGGATCGCGTCCTCGTCGTTGGGGTAGCTGAGGATGATCGCCTCGCCGCCGAACTGGCTGTGGTCGAACTCCCGGCACGAGTAGAACAGCCCCTCCGGGGTCCGGCTGTCTCCCTCCTGGCGCTTGTCGCCGGGCAGGGCGAGGTCCACGCGGTATGTCTTCACCACGGACCCGTGCTCGTACAGGCGGAGCTCGTGGTCCGACTTGACGAGCAGCAGCGCGTGGCGAACGTCCGGATCGCTACCACTCCTCCAGCACCTCGTCCATCTGGTCCCGCAGGCCCAGGCCCTGGGGCAGGACCTGGCCCATCAGCTCGTCGACTCTTGCCTTCAGGTCAGGATCCTTCAGCCGGGAGGAGTCGAAGTACTCCTGCGCGGCGCGCGCGATGGACGCCGAGAACGGGAGGTACGTCTCGATCTCGCCACCACCCTTCGACGGGCTGACGTCGTAGAAACTGTGGTACCCGTGCAGCAGGAACCCGCAGCACACCACGTCCCCGAGGGAGCGGCCTGGCCAGTCCTTCAGCAGATCCAGGTCGTGGGTGCCCCGCTCGTACAGGTGCGCGTCGCGCACGAGCACGGTGCCGCCGATCATCCGGTGGCGCGTGGAGCTGCGGTAGACTTTTTCGCGGTCCGTGCGCCCCCAGCACGGCTCGGCCAGGTCCGCCGGGCGTATGCAGGTCTCGACCCCGAAGCTCCGGGTCACCTTGCGCGCGAGCAGCCGCTCCGCCACCACGCGCGCCTCCAGCGAGTCGAGCAGGGACAGGAACCCGGACCACGACGGCACGAACGACCTCCCGCCCTTGCCCGGGCTCGGGCCGCTGCGGGTGTACTCCTCGTCCTCGCTGTCCTGGATCTCCTGTTCGAGGTAGGTGACCACGTCGTCGTCGCTGTCGAACATCCACTCCATGAGGTCCCAGATCCTGCGGCTGAGCGCCATGTCGTGGTCTCGCAGGGTCGCGGCGCCGAAGATCCGGAACGCGGACGCGGCCAGGGACGGGGAGAACGGCGCGATGCTCTCGCGGGTGAAGTCGTGGTCGTCCCCGTCATAGGCGTTCTTCCTGTGTCGTTCCTCCAGCATGAGGGCGCCGGCGCCCCTGTGGCCCTCCCACGGCAGCTCGAACCAGCCCTGCTGGCCGAACGGGGGTCCGGAACGCTGCAGGGTGTGGGAATCGCGTTCGCACACCTTGCTCACCGAGTAGGTGTCATGGTGCTTCTCGTAGTCGCCCCAGCGGCGCTCCTGGAGGTCCCTGGCCATCAGCCGGTCCAGGCCGATCACGCGGTTGCCCTTGGGCAGGGACGCCCACAGGTCACGTTCCGCCTGGATGTGGGTCGGTCGGGTGGCGAGGGCGCGCAGGAAGCCGTGCCAGGTCACGGTGTTGTCCTTGCGGATCTTCATCGGCAGGTCGATCAGCGCGCGGACCAGCGGATCGTGGGTCCTCATGACGCGGTGCCAGTCCTCGAGCCGGTAGCGGTCCTCGCCCCGCAGCACCACGGTCTCGCCCTTGTCGAGGCGGCGGCCGCGGAGCTCGTACTTCAGGCCGTGGTGGTCGTGGTACCTCGGGGAGTCGCAGAACACGTCCTCCCAGACGTCGGTGAACATGGCGAGGTGCTCGAGGTCGTCGACCTCGATCTCGAGGGTGCCCTCGGCCTGCAGGCAGCGCCACAGGTTCGCCTCGGACCCGCTCAAGAGGCTGCACGTCGCGGAGCGGCTCACCTCGTAGTCCCAGGTGAATTCGATGCCTTCAAGGTCCACTGAGCGGAGCTGGACGTGGTAGCGGCGGCCGCGGCCGGTCCGTCCCCGTTCCGCGGGTGTTTCCCGCCACGCCACGCCGTGGTGCACCCCCCTCAGCGCCCGGGCTAGGCTGTGGCCCCGCTCGCGGTCGATCTCGGCGGTGCGCAGGCCGAAGAAGGAGATGGAGCCCTTGCGCATCAGGTACTCGGCCAGGAAGCGCTCCGGGCTGGGCCAAGAGGAGGCGCGGTGGCCGGGTTCGCCGGGGGGAGGTGGGAATTGGTGGTGGAGGTGGAACGTGAGCATGGAACGGCGCCGTCGAGATGTCTACGGGTTCTCCGGGCACCCGCTGGCGTTCCACGCCCCGATCCCGCGGTTGAGCTGCGCCTCCGACCCTCCGAGGATGAACGGGCTGGCGATGGTGGCGCCGCCGCCCACGATGATTCCCGCGACTGCGGACGACTCATCGCCCCCGAGCATCAGCTGCAGGAGGCCTCCGCCGAGCAGCAGGGGCCCGATGATGACCGAGGCGATTCCCGCGGCCCTCGTGTTCTTGCCCTTCTGGATGGTCTCGTAGGCCGAGACGCAATCGGTACGCGTGAAGCGTTGAGGCTTCTCCGGGATCGTTGCACAGCCTGTGCTCAACATGAACACGGCGAGGACGCACGCGGCAGCGAGCCTGGTTTTCCTGGTCATCGCGGTAGTTCCCTTCCTAGTCGCCCCGTCTCGCTATCTCGAACGCGGACAGGGCTTCGTTTCCGAACAATGTCGGGTGCTGGGTGAATCCCTGCCGGTTGGCCTCTCCGGGCACGTTGGCGCCCAGATGACCGAACAGCTCATCGAGTTGGAGCCTGCCGTCCCGGTTGGTGTCGGCCTTGAAGTCCTTCATCCCGTCCAGGAGGTGGTAGGTGAAGAGACCGTGCTCGTCGCTGTGCCGGCTCATGGCGATCTGGCCCGGGCCGGTGGCCGTCAGCACGACGACGCTGGATTCTCCCGCGGAATCGGCACCGCCGATGTCCGCTTCCAGCATCAATGGACGCGCACCGTCGGGGAGGAGTGACCTCGGTCCGGTACCCGAGAAGCAGGCGTCCAGCATCACCACCACCTCGGCGGCCTGGGTCTCGGACAGCTGGGCGATGACGTCGCTGACCGGGTAGGCGCTGGCCGAGAGGTAGTTCGGGTTGCCGTCATAGGGCACGAGGTAGCCCTGGTTCGTGTCGGGGTCGGGGGCGCCATGGCCTGACCAGAACACGATGACCCGGTCACCTGCGCCGATGTTCCTGGGCAGCCATTCGGTCAATGCGATGTGGAGGTCCGTTCGGGTGGCCCTGTCGTTCAGCATCAACCGGGTGTTCTCTTCCGGGATGCCCATGACCGCGGCCGCGTAGAGCATGAAGGCTCTGGCATCGTTCTCGGCGAACTTCGCCGGGGGGATGTCGCGGTATGCCTCGATGCCGACCACGAGAGCCCAGGTGTCCGTCCGCCGTCTCCCGGGCACTCCGACCGTGTCGACGGGAGACTCGAGGGTCGCCGGGGCCGCGCGTTGCGACGAGCTGTCCATGGACTGTGACGTGCTCGCGAGCGTGGTCTCCCGCATCGACACGCTCATCAGGTCGACGTGCTCCTTCTTGGCATACATGTCGACGACGGTCTCCCGCCCCGCGGCGATCTCGACCTGCGTGCTGAACACGGGTCCGTAGGGCAACCAGGCCGTGTTGTCGGTGACCGTGCCGGAGCCCGATGTGCCGCCCGAGTACGTGGCGCCTTGCTTGAAGAACCGGACCTCGAGTCTCCGCTGCCCGATCAGCGAGCAGGGTTCGGAGTGCTCGATGATGTCGCTGCCCGAGTAGATCGACGTCTCCCCCCACTCCATCCCGTCGAGGAAGATCTTGGCCTTGACCGAGGGCATGCGGTCCATGTGGATGACCACGGTGAGCATGCCGCCCGAGATGAAGTCGACGGCACCGCCGTAGTTGCCGCGCTCGATGTGGCGCGTCGGCGGTCGCGAGTAGCAGCCGGCGAGGAGGAGGCCTGTCAGCGCCAGCGTGGTGAGTCGGATCAAGGGGGGTGCCATGGTCTACTCCACCCGGAACTCGATGAGCAGGTGCGGCTTCTCGGCGTCGGTGACCAGCGAGCCGGTTTCAACCCAGGCAACCGGCTGCTCTGGCGTCACCGAGGCGCAGAAGAAGAGGATCTCCTGGCGTCCGTCATCGACGGCGGATTGCACGAGCTGCGTGACGTCGAACGCGTCCACGCCGTCGGCCGTGACCGTGTGGCTGGTGCGGATAGTCGTGTTGTGGCGTTTGAGGAGTTCGAGGTACTGCATGCCGTCGACGGCTTCGGGCCAGTAGGGAGCAACCGCCTCGGCCACGTCCTGGCTGATGCTGTGGTGGACGTAGCGCAGGGAACTCGTGGTGTAGATCAGGGCAAGATCGGCGCTCAGCTGTCCTTCCTGGACATAGTCGTGCGTGGCGAGGTTGCCGCCGACGCCTGCGAGCACACCCGCAGCACCGAAGATGTTGTGTACCACCTTCCCTGCTGCGCGGGCATCGGACCCGAAGCCGAGCTTGTCCACGATGATGGCCTCCTCGACACAGACGCAATCACCGAACAGCACGCTCGTCGCCTCGGACGACTTCTCGGCGTACCGCAACTCCGAGTAACGCGGATGCCTCCACTCCGCCCGCAGGATCCGGGCCGAGGAGGGGATAGCGACGATGTCGTAGTAGGCGTCCCCGAGGATCCGCACGAACTGGCTGTCGGCCGCCGTTGGCTCCCACGGCTGGTAGCCCGCGTCGATGTGGCGGGACCACACGTGGCTGATCCGCGTCGCGCACGCGGGCATCAGGAGTGTGATGGCGAGGCAGATGCCGATGCAGGCGGCAGCCGTTCCTGGTCTGCGACCGGCCGTGCGGATCGGTTCTGATGGGGTGTCGTGGGTACGTGTGGGTGTGGTCACGGTGAACCTCCACATTGCGGAAGCGTCTGGGCGGTGGTTCGAGCACGGTCGGCCAGGTCGGTTCGAAGGTCGTGCACGCCGATGCACGACGAGGAATCCGCGGGCTCGACGCTGAAGGTGGCCGTGGAGTAGGCAGCGTCGGGGAGCATGGTCCGGAGCGCGTCCCCTTCCAGCTCGCAAGGTGTGTCCCAGGAGGCCAGGAGACCGGGCGTGAGCGCTGGCATCGCGGCGACCAGCAGGCGTTCGTCGCCCACCGAGGGATCGACGTACGCTATGGCCGGGGGAAGGTCGAGACGGGCCGATGCCCCCCCGGCCGTCTCGACGGAGGCGGACCACAGGTACACCGCCCCGCCGCTCCGGGAGACGGAGAAGAACCCGATCTTGGCGTCCTGGTTGACGTCTGCGGAGCTCTGGATGCGTTCGCCATCGCAGAGAACCCCATCCCTGGTCGGGAGGTCGAGGGATACCCGCAGCCCGTCGCGGCCCACGACTTCGGTCGCATCGAGGCCAAGGGCATCGACCGGGTAGCAGACGTCGGGGTTTGGCTTGCTCTCCGACAGCAGGTCGTAGGGGAACCGGACCGAATCCACCTGGATCGGCGACTCCGGATCGGGAGAGTCGAGATCCGGGGCCAGGACCAGGTCAGCCCCGGACAGGATCATCGTCATGTTCAGGTGAGCCGGGATCCCTCCGGGCGCATCTCCCGTGATCGCGCTCGGGTCCGCGTCCCGTAGCTTGGGGCGGAGCAGTGCCACCACGGCCGCTCCGATCGTGCCCGAGGAACAGCCGTTCGCCCACCGGGGGGGGTGCAGGATCACGCCGTGGGGGGACCCCTCGTTCAACGAGACAGCGAGTTCGCCCAGGGTCTGGTCCAGCGCCAGGAAGTCCGAGGAAACGGAGTCCAGCAGATGTGTTTCGATGGCCACGGAAGCGCAAGCGGATCGGGTGTCGGGCTTCCAGGCTCCCTCTCCCCAGGGACTGATGTGCCGGGTCAGGTACTCGCAGCGGCTGCTCGAGACTCCCTCGCAGATGCGGTCGCGGAGCGTATCTCGTGCCATTTCTCGGGCGAGCGCGATGCCCTGACCTTCGTTCGAGGCCCTGGCATGGCCGATCTCGAGCACCCACCCGGCGGGCGGAACGGTCGGGCATGGGTCGACGAGCGCGCGCTCGTCCCCCCTGGCACCGAATACCACGACCCCGAGTGCGATCGCAAGGACGCCACTAGACGATGCGAACCAGGCCGCGTCGATGACCACTGAGCGCGGTCGGCCTAGAAGGCGAACGAGAAGACCGGGAGCACCCCGCCGTCGTGGTGGCGAGTCCTGGCGGTCTCACCAAGGGGCCGGATGTGCGGGACCAGCTCGCTGCTGGGCGGCGCAGGCGGCGCCTCCCGCCCCACCGAATCACGGTGAATCTTCGCCGCCGTCGCAGCCACTCGGGCCACGTTGTAGGCGATGATGAAGATGCAGAACCCGATGCCTCCGACGAGGATCATGATCAGGCCCGCTTCCATGTCCTCGAAGAGCATGACGAGCGCGCCAGCAATCACCGTGATCCCGAAGACGATGGCGAGAATCCCTGTGACGGCCGCAACGTTCAGCGATACCCGGTACGCCTTGTCTGCCTCGTCGTAGGCGTAGCCTTCGCGCGGGCCAAAGACCGCCGGTGTCTGGGCCATGCGGGCCTGTGTCTCCAGCGCGACCTTGGGCGTCCTGGCCTTTCCGAACATGTTGGCCTGCAGCGCCTCGATCGGAACCACAGCCAGGGCCGTCGGTGGCAACTGCATTGCGTGGTTCGATTTCGCCTGCGTCTTCACGCACTGCTGCGCGGTCACCTGGACCGATGCTCGAGCGGGCAGCTCGACCATCACGATGGCTGCCAGGAGCACGGTGGGCATCAACGTGGCTACGAGATGACAGATCTGTCGGCTTCTGAACCCCTGCATGGCGTCCCCTTCCCTTGATGGTACCTGGAAGTTGAACACGCAGCCGTCGCGGCTGTCAAATCGGGGTGATTCCTCACTGATTACAGTAGGTCCGCTGTGCAGCGATGGCGGTGTGTGATTCGGACGATAGGTGCGGTTCTCGTAGAAAGACGGAGGTGAGCGTGGCGAAGGAGGAGGTCTTCGGCCGTAGCGCGTGGTCTTGATGGGCGGGCGGTGTTCTACTCGTTGCCCTTCAACAACAGATCCAGCACCCCTGCCGCCCCCTCCTCCTCCTTGTCCGGCAGGAACGCCAGCACCTTGGCCGAGTACTTGGTCCCACCCGGTGTCGGGTGCTCTTCGATGCACCACGCCCGGTCCTTGACGAACTCGGCCACGCCCTCGGCCGCGGCCT
>CAZXHG010000320.1:0-1761 GCA_964639985.1 uncultured Rickettsiales bacterium
CCCCGCCTGCGCCGACTTCGCCTGCGAGAACTCCCCGAACTGCGCCGGCCTCTGCGAGGAGGTCTGCGACGACGGCATCGACGACAACGGGGACGGCTACATCGACTGCGACGACTTCGACTGCAGCGACGCCGTCGCCTGCCTCGAGACCGCCTGCGCCGACGGCATAGACAATGACGGCAACGGCTACACCGACTGCGACGACTACGACTGCCTGGGCACCGGGGTCTGCCCCTGCCCGATCGAGATCTGCGACAACGGCGTGGACGACGACGGCGACGGCTTCGTCGACTGCGACGACTTCGACTGCTCGTCGGACCCGATCTGCGCCGAGGTCTGCGACAACGGCGTGGACGACGACGGCGACGGCTACGTCGACTGCGACGACTGGGACTGCACCGGCGACCCCGCCTGCACGCCGGCCGAGGACTGCACCAACGGCGTGGACGACGACGCGGACGGCCAGACCGACTGCGATGACGCCGACTGCGCCGCCGACCCCGCCTGCAACCCCGAATCCGACTGTGGCGACGGTGTGGACAACGACCTCGACGGGTTCGTCGACTGCGGCGACTCCGACTGTGCCGCCGACCCGGCGTGCATCGAGACCGAGTGCGCGGACGGCGAGGACAACGACAGCGACGGCCTGGCCGATTGCGACGATCCCGACTGCGAGGACGACCCGGCCTGCGCCGGCGGCGACGACGACGACACCGCGGGCGACGACGACACCGCGGGCGACGACGACACCGCGGGCGACGACGACACCGCGGGCGACGACGACACCGCGGGCGACGATGACACGACCGCGGACGATGACGACGACGTCGAGGGCGACGACGACGATGATGACGACGACTCGACCGGAACCTGCGAATGCCGCGCCGACGGCCGCACCGTGGCCCCGCTCGGCGGCCTGGCCCTGCTCGCCGCGCTGCTCGGCCTCGCCATCCGCCGCCGCTGAGCCGGCGCGCTACAATGGAGGCCCTGGAGGGACCGTGAGGTTCACCATCCTGCCCCTGCTGCTCGCTGCGATCGTGCTGGCGCTGTGCGCCTGCGACACCGGCGGCATCCCCCCGGGCGCGGACTGTGCGGCCCACTCGGACTGCCGCCTGGTGGCCACGTGCTGCGACTGCCTGGCGCTGCCGCCGGGCGAGGAGCCGCCCGACTGCGAGATCCCCGAGTGCATCGTGGACGAGTGCATGGGCTGGTTCGGTACGTCCAACGTGATCGCCGTGTGCAACGAAGAGGCCGTCTGCGAGGTCCAGCCCGGCGAGTAGGGGCTACTGCACCGTCAGCTCGCCCAGGTCGTCGATCTGGAACCCGTCCGACGTGCCCGGCGTGTACCCGTTGCCGCTCTCCAGGCCACCGTCGCAATACAGGAAATTGAAGCCGCCGTCGTCGGTGAACCGCACCGCGTAGGACCAGCTGCCGGCCACGTCCACCGCCAGCTCACCCACGTACTCCTCGTTGGTGTCGACCTCGTCGTAGTAGTCGCCGTCGAACCACACCCAGCCTGCCTCGATGCGCGGGTCGGTGCTGGCCGGGCCGTACCCCACCTGGCCCGCATGGTCCGGATCCGCCAGCGCGAGCGAGCCGGCCGGATCGGTCAACGAGACGCCGTTGATGTCGTAGGCGTGGAACCGGCCGTACACGTCCGCCACCTCGCCCACACCCAGGGTCATGGCCGTGGGGAACTGCAGGTTGCACCAGCTGAGCTCGGTCACGGCCTGGCCGGTGTAGAGGAAACCTTCGGTGAGG
>CAZXHG010000320.1:1771-10232 GCA_964639985.1 uncultured Rickettsiales bacterium
AGCCTCCAGCAGCATGTTCTTGATGCTCCGGGGGGTGAGGGTGTCGACGTCCACACCGTGCTCCACCACCACGTCCACGAAGCCCACCGCGCCCGCGGGCACCACGCACTCGAGGGTGGCGTCGTCCACCACCTGCCAGCTCACGCACGGGTTGCCGTCCACGGTGACGGCGGTGGTCGCGGTGAACCCGCTGCCGTCGATGACCACGGCCTCGCCGCCTGCGGCCACGCTCTCCTCCGGGACCACGCCTGCGATCACCGGGCCGGTGCTGCAGGCGGGGTTGACGTCCCCGGGCGTGCCCGCGTCCCCCGCGCCGAACGCGTCGGTGGCCTCGCACCAGTTGCCGTGCAGGTCGTTGAGCTCGGCGTAGGCCACCACCGGGTCCAGGTTCAGGGCCGCCCCGGCGAACAGCGGGAAGTCCCCGTCCCAGGCCAGGGTGTCGATGGTCTCGCCGCCCAGCTCGAGGATCAGCTCATCCTCGGCGTCGTCCAGGGCCAGGTCGGCACGGGCGTACGACCCGTCGCACGCCACACCGCCGTTGGCGGCCGCGTCCGCGTCCGCGCACAGCACGGCCACCTCGCCCGGGTCGATCACCACCCCCGCAGGCTCGTCCACCTCGATTCCGTCGCCGTCGAGGTCGGCCACGGTCCAGGTGTGCAGGTTGACCGGCAGGTGCCAGACATTGGCCACCTCGAACCACTCGCCGCTGGACTGGGACACGGCCGCCGGCTCCACCATCACCTCGACCACCACCAGCGCGCCGTACGGGATCAGGCCCTCGTCCACGATGCCGGAGCCGTCGCAGTCGTTGGCCACCAGGTCGTAGACCTCGGGCGCGCCCGGGTACGTCAGCGCGTGATGGTCGTCGCAGTCGCCCTCGGTGCACACGTCGTACCCGTCACCGTCCACGTCGAGGTCGTCCGCGTCCCCGCTGCAGTCCTCGTCCACGCCGTTGCCGCACACCTCGGGCTCGGCCGGGTTGACGCCCGGGTCGGCGTCGTCGCAGTCGTCGCCGCCGCAGGCGTCGGACACGAACCCGTCCAGGTCCTCGTCGGCGTCCTGGTCGCTGCCGCTGCAGTCGTCGTCCACCCCGTTCCCGCAGGTCTCGGCAGCCAGCGGGTTGACCGCCGCGTCACCGTCGTCGCAGTCGTTGCCGCCGCAGGCGTCGTCCACGAACCCGTCGCCGTCCAGGTCCGCGTCGTCGGCGATGCCCGAGCAGTCCTCGTCCACGCCGTCGCCGCAGCTCTCGATGGCGCCGGGGAAGGCGCTGACGTCGCCGTCGTCACAGTCCCCGTCCGCCTCGGCGAACCCGTCGCCGTCGTCGTCGAACAGCACGGTGCCCTCGTCGACCACCCCGTCGCAGTCGTTGTCCTGGGTGTCGGGCAGCTCGGCCGCGCCGTCGTAGGTGAGCGGGTCGAGGTCGTCGCAGTCGTCGCCCCCGCAGGCGTCGTCGAGCTGCCCGTCGCCGTCGATGTCCCGGTCGTCGACCACGCCGTTGCAGTCCTCGTCCACCCCGTCGCAGGTCTCGATGGCGTCGGGGTGGGCGTAGGGATCGCCGTCGTCACAGTCGTCGCCCCCGCAGTCGGTGTCCACGTACCCATCGACGTCCAGGTCCGCGTCGTCCACCGTGCCGTTGCAGTCGTCGTCCACGCCGTTGCACAGCTCGATCGCGCCTGGCCGGATCGACGGATCGGCGTCGTCGCAGTCACCGTCCAGTTCCGAGTAGCCGTCCCCGTCGTCGTCGTACTGCAGCGTGCCCTCGTCGACCAGGCCGTCGCAGTCGTCGTCGATGCCGTTGCCCTCGCCCGTGCCGGCGCCTCCATCCTCGGGCGCGCCCGGGTAGACCGAGGTGGAGGTGTCGTCGCAGTCACCGGGATCGCTGCCGTCCGTGCAGCTCGCCGGGCCCTCGCAGTAGCCGTCCCCGTCGTCGTCGTAGAACACCGTGCCCTCGTCCACGGTGCCGTCGCAGTCGTTGTCCTCACCGTCGGCCAGTTCCGTTGCGTCCGGGTAGATCTCCGCGTCGTGGTCGTCGCAGTCGGCCTCGCAGTTCTCCACGCCGTCGCCGTCGAGGTCCTGGCACGGGTCGATGCCGACGAGCACGAAGCACACGTCCTGCACACCCCGGTCGTCGGTCACGGTCAGGCTCACCATGTGATCGCCCGGCGCCAGGGCCACGTCGAACCCGGTGTCACCCGTGGAATCGGCCGGGCCGCTGTCGAGCAAGCCGTCCTCGTCGCTCTCCCAGACCAGGGACAGGGTCTCGGGCGCCTGGTCCGGATCGTCGACGGTACCGGCGAACAGCAGGGCAGTGCCCTCCATCACGATGGTCCCGGCCAGGGGCTCGTCGATGGCGCAGGCGGGCGGATCGTTGGGCCGATCGGTCACGGTCAGGGTCACCGACGCCTCGGTGTCCGCGCCCCGGCTGTTGATCGCCCACATCGTCAGGGTGTGGATCCCCGGGGACAGCCCGGCCATGGTCAGGGCCACGCCGTCGCTGCCCTCGCACCCGCCCAGGGGCGAGCCGTCCTCGACCGCACTCCACAGCGGACCGTCGAGGTCGGACACCAGCCCCAGGTCCATCTCCCCCAGCGCGTCGAGCTCGTCGGTCACCCGCGCGCAGAACGCCACCTCCTCGTCGTGGAACGCCTCAGCGCCGGTCGCCGGTTCCACGATCAGCACCGCGGGTGCGGACACGTCGGAGATGCACACGTCGGTACACGCCGTCAGCGTGGCGAGGGCCGCGAGGGCGGCGAGGAGAATAGTGACTCTCATGTGAGTTACTCCCTGACTACACACACACGTATAGGGGGAGCCGCGGTGGTTGGCAAGGGTTTTCGAAGGGCTAGTAGCTGCCCAAGGCCGACAGGGCCACCAGGCCGACGCCGAACACGACCGACAGGATGATGAAGGCCAGGCTGACGCCGACGCCGCCGAGGGAGAGCCCCAGGCCGGTCTTGGCCATCCCCAGCCCCTCGCCGCCCCTCTGCTTGGCCGCGTTGACGGCGAGGATGCCCACGATCACACCGGCGATCTCCACGAGGATCGGCACGACCCAGGAGATGGTGTTCAGGTAGGGGATGCAGCAGCAGCCATTGCTCACGATGGCAAGGATGCCGAGCACCAGGGCGAAGGTGGCCAGGGTATTGGTCTGCGGGGCCTCGAATCCATCGTACTCGCTCATGGCGACTCCTTGCTCAGCCGGAGCGACAGCATAGCACCGGAGACGGGTCGACCCCACCCGAGACGGCATCCACCCGGGATGCTACCCTCGTACGACGCACACGGAGCCGAGGCGGACGCGGGACCGAGCCGGATGAACTACGACAACGAGGCCGAGCTCAAGCAGCGGGTGGAAGAGCTGACCGGGCGCCGCATCTACGGCCGGGCCCGCATCATCGAGGACACCTCCAACTACATGAACATCGTGTCGGGGTGCGTGCTGCGCATCGGCGACAAGGACTACTTCATCAAGGCCGACGCCAAGGAGGGCCGCTTCGGCATCGACGACCAGCCCAAGTTCTGGGTCAAGCACGCGGTCGACCTCGACGACGGCTCGCACAAGATCATCAAGCTGGTGTTCCACGAGCAGTTCTCCACCCGGCTGGGTTTCTTCCAGGTCCGCTGCCGACGATCGCCGGCCAAGGAGAGCGCGGTGCTGGCCGCGGTGGACGGGGACGAGCGGTTCATGCAGGGCGTGACCGTGCGCGACCCGTCGGGCAACAACATCCGCGTCATCGACTTCATCCCCGGGCCCACGTTCTTCAACTGGCTCGCCACCCTGGACATCCCCCACGAGCCGTACTTCCACGAGGTGCTGCCCGGGATCCTGATGAAGCTGATGGGGTGCATCGAGGCCATGGACTTCCTGCACCGCCGCGGCCTCGAACACGGCGACATCCGCAACGACCACATCATCGTGGAGACGGGCACGGATCGGTACCGCTGGATCGACTTCGACTACAACGTCAACTACTCGGACTTCGACGTGTGGAGCATGGGCAACGTGCTCACCTACGCCGTGGCCCGTGGCATCGTCACCTGCCGGGCCGCGGTGGACACCGGCGCCTCGGTCGACCCGGACGACGCGCTGTTGTTCTACGGCTACCGGCTGGCCAACCTCAGGAAGGTCTACCCCTACATCCCCGACGCGATGAACGACCTGCTGATGCGCTTCTCGGCCGGCTCGTCCGACTTCATCACCGACTTCGAGGAGCTGGGCGTGGCGTTGCGCGCGGCAGCGGGCGCCACCTGGGGTGGAGGCGGGCGCCGACGACCATCGTCGATGGACAAGTCGAGGTGAACGCGGCGCCGATCACCGCCGCTTCTTCAGCAGCACCAGCTCCGACTCCAGCTTGGTGGGGATGATCCGCACGATCCAGGTCCTGCGGTCCAGGCTGGACGGATCGTCGACGACCCGGGCGTTGACCTCCACGACCTGGCCGCTGAGCGGCATGAACACCGAGTGCACCTCGCCGCTGGCCGTGGTCAGCTTGAAGCTCACGTAGCCCTGTTCGACCAGGTCGCCGTCGTGGGGCGCCTCGACGCCGGCCACGTCGCCCACCGAGTCGAGGAACGACCCCTCCACGCCGACCTCCATGCCGCCGTCCTGCCGGAACTCGGCCCACGAGTGCTCCCGCAGGTAGTACGTGTCGCCGGGCTCCAGGCCCATCTCGGGCGACTGGATCCCCTCCAGCTGGGTGATCTCCAGGCTCTGCATCGTGGTCATGCTGGAGGTGACCGCGGCCACACGGCGCAGCGCGCGGTTGACCGGGCCGAGCAGCTCCTGGCGGGTGAACGGCTTGGCCAGGTAGTCCACCGCGCCCAGCCGCAGGGCCTTCACCGCCGTGCTGATCGTGGGGTAGCCGGTGACCATCAGCACGGGCACGCGGATCCCGTCCTTCTTCAGCTGCTCCAGCAGCTCGATACCGTTCATCTCCGGCATCATCAGGTCGGTGATCACCAGGTCGAAGTCCTCCTCGTACAGCCGGGCCAGGCCGTCGCGGGCGGCCAGCACGGCCTCGACCTGGTGGCCCTGGCGCCGCAGGATGCGGCGGATCGAGGCGTGCACGATCTCCTCGTCGTCGACCACGAGGATCCTCGCCGCCGGGGTCGGGGTTGCCGTCGGTTCGGTCATCTCAATTCCCTCTCAGCGTGGTGGTGGGGAACACCAGGTGGAACGTGGTCCCCACCCCCACCTCGCTGGTCACGTCCACACGCCCGCCGTGCTGGTCCACGATGCTCGCCACCGCGGGCAGTCCCAGGCCGTTGCCCTGGTCACCCTTGGTCGAGAAGAACGGCTCGAAGATGCGGTCCAGCTGTTCAGCCGGGATCCCGCAGCCGTCGTCGGTCACGGACAGTACGACCGAGCGGCCGTCGTCGCCGGGCCGCGTCTCGATGCGGATCGCCCCCCTGGAGTCCATGGCGTCCCGCGCGTTGATCACCAGGTTCAGGATCACCTGCTGCAGCTGCCCCGGATCGAGGTTCACCAGCGGCAGCTCCGCGGTCAGCGCCAGGTCGAACGCCACGTCGTGGAACGAGGCCTGGCGCTCGACCATGGTCACCGAGCGGCGCAGCACCGGATTGATGTCCTGCGCCTGTCGCTGAGGGGCCTGCTGCCGCGAGAAGTCCAGCAGGTCCCGCACGATGCGCCGGCAGCGCAGGGTCTCGTTCACGATCAGCTGGTAGTCCTCCCGCAGCTCGTCCCCCTCCTCGGTGTCGAGCATCAGGTCCTCCGCAAACGTCAGGATCCCGGTCAGCGGGTTGTTCAGCTCGTGGGCCACGCCCGCGGCCAGCTTGCCCACCGCGGCCAGCCGCTCCGACTGCAGCACCTCCCGCTGCAGCTCCCGCTGCTGGGTCACGTCCCGCGCCACGCAGCACACGCCGACCACGTCCCCCTTGTAGTCGGTCAGCGGGAAGCGCTCGGAGAGCAGCACGTGCTGCTTGCCCTCGAACACCATCACGTCCTCGGACACGGTGTGGCCGCCGGTGGAGGTCACCTCGTCGTCCTGTTCGCGGATGCGGCAGGCCAGCTCCCCGTCGAAGACCTCGACGGAGGTCTTGCCCAGCATCGCCTCGCGGGACATGCCGAACAGTCGCTCGGCGCGTGGATTGACCAGCTGGTAGCGGCCCTGCAGATCCTTGATGGTGATGATGCCGTGCACCGCGTCGAGGATCTGGCGGAACCGCCGGGCCGACTCCTCGGTCTCCCGCTTGAGCAGCACCTGCTCGGTGATCTCGCGGGAGGTCTCCACGATGCGCACGATCTCGCCGTCCTCGTTGAACACCGGGTTGGCGATGATCTGGTAGTACCCGGGCCGTCCGCGACGGCCGCCCTCGGCGCGATGGATGAGCGTGACCGAGGAGCGGGTGCGCATCACCTGCATGAACGGGCAGCCATCGTCCACGCAGTTCATCAGCCGGTTGGAGCGGCAGAACGCCTCGTAGCAGAACTGCCCCTTGGCCTCGTCACGCGGGGTGCGGGCCACGTGCTCGAAGCGGCGGTTGACCCGCACGATCCTCATCTCCGGGTCCAGCACCATCACCACGTCGGGCAGGGTGTCGAGGATCTCCTGCAGCCGGGCGCGGTCCTCCTCCACCTGCGCCTCGAGCTCGGTCTTCAGCCGTAGCTGCTCGCGCAGGTCCTGCTCCACCTCCTCGAGGTCCCAGAACACCCGCGCCACCACGTGGTCCATCAACCGCACGCCCGGAGGCAGCAGGAAGTAGATGTCGTCCAGCACGTCCTCGCGGCCGGTCAGCTCGATGACCAGCTCGAGGTCGGGCAGGCCCATGGCCTCGTGGATGCTGTGGGTGGTGTGCCAGCCCTTGGACCGGGCGAAGCGCATGCCGGGGGCGTCGTCGTCGACGTCGACGACCGCGATGATCTCCAGGTCGAGGGTGCCGAGGCGGCCCTGGTCGTACAGCTCCAGCACCGCGCGGCAGCCCGGGCCCGCGCCGATGAAGGCGGTCTTCACGCTCGAGCCTGCCCGCTCATCTCAATCCTCCACGCCTTCGGACGAGATGGCCTGACCGCCGCTGCGGCGGACGATGAGGTAGAACACGATCATGCCGATCGTGGCAACGAGCCCGATCCCTCCCAGCACCCACCACACCAATGTCGGATTGTGCAGATCCCACAGGATCTGGGTCGCTTGATCCATGGTCGTGGTGTGTGTGAGCGCCTCGAGAGGGGCGGTGGCGTCTGCCGAACGCTGGGATATCTCCTCCGACGAGAGGCCGCTCGTCTCGCGCAGTTCGGTCAGCTGTCGCGCGGTCACCGAGGCCACGGACATCACCTGATCAGCGGGCACGCCGTCCATCCGGGCGGTCATCACCTCCATCACGAGGTCCGACGGCAGCTTCTCGTCGTCCATGACCCACTCCGCTGGCAGGCCAAGTTCGTCGACGAGGTACATGCGTGCAAAGTTGATCTTGGACGCCAGTGAATCGTAGAGCTTTCCGGCGACCAGGTTCCCGAACGCCCAGCCCACGGCGAAGGGGATGTTGGAGTACCCCATGAACAGGGCCTTCTTGCCCGGTGGGGCGATCAGACCCACGTACTCGCTGAACTTGGGGCTGCAGGCCATCTCCCCCAGGGAGAACAGGAAGACCATGCCCGCCGCCACGTACCCGATGTTCGTGCCGCCGGTGCCGATGAACCCGACCACCGAGATGATCATCCCGAGGATGATCGAGGTCATCGGGTTGATCTTCCCGGTCAGCCAGGCGATCGGGATCATGAACAAGATGATCGACACCGCATCGATGTTGATGATCATCTCGGGCTTCACGTGGCCCGATTCCAGCACCATGCCGTCACCGACCCACGGGATCTTGAGGAACCACGGGGCGACGTCGCGGGTATTCACCCACTCGTCGATGAAGTTGGGCAGCGTGTCCCAGAGCTGCATGAACATCAGCCAGAAGCCCGAGAAGATGGCGAGGAACAGCAGGAAGCGGACGTTCTTGAGCGTCTTGAGCGTCTCGGCGAACACCGCGACCGGGGACTTGCGCTCGCCCTTCTCGCGGTCGGGTTCCCGGTACAGGAACAGCGCGGGGATGAAGTTGCAGGCCGTCACCACAGCGGCCCCGTAGAACACGAGCCGCCAGTTGGTCTCGCCCCGCAACTGCGCCGCGAGGAACGGCGCCAGCGCACCACCGACGTTCACGATCCAGTAGAAGAGGCCCCAGCCGACGGACGAGTTCTTCTCGTCCGTGGACGCGGCGATGGTGCCGTGGGTCGGCGGCTTGAAGATCGCCGTGCCATTGGCGACCAGCAGCGCTGCGAGCATGAAGCTCCAGAACCCGGTGGACATCGCCATGGTGATGTAGCCGGCGATGTTGAGGAAGAAGGCCACGACCAGGCTCTTACGGTACCCGTAGTGATCCGTGTAACCGCCGCTCACCATCGGGACGAGGCACTGGAACAGCGCCCAGACCGTGTAGATGATCCCCTTCTCCGTGT
>CAZXHG010000321.1:0-10067 GCA_964639985.1 uncultured Rickettsiales bacterium
GCTGGTGCGGCGCATCGAGATCCAGCGCAAGGAGAGCGGCGACGAGCGCGCCCCGATCCTGCCGCCGCCGGGCGCGGACGCGGACGGAGGTGCACCATGAGGGCCCTGCTGGTGCTGATCCCGTGCGCCCTGTTCGCGGTCGAGGCCCGGGCCGACGACGCGCTGCTGGCCGCGCTGCTGGCCGAGGCGGCCCGCTCCACCGAGCAGCTGGTGCTGCCCGACGCCGAGCCGCCCTACTTCGTGGCCTACACCCTGTACGACACATCCACAGCCTACGCCGAGGCCTCGTTCGGCGGGCTGCTGCGCTCGGGCATGGCCCACAAGCGGCCCATGCGGGCCGAGGTGCGGGTGGGCGGGTACGCCACGGACAACACCAACTTCAACTCGTTCGGCGAGGACCCGGGCGGGCTGGCCAGCGCCTCGCTGGTGCTGGACGACGATCCGGTGGCCGTGCAGCGGGACCTGTGGGTGGTGACGGACGAGGCCTACAAGTCGGCCGTGGCAGGCCTGTCCCACAAGCTGGCTGCCCGGGCCAACGCGCGCACCGAGGAGTACGCGCCCGACTTCGCCCCCGCGCCCGCGGTCACCACGCGGTCGTTCCGGGCCGTGCCCCCGCCGGACCGCGCGGCCATGGAGACCCTGGCCCGCGACCTGTCCGCGGTGGTCGCCGGCTACGCGGCCGTGGAGCACTCCCGGGTATACGCCACGGACGTCAGCTGGCGACGCTACCTCGTCAACTCCGAGGGCTCGGCCCTGGTGGACGACGGCCGCATGACCGTGGTGCGCGCCGTGGCCGAGGCGCGCACCGGGGACGGCACCCTGGTCAAGGACTTCCGCTCCTGGCTGGCACGCTCCCCCGACGGCCTGCCCGACTCCGAGGTGATGCGCGCGGAGCTGCAGCGGATGCTGGAGGGTCTCGACGAGATCGCCGCCGCCGACGTGGTCGACGACTACCTCGGCCCGGTGATCTTCGAGGGGCAGGCCGCGGCCGAGCTGTTCCGGCAGCTGCTGGTGCCCCAGCTGATGGGCACGCCGCCGGAGGAGACGGACGGCGCCTGGGACTCGGGTGGTGGCCGCTCGCTGGGCCGGCTCGGCCGCCGGGTCCTGCCTGCCGACTTCGCCGTGTGGGACGATCCCGCGGCCGCGCCGGACGGCACGGTGGGCGCGTTCTCCCACGACCACGAGGGCGTGGCCGCACAGCGGGTGGACCTGGTCGGCGGCGGCGTGGTGCAGGACCTGCTGATGTCGCGCACCCCTCGTGACGACATCGGCCGCTCCAACGGCCACGGGCGCGGGGGCACCAACACCCGCATGGTCGGCATGCCCGGCGTGATGACCGTGGAGCAGAAGCGCGCCCTGCCCGAGCGCAAGCTGCTGACGCTGGCGTTCCGCATGGCGCGGCAGTCCGGCTCGGACCACGTGCTGGTGGTGCGCATGCTGGACGACCCGTCCCTGCGCAGCGCGGCCACCGTACGCCGTATCCGCTTCGGCGAGGAGGACCGCCCCGCGCTCACCGCGCCGCTCGAGGTGGTGCGCCGCTACGCGGACGGCCGCCCCGACGAGGTGGTGCGCGGCGCCAGCTTCCTGGTGGCCGACCACCGGGTCCTGCGGGACATCGTGGCCTCCTCCAGCGATCGCGTCTCCCACGACTACCTCGCGCCGCCGGTGCTGCACGGCGGCACATCCTGGGTCACCGGTCCGACCAGCGGCATCCCCGTCACCCTGAGCACACCGGCCGCGGTGCTCGTCTCGGAGATGGAGATCGGCGAGGCCGGAGGCGGGGGTACACCCACGCCGGTGCTACCCAGCCCGTTGGCAGGACCTTGACGCATGGGTATGCTTCCCTCCTCTGGAGGGACCGGATGCAGACCATTCGACTCTTGGTTGCAGCGCTGCTGCTGTTCGTGATCACCCCCGCAGCCGGCCAGGATATGCCGGGCATCGACGACCAGGTGACCTCCAAGGGACTGCGCGAGGCGCTGATCTCCGAGGCCGTGCTGATCGTGTACGGCACCGGCGCCGACGAGGCGGTCACCGCCGAGCTGAAGAAGTTCGCCGAGCAGCTCAAGGCCGGCATCGAGGGCCAGATGGCCGACGAGGGCTGGCCCATCACCATCCGCTCGGACTCGGACGTGAGCCTGCCCGAGCTCGGCGGCTGCGCCCTGTTCCTGGTGGGTACGCCGGCCAGCAACGTGATCCTGACGCTGTACGAGGGATCGTTCCCGGTGATGATCGACGGGGGCAGCGTGACCGTGGGCAAGGAGCGGGTCGAGGGCGCGGACGTGGCCACCACGTTCGCCATGATCAACCCGTTCAACCCCGGCCACTACGCGGTCATCTACACCGGCGTCAACGACGCGGCCATCTGGAACGCACCCCGCTTCGCCTTCGACGACATCGGCTACGTGGTCGTCAACGGCGCCGGTGTACAGGCGCGCGGCCAGTTCGACACCACCATCCCCGAGTACTGGACCGCGCTGCCGGGCGCCAGCGTGCAGGACGTGGCCACGCAGTTGACGGAGGACACCGAGGCGCTGGGCATCGACTTCCAGCCCGCCGAGCCCCTGCCGGGCCTCGCGGACCACTCCGTGTTCCTGCTGGGTAACGGTCCCCACCGCGGCACGGCCGACCTGCAGGCCTTCCTGCTGCCGTACCTGCTGCACCTGCACCAGAACCGGGGTGTGCGCGTGGTCGGCCTCGAGGCGCCGACGTGGATGAGCAGCTACCTCGAGGCCTACGTGGTGGACGGCACGTTCCCGCCCGAGACGCTGCAGGTGCCCGAGGAGACGCTGGCGTTCCTCACGGAGCTGCGCGCCTACAACAAAGGCCTGGCCGCGGACCAGCGGATCCACGTGGCCACCTTCGACCTCAACCACGACGTGTTCGACGGTGACGAGTCGCTGCTGCCGCTCAAGACCTGGATCGGCCAGCTCCGCGACCGGGCCACCCGCAAGGAGCTCGGCGAGGTGCTCGCCGAGGTGGGCCAGGCCTACGAGGGCGGCAACCCCGCGGCCATGCTGCAGGCGGTCAACCAGCTCAACAACGCCGTCGCGCTGGCAGCGTTGAAGAAGGAGCTGCCCGCGGAGATCTACCCGGTGCTGCGGCACTACCTCGACACGGAGAAGACCTCGATCTTCTACCACCAGCCCGAGACCCGCGGCCGCCGCGACACCCCGGCCGTGCTCGAGGCGCGCGCCCGCGTGCTGCGCCAGAACATGACCGACATCATCGTGCGAGCCCGCGACGAGCACGACTCGTCGGTGCTGTTCTTCCTGCACGCCGACCACTGCAACAAGGGCGCGCCCGGCCCGGCCTACGGCCAGATCCCGATCGCCCAGTACTTCGACAAGTACTACGAGCCCACCTGGGAGCAGGTGCACTCCGTGGTCGCGTTCGCCTGGTCGGGCGGCTACTACGACGCCGAGGCCGGCTCCCTGGAGGTGATGGAGCAGACCTTCACCCCGGACGAGTTCGAGGCCCAGGTGGCGGACTTCCGCAAGCCCAACAGCATCATCTGGGTGGACTTCTCCGGTGATTTCTGGGCCGAAGCGCGCATGCCGCTGCACGACACCTGGACCCGCGCAGCCGACCTGTACGACGGCATGGTGTTCTTCTTCGACGTGGAGCCGGCCACCGGCCGCACCGTCCCGATCGCCCCGTGACCGCCCTGCCTCGTCCAGCGCCGCTGATGCTGGCGGCGCTGCTGCTGGGGTGCGGCGGCGCGCCCCCCCCCACGATCGCGGGGCCTCGCCTGGAGCGGCCCGTCCGCGTCGACCACGACATCGAGCTGTACGTGGTCACCGCGGGCCGCGCCGGCCGCTCGTTCCGCATCCTCGCCGGCGGCGAGGGCGCGCCACGACGGCTCGCCGCCAGCGAGCCCACGTTCTACGACGGCACCTCCCTGGTCGGGTTCGGCCGCAGCACCCGCGACCGCAGGGTCGAGCTCGATGGCGGCAGCACGCTGACCCAGGCGAGGGTCAGGCTGTGGGAGGACGACCTGCTCGGCACCGGCCACTGGGTGCACGACCAGGGTCGGTACCGCCACGCCCCCGAGACCCTGGCCGCCGCCTGCCAGCCCGCGGACGCCCCCTGCCACTGGCGCGAGGACTCCGGCAGCGACGTGGTCTCCCTGACCGGGACCCTACGAGGCGTACGCCGCTGGTCGGCCGGTCTGAGTACGGGCAGCACCCATCAGCCGGCGGTGAGCTACCGCATCCACGACCGCTTCGGCGAGCACCAGGACCTGCTGCGTCTGTACGGGTCGGCGCACCGCGACCTGATCGCTGCGGCCCGCGAGCAGTGGGAGGCGACGCCCGCCGAGCAGCGCGAGGGCTACGCCTTCGACTACAAGTCCTCGATCCTGCGGCCCGCGCCCGGTGGCCTGGTGTGGGTGATGCACGCCACGGCCACCGCCTCACACCGCCAGGGCACCACCCTGGCCGTGGAGGTGCCCGCCCCGCTGCCCGCGTACGGCGGCATCGATCCGGCAGCGTGGGGTGAGCCAGGCGAGTTGTTCCGCCTCGCCGACCACGACGTCACGATCACGCCGGGGACGCCGTTGACGGTCGGCATCGGCGGCCACTCGCTGGCGCTGCCTGGCGGGCACCCCGACGATCCGCCGCTGGCCGCGCTGCACCTGGCCACGCGCGCGGAGGTACCCGAGGCCCACCGGGACGACCTGGCCTTCGCCTTCGCCGAGGTGCACGACCTGGTCGGGCTGCCGGCCGCACCCACGGTGGCGGATGGCCGCCTCGACGACTGGGCGGACTCGCCCATGCTGCTGCTGGACGAGCCGGTCGACGTGAGCTGGCGCGCGGACCGGGACGCCTGGGGCGGGCCTGAGGACGCCTCCCTGGCCGTGGCCGTCCGCCCCACGGACGACGGATGGCTGCTGGCCGCGCGGCTGTTCGACGACGTGCACGCGCCACGGGCGGCCAGCGCGAGCGCGGGGGACGGTGACCACCTCGAGCTGTGGTTGCTCGGCGAGCTCGGCTGGGTCCAGTACGCGATCCGCGTGGTCGCGGGCGGCGCCGAAGTCGAGGCCGTGCAGCACGCGGCCACGGGCGAGTGGCCCCGCCCCCTGCCACCGGACGCGGTCCCGGCGACGGTGACCGCCAGCGGCCAGCGGGTCGAAGACGACGTGGTGCTGGAGGTGCTGATCCCGGCCGAGGGCGTGCGCCCGGTCGACGGCAAGGTGGGCCTTCGGGTGCTGTTCGCGGACGCCGACGATCTGGAGCGGCCGCGGGTCACGTCCCGGATCGGGACGACGCCCTCGCTGGTGGACGCCTGGCTGGATGGGCCCTAGTCCTTGCCTTTGGCCGCCTTCTCTGCGGCCGCCTGCTCGTCCAGCTTCTTGCGCTTGAGCCAGATCTGCTCGATGTTGCGCAGGATGGTGATCATCTTGTCCGACGGCGCGAGGTTGCCATCGGCGTCGAGGAACTTGGGGAAGAACAGGCCTGCCTGGTTGCCCACCACGCGCTTGACCTCGGCGAAGGTGTCCACGCGCACTCCCTTGTGCTGCAGGGCGACCTCCATGGCAGCGCCCACGCGGAATTCCCTGGCGTGCTCCTTCTTGAAGGCCACCTGCGCGCCAGCGAGGCTCAGGTCGATGCCCCTGAGCATGACGGTCTCGGTCGGGGCGACGCGCGCGGCGATCTTCAGGCCGCTGCCCGGCGGTACGGTCACCCGGAAGCTCTTGCGCGCCTCCACGGCACACACCTCGGTGGGAGGCTCGACGACGAGCAGGTGGCGCTCGTCCTTGTAGTCCGAGCGCAGCACCCGGGCGATGAACACCCCGATGCGGGTCTGGTGGGCGAACGAGATGAAGCAGAACGACAGCGGCTTGAACGGCAGGTACTGCTGCTTGCTGAAGATCTCCACCACCAGCCGGTCGTCGCCCATGCTCTGGTAGCGACCCTGGAAGGTGGCGAATTGCTCGGGGGAGATGACCACGGCCGGCGCGTGGAACTGGCAGCTCTCGGCCAGCGCCTGACCGATCTCCGATGGGACCTCGTTGACCGGGGGCTGGTCGATCTCGACCGAGGACTCCTCCGGTTCAGGGCCTCCCGGCGCTGGGCGGCGGCGCCGCTTGGGTTTCTTCCAGAACGCCATCGAGCCTCCATCTGAAGACGTGAAACCGCTTTTTTAGTGTAACCTCGGGAGGGCAGACCGCCACCAGGATCAGCAGACTCGCTGCAGAATGCGGCGCACCGGATCGGCACCCGGAGCGTCAGGCGCCTCGACCTTGCCGTATCCCACGTCGTCGGCCCACTCGCGGACCTGGACCGCCAACGCGAGCCCCACCCCTTGACGCCTGTGGCCTGCCACCACGTACAGTCGTTGCACCACGCAGGCGTCCCCCTCGCCGGGCTGCACGGCCACCACGCCGATCACCTCGCCGTCGAGCTCTGCGACCCACGTGCCGCTGCGATCGCCCACGCCCACGGCCCTGACGTCCACGCCCGTGCCGCCGAAGTCCGCGCCCAGGTCCTGCTCGGCGCGGATCGAACGCACCAGCGACGTCACCGGGCCGATGTCCCAGGGCTGGAAGGGGCGGATGGTCCAGGCGGGCACGACTCAGTCGCCGAGGGCGTCGTAGGCCTTGCGGAACCTCTTGATCAGCTTGGCCTGCTTCTTGCGCCCCAGCGTGCCCAGCGCCTCGCGCGCCTCGCGCAGCCGCACCACGCCCAGATCCTTGCCCAGCAGCTCCATGGACTTGAACAGCGGCGGGCTGATGCGACTGCCGGAGATGGCCACGAACAGGGGCGCGAGGAAGTCGCGCAGGGGCCAGCCGTGGGCCTCGGCCGCCCGGCGCAGGGCCGCGTCGACCACGTCCGCATCCCAGCCCTGGACCTCCTCGAGCACGGCCGAGGCCACGATCAGCGCCTCGAGCGTCTCGTCCGCGTCGCGGCCCTTGGGCACCAGCTCGTCGGGATCGGGATCCACGGAGCCGGCGAACAGGAACTGGGTACGGGGGATGAACTCGCTGAGTGACTCGATGCGCTGCTGCACCAGCGGGATCAGCGAGGCCACGTACTCGTCGTTGAGCAGCCACTGCCGCAGCACGCCCTGAAGCTGCCGCGGCGTGAGCGTCTCGCGGATCACGCGGCCATTGATCTTCAGCAGCTTGACCGTGTCGAACACCGGGCTGCCGGTGCTGATGCGGGTCGGATCGAACTCGGCCACCATCTCGTCGAGGGTGAAGAACTCGTTGCCGTCAGGCATGGCCCAGCCCATCAGGGCCAGGAAGTTCAGCAGCGAGCGGGGCAGCACGCCCAGCCGCTCGTAGTAGCCGATGGAGGTGGGGTTCTTGCGCTTGGACAGCTTGGAGCGGTCCGGGTTGCGCAGCAGCGGCAGGTGGCACAGCGCCGGTGGCTGCCAGCCGAAGGCGTCGTACAGCACCAGGTGCTTGGGCGCGGACGGCAGCCACTCCTCGCCGCGCATCACGTGGTTGACCCCCATCAGGTGGTCGTCGACCACGTTGGCCAGGTGGTAGGTGGGGAAGCCGTCGGACTTGAGCAGCACCTGGTCGTCCACGGTGGCGTTGTCGAACACCACCTCGCCGCGCACCAGGTCGTTCACCACGGTCTTGCCCTCGAGGGGCATGCGCAGGCGCACCACGTGGGGCTCGCCGTCCACGGCCCGCTGGCGCGACTCGTCCGCGGGGATGTCCCGGCAGTGGCCGTCGTAGCCCGCGCGCAGGCCCTCGCGCTTGCCGGACCGCAGCTCGGCCAGGCGCTCGGGGGTGCAGAAGCAGCGGTAGGCGCCGCCCCCCTCGAGCAGCTCGTCGGCGTGCTGTCGGTACAGTGCGGTGCGCTCGCTCTGGCGGTAGGGTCCGTTGGGCCCGCCGATGTCCGGGCCCTCGTCCCACTGCAGGCCCAGCCAGGTCAACGACTCGATGATCGCCTTCTCGCTGGCCGGGGTGGACCGCTTCTGGTCCGTGTCCTCGATGCGCAGCAGGAATTTGCCGCCGTGGCGCTTCGCCAGCGCGTAGTTGAACAGCGCGGTGTAGGCCGTGCCCACGTGGGGGTCGCCCGTGGGCGACGGGGCCACGCGGGTGACCGGAGGTTCGGACGGCTGGTAGCTCATCGGTTGCCCTTCTGCTGGCCCTTGCGCTGGCCCTTCTTGCCCTTGCCCTGCTTCCGCTTCTGATTCTGCTTCTGCTTCTGCTGCCGGGCCCAGGAGTCCTTGAGCGACACGGCGCGGTTGAACACCAGCGCGTCGGGCTGGCTGTCCACGCGGTCGACCACGAAGTAGCCCTTGCGCTCGAACTGCACCGGCATCTCGGCCGAGGCCTCGGCCAGGGACGGCTCGAGCTTGCAGCCGGTCAGCACCTCGCGGGAGGCGCGGCTGACGAAGTCGGTGAAGTCCTTACCCTCGGGCACGTCCGAGGCGTTCTCGAGTTCGAACAGGTGCTCGAACTGCCGCACCTCGGCGTCGAGGCCGTGGCGCGCCGACACCCAGTGGATGGTGCCCTTGACCCGGCGGCCGTCCGGGGCGTTGCCGCCGCGGGAGTCCGGGTCGTAGGTGCAACGCAGCTCCACGATCTCGCCGGTGTCCGGGTCCTTGATCACGTCGGTACAGGTGACCAGGTAGGCCCAGCGCAGCCGCACCTCGCGATCCGGGGCGAGGCGGAAGAACTTGCGCACCGGCTCTTCCATGAAGTCGTCCCGCTCGATCCAGATCTCGCGGCAGAACGGCACGGTGCGGCTGCCCATCTCCGGGTGGTCCGGGTGGTTGGGGAAGGTCAGCTCGTCCACCTGCTCGTCGGGGTAGTTCTCGATCACCACCTTCAGCGGGTTCAGCACGGCCATGCGCCGGGCCGCGCGCCGCTCCAGGTCCTGGCGCAGGCAGTGCTCCAGCAGCTTGATGTCGACCAGGGAGTTGGCCTTGGCCACGCCGATGCGGTCGCACAGGTCGCGGATCGCCTCGGGGGTGTAGCCGCGGCGGCGCAGCCCGGCCAGCGTCAGCAGCCGGGGGTCGTCCCAGCCGTCGACCAGGCCCTCGTCGACCAGCCGCAGCAGCTTGCGCTTGCTCAGCAAGGTGTAGCTCAGCTCGAGCCGGGCGAACTCGATCTGTCGCGGGGCCTCGTCGATCTCCAGGGCCTGCACGAACCAGTCGTACAGCGGCCGATGGGCCTCGAATTCCAGGGAGCACAGCGAGTGGGTGATGCGCTCGATGGCGTCGGACTGGCCGTGGGCCCAGTCGTAGTTGGGGTAGATGCACCAGTCGTCGCCGGTGCGGTGGTGGATCTCGTGGCGGATGCGGTACATGACCGGGTCGCGCAGGTTGGCGTTGGGCGAGGCCATGTCGATCTTCGCCCGCAGCACGTGCGCGCCGTCGGCGAACTCGCCGGCCTTCATGCGGCGGAACAGGTCGAGGTTCTCCTCCACCGTGCGGTCCCGGTAGGGACTCTCGCTGCCCACGCCGTGCCAGGGGCCGCGCTGCTCGGAGATCTCCTCGGCGGACAGGGAGCAGACGTAGGCCTTGCCCGCCGTGATCAGCTGCTCGGCCCAGTCGTACAGCTGGCCGAAGTAGTCCGAGGCGTACACCTCGGCGTCCCAGCCAAAGCCGAGCCAGGCGATCATCTCCTTGATCGCCTCCACGTACTCGGTCTCCTCGGTGGACGGGTTGGTGTCGTCGAACCGCAGGTTGCACTGGCCGCCGTTCTCCGCGGCGATGCCGAAGCTCAGGCAGATGGCCTTGGCGTGGCCGATGTGCAGGTAGCCGTTGGGCTCGGGCGGGAAGCGGGTGCGGATGGCGGTGTGCTTCCCGCTGGCGAGGTCCTCGGCCACGATCTGGCGGATGAAGTCGGCGCGTTCGTCGGCCATGGAGCAACTCCTCGGCTGGACGGCCGCTACGCGGCCGCCGCAAACCGTGGACTATGGGGCCTCATGCCGTCGGGGTCAACGGCTCAGTTCGCCGAATCGTCGTCCGTGGCCGTGTCGTCGTCCGTGACCGTGTCGTCGTCCCCGAACGTATCGTCGTCACCCGCGGAGTCGTCGTCGCCCGTGTCGTCGTCTCCGGCGGAATCGTCGTCATCCCCCTGGGTGTCGTCGTCGACCACG
>CAZXHG010000322.1:0-10013 GCA_964639985.1 uncultured Rickettsiales bacterium
GTCACGGATTCAGACGTGATTCCAACGGGTTTCATGGAACCGGTTCGAGTGGGACTTGGCGTCGGTGTCGTCTTCCCGGAACAGGCTCACGAACGGCTTGGATTCGGCCTTGCCGCCATGCTCCTTGTTCACCTCCCGCTTGAGCTTATCCACCGACATCGAGTTCTTGCCGTCGCCGTCTGCCGAGTCGTTCACTGCCTTGACCCACTTGGCGTAGTCCAGCTTCGGGTACTTGCCCACCAACCGCTTGAGAGCGACGCCGTGCGTGCCGGTGAACGCCTGGTCGGGGTCGTCGATGGCGTCCTGAACGTCCTGTGGCAGCTTCAGGAGGCTGAGCAGGTTCCGCTTCTGGCGTTCCGTGATCTGCAGCACGTCCCTGGCACCATCGACGCCACCGGCGAGTCCGCGGTCGCGGTACTCCCGGATGACCACGGCCCGGTCGATGGCCGACAGGGTCTTGCGAGCCATGTTCTCCAGCACGCTGGCATGGAACGCCTCCTCGTCGTCCATCCCCTCTCGGATCGTGGCAGGCACCTCGACCATGCCCAGTTCCTCGGCGGCGTGGCAGCGGCGGAACCCCGACACCAGCCGGTACTTCTTCTTCCCACGACCACGGGCCCGCAGGATGATCGGCACCTGGATGCCGTGGGCCTCGATGCTCTCCTTGAGCTTGTTGAGCCGCAGGGACGACCGGAAGCGGAGCGACTCGTCTTCGAGGTCGATCTGGTCGAGGCCGATCATCTTGAACTCGCCCGCCGCGAATCCTTCAGTCGTACTGGACTGTGCGGCGTCGCCGTCTCCCTTGCCCTGCCTCGTAGCGTTCCCGTCCTCGGTGTCGGCTTCGTCGTTGGTGTCTTCCTTAGCCGTAACCTCCTCGGTGTCGCCGTCCCCCTCCGCGTCGGCCTTCTCCGGGCCCTCCTCCGACGTATCGTCCGGCTTGTCAGGCTCCGCCTCCGCGTCTTCGCCGCCGAACATCTCATCGACGTCATCACGGGCCTGTTCGTTCTCCTGGGCCTTGGCCTTCTGGGCCAGTTTCTTCAGATCACCCATTGTCGTCTCCAGTGCGTCACGAGCGGGGTGTCGGCCCGCTCCGTCCATGCGGAACTCAGGTTCCGCCCCGGCACCGAACCTGGCTCATCCACGCTGGCACCAAAGGACAATACCCACGCGATTCCTACGCTGAACCCCCCACGGTGAAACGGACATCACGGACTGGGCGAGGAGTGCGGAATGAAGGGACGTCGGCGTTTCGTGGCCGCTGTTGCGGCGTAGGGGGTGGTGAAACCCCCAGCATCTGGGAGGCCGCCGACATGGCCAAGATCATCGGCACCATCACCCGCTACACCGGCACCGAGCACCCGTACCTGATCGGCCACGACCTTCGCATCATCGCCATCATCAAGGGCGGAGCCGATCCCGCCGTGAACCCTGACGATGTCGACATCCTGAGGTCGGACGAGGATGTCGAGACGGTTGGTGGCGTGTCGGCGGGAGACCGTGCGGAGGTCCAGCCGTATCTCGAATCCGAGGGACGCTACAGCTGGGTCACGTCCGATCCCCGTATCATCGACCTCGCCTCCTTTGAGCACCTCACCAAGGAACGCTGACCGCTCCCAGACAACCACACGCGGCCGTGACCGGACGAGCCCCACGAGACCCGTGTCAGGGATCGGGTTGAGGAACGACGCCGCCCAGCGGCGGGCTGTGGCTGTCAGGTTGTTGCGGGGGTCTCGGTGCCCCAGTCGACCTGGACCAGCTCCTCGACGCCTGTGAGGGTGGCGAACGCCTCGAACGTGATGCTCACGCGAGCGTCGAGCAGGTCGATGGTGGTCTTCAGCGTGGGATGGGTCTCGATCTTGATCAGTCCGTGGGCAAGCAACGGAGCCTTGGCGTGGAACAGCAGCCTTGCCCTCGCCCACGCGGCCATGTCCCTCGGGTCCATCAGGGCGACAAGGTCCTCGACCGTGGGGGTGTAGTGGTGTGTGCCGCAGAGGGTCTCGAAGATCGCCTCGGCGTGGTGGCCGCTGCACGCCACGATGGCGGTGATGATGAGTACGAGCCGCTCGTCCTCGGTGAGATCGTGACGCTTGCAAAGGACGTCCAGGCCGAGGGCTGCGATCCCCTCAGTGCCACGGTGAACGGCCAGTCGCTCATCGATCTGGTCGCGTGTGCCACGCTCCACGACCTCCGCCTCGGCCAACCGCCGCCGAATCGAGGCGATGTATTCATCGTCGACCGGCCAGTGGTGAGCGGCGATGGCACCATGCCCCGTTTCCCTGTCAAGCCGACGATGTAGGCCGATCCTGGCCGCCTTCGCAACCAGGTGCTCGTGCTCCACGGCGATGTACTCGCTGTCATCGCGGAACGGCAGTATCGCTGGAGTGGGATTCATCGGGTTCTCCTTGCTGGTGATGTGCCGTGGGCAGTCTCGAGCCCAGCGGTGATCAGGTCCTCGGCGTTCACGCCGCCCTCGTCGTCGGCCACGACGATGAATCCGTCCTTGTGGGCGATCACGACCCCAGCTGCGAGTCGCGGACGATGTACACGGCCTGTGGGTCGCTGGCGTCCCTGCCGGTCGGGTTTCACATCGAACACGAAGACGTTCAGCAGCACGACCTCGGGGGCCTCGGCGGCAAGCTGCCACTGCCAGGCTCTGGCTCCCGTGATGTGGAGGGGGGCGACCTCGACGTGGTCGGGCTCGACTCCTTGTCGGGCACACGCCGCAGCGACGGCCTCGCGTGGGTCGTCGGTGTTGTGAAACGGGCCTTGGACGGCGGCCATCGGCGGCGATCTCCTTCACCGCTACTACGCGGCTCAGGGGAAGTTGAACCGAGCTTCCCTGTGGGATTCGGTGGCGGGACGTTTTCCGCCGACCGCGGCCGCGTAGTAAGGCCATGAGCACCATGCCGACACACAGGCTCGTGGCGAACACCAGCGACGAGAACCTGTGGGGATTCACCGTCTCCGCGGGATCCGCCCCGACGCCAGCCCCAGAGCCACGGATGCACGTCAGGTGCTTCACCGTGGACAACACGCCGAAGGTCTACCTCGAGGATCGTGGACAGCGGGTCTGGGAACCCAATATCGGATTTCCACCTGATCTGGAACGTGCCGTTCGTGCCGACCTTGAGATCCAACGGGACCAGATCGAGACTGCGTGGCTCAAGGAGATGATCACCACCTGGGGCTGGCTCGACCTCGAGCAGGATGGGGCGATGGTGACGTTGACGGCCTACCACGGGATGCAGGGGATGTTCAAGCGGACCATCGACCTCCGACGCGACGCGGGTGTCCTGCATCCACCACGCGGAGATGGTGAGGTGATGCTGGTGGCCGAGCCCGAGCCGGCCATAGTCGTCTACGCAGACCGTCCTGCGAGATGGTGGGTGACGGTGCCGCTGGTGAGGCGATTGTGGCAGTGGCCCGCAGCGGTGAACCTGGGTGCCGTATGCACGGCTGGTTCGTGTTCTTCGGAGGACGTCTCTAGTTGAGCAACCCGAGTTTCTCGTCGTCGGAGATGCCGGGAGCGACGCCAATAGCGATGTCCACTGCCACTCGGAGGAAAGCTGCGAGTGCGTCCAGCAGGAACCACGCTCCAAGGCCGATGAACACGAACGTCGGGACGAAGACGAGGTATATCGCCGATCCAAGTCCCCCACCGACACCCATTGCGAGGCAGAAGACGATGGCTGCGGCAGAAAGGACCGCGATGACGAGCCTCAGTTTTTTCAGTAGTCGTGCGACGGCGTAAGCCGGTGCATACCGCCTCTTGAGCCTCTCACAGACCGCACTTCCCGTTGCCATATCCCGTGTTCTCCTTCCCTCAAGTACGTCCCCAGGCTATCACCCCCGAGGGATTTTTCACGGCCGCTTCATTCGGGCCTGGAGCCTCGCCAAGGACATAGATGTGGGGAGCGAAGACGGCTTCCTGGGTGTTGTCGAGGGGATCGTCCAACGTGGCGTCAGCCACTAGTCGTCGTCTTGGTCCGCGTTGGGGCGAGGGACACGACCATCGACTCCAGGCCAGCCGACACCCTCGAAGTTGAGATCGCCCCGCTTGACCTCCTCGGTCTCTAGAGCGTGAGCGTACTGGAGGTCGGGATGGCTCAGCTCGACCTCGCTGCAGGAGAGGCAGATCAGGGCCGTATCGAACCACGATCCTGTGTAACTGTCGGACTCGCGACCGCAACGCTGGCAGCGGCCCGCCCAGGGCTTTGGCTCCAACATCCTCGAACCTCCGATGGGATCACCTCTCCTACGGCATCTCTGGACCGGTGAGCCCCTGATTCGATCCCCATCGCGTCGGCGTTGCTCGGGGTCCTTGGGCGGCGGTACCCTGGTTCGAGGCGGGCACCGGGACAGCCTGCTCGCTCAGGGAGGGCCAAGTGGGGCCGCAGAAGCCCGAAGAACAGGCACGAGAGAAGATCGACGCGGCCCTGGAGGCGGCGGGCTGGACCGTCCAGGACCGGGTGGAGATGAACGTTCACGTCGCCCAGGGTGTCGCCATCCGTGAGTTCCCCCTCAAGACGGGCCACGGCGTTGCCGACTACCTCCTGTTCGTGGACAGCAAGGCTGTCGGCGTCATCGAGGCCAAGAAGGAGGGCTTCCCCCTCGCGGGGGTCGAGTTCCAGGTCGAGAGGTACTCACTCGGCCTTCCCGATGACCTCGATCCCCCCGTGTCCCCCCTCCCGTTCCTGTACCTGTCCACGGGGGCTGTGACGAAGATCACCAACCTCCTCGACCCTCGCCCTCGCAGCCGACGCATCTTCCACTTCCACCAGCCTGAAACCCTCGCGGAGTGGAACGCTGCGGACACCTTGGCGAAACACACTGCGGAGTGGTCCCCAGCCCTCAAGGCGGCGGAGGGCCCCCCGACAGGAGGAGGGTACGGGGCCAAGCCTTCGACCCTTCGGTCACGCATCAAGGTGATGCCGGAGCTCAGCCGTGAGGGCCTGTGGGACAACCAGTTCCGAGCCGTTCGGAACCTCGAGAAGTCCCTCCGTGAAGATCGCCCCCGGTCGCTGGTTCAGATGGCTACGGGCAGCGGCAAGAGCCGGTTCGCCGTCGCGTCCATCTACCGCCTGGTGAAGTACGCGGGTGCACGTCGCGTGCTGTTCCTAGTAGACCGGGACAACCTCGGCAAGCAGGCCAAGACCGAGTTCGAGGGATTCCGCACCCCGGACGACCACCGCAAGCTCGATGACGAGCTGTACAAGGTGCAGCGGCTCACCTCCAACAGCATCCTCGACAGCTCCAAGGTGGTGATCAGCACCATCCAGCGGATGTACTCCCTCCTCCGTGGGGATCCGGAGTACGACACCGATCTTGAGCAGGAGTCACAGTTCCTCGCGGGCGAAGACGCGGTCAAGGAACCCCTGCCGGCCGTCTACAACGCGGACATCCCACCGGAGTTCTTCGACGTCATCATCGTGGACGAGTGCCACCGCTCCATCTACTCCCTGTGGCGGCAGGTGCTGGAGTACTTCGACGCCTACCTGATCGGGCTCACCGCGACCCCGGCCAAGCACACGTTCGGGTTCTTCAACGGCAACCTTGTGATGGAGTACCCCCACGAGCGGGCAGTGGCCGACAGGGTCAACGTGGACTTCGAGGTCTACCGCATCCGCACCCGCATCACCGAGGAGGGCTCGACCATCGAGGCGAGCGATCTCCCCATCGTGGGATACCGCGACCGGGCAACCCGCAAGCTGCGGTGGGAGGCCCCCGACGAGGATGTGACCTACGGGGGCAAGGACCTCGACCGCAACGTCGTCTCCAAGGGGCAGATCCGGCTGATCGTCCAGACCCTGCGGGACCGGATGTTCACCGAGATCTTCCCTGGACGCCGGGAGGTGCCCAAGACGCTGATCTTCGCCAAGGACGACTCTCACGCCGAGGACATCGTTGAGATCGTCCGCGAGGAGTTCGCGAGGGGGAACAAGTTCGCCCGCAAGATCACCTACAAGGTCACGGGCGAGAAGCCCGAGGACCTCATCCAAAAATTCCGTACCGGCTACAGCCCCAGAGTCGCAGTGACCGTGGACATGATCGCCACTGGCACGGACATCAAGCCCGTCGAGATCGTCGTGTTCATGCGGTCGGTGCGGAGCCGGGTGCTGTTCGAGCAGATGAAGGGGCGTGGGGTCCGGGTCATCAACCCCAACGACCTCCGAGCCGTGACCCCCGACGCGGGGACCAAGGACCACTTCGTCATCGTGGACTGCGTGGGGGTCACCGAGACGGAGATGGCTGACACGCAACCCCTCGAACGGAAGAAGGGTGTGTCCCTCAAGGCCCTGCTGGACCACGTTGCCCTCGGCGGGACTGACCCCGACGTGGCGTCCTCCCTCGCAAGTCGCCTGGCCCGCCTCGACAAGAGGTTCGGGCCCGACGAGCGGGAGAAGATCCGCGAGGCGTCTGGGGGCCAGAACCTCTCCGATCTGGCGGCGGGCATCGTGGAAGCCCTTGACCCCGACATGCATGTCGAGCTTGCTCGGCAGCAGAACGAACTGCCCGAGGGCGTGGAACCCACCGAGGACCAGGTGAAGGCCACAGCGAAGGGGGCCATCCTCGAGGCGGTCAAACCCGTGGCCGCCATCCGGTCGAGGTTGTTGGAGGTCAAAGCCGCGTTCGAGCAGGTCATAGACGAGGTCAACGTCGATGAACTCCTCGAGGCTGGTGCGTCCCCCGCCGCCGCGGACAAGGCGAGGGTGATGGTCGAGTCGTTCGAGAAGTACCTCGAGGACAACCGCGACGAGATCGACGCCCTCCAGTTCTTCTACTCCGTCCCCCATGCGGAGAGGTTGAGGTACGAGGACATCAAGGCACTGTCCAGGGCTATCCACGAGCCTCCGCGAAGCTGGACCCCCGAGGTGCTGTGGCGGGCCTACGAGACCCTGGACCGTGACCGCGTACGGGGAGCTTCGGCCCAACGCCTCCTGACAGACGTTGTCAGCCTCGTCCGGTACGCTCTCCACCAAGACGACGAACTGGTGCCCTACGCCGAGGTGGTGAAGGAACGGTTCGCGGCCTGGATGGCCCAGCAGGAGCAAAGGGGTCGGACCTTCACCGGCGATCAGGTGCAGTGGTTGGAGATGATGCGGGACCACGTCGCGACTAGCTTGGAGATCGACCTTGAGGACTTTGACTTCGACCCCTTCGCCCAGCAGGGCGGGCTTGGTCGGGCGAGGAAGGTCTTCGGGGCTGATCTCGGGGCGATTCTGAGGGAGATGAACGAGGTACTGGTGGCGTGAACGACCCAGGCAACAACGTCCCCTCTCACTGGGAGACGGTGAGGCTCTCCGACATCGCAGAGGTTCGACTTGGTCGGCAACGGTCGCCCAAGAGGGCTTTCGGGGACAACATGCGTCCCTACATGCGTGCTGCGAATGTCACCTGGGACGGAATAAGCCTCCACGACGTCAAGGAGATGGACTTCACTCCGAGAGAGTTCGAGACCTACGCCCTTCGACCGGGCGATCTTCTCCTTTCCGAAGCCTCTGGTAGTGCGTCAGAGGTCGGAAAGCCTGCGTTGTGGAGGGATGAGGTCGAGGACTGTTGCTTCCAGAACACCCTCATCCGCGTCCGAGCCGATCAGACCCTCGTGCCATTCCTGCACCTCCATTTCACGAAGGACGCCAGGACAGGGGCTTTTGCGTCGGCTTCCCGTGGGGTTGGCATCCATCACCTGGGTGCGAAGGCCCTCTCCAACTGGCAGGTGACCATCCCCCCTCTCCACGAGCAACACCGCATCGTTGAAGCCGTCGAGTCCTACCTCTCCCGCCTAGACGACGCCGTGGCGACCCTGGAGCGGGTCCAGGTGAACTTGCGGAGGTACCGGGCGTCGGTGCTCAAGGCGGCGGTAGAGGGGCGGCTCGTCCCCACCGAGGCGGAGCTAGCCCGTGCCGAGGGCCGGGACTACGAGCCCGCGTCTGTCCTGCTCGACCGCACCCTCGCCGTGCGGAAGGTGAAGCATGAGGAGGCCCAAGCCCGGGGCAAGCGGAAGAAGAAGTACAAGCCGCCCGTTGAGCCTGACACTGGAGATCTCTCGACGCTGCCAGAGGGGTGGGCGGCGGCTCGGTTGGATGCCATCGCGGATGTGCAACTGGGGCAGCAACGCCATCCGAAGTACGCAAGGTCAGGCACCAAAATCCCGTACATCCGAGCAGCGAACATCACTTGGAATGGGTTGGATCTCACCGACGTCAGCTCGATGAACTTCCCAGACCGGGGACGCTACTCCTTGGAGTACGGCGATGTGCTTCTCTCCGAGGCTTCGGGCAGCCCGATGGAAGCTGGGAAACCAGCGATCTGGAAAGACGAGATTCCAGGTGCTTGCTTCCAGAAGACGGTGCTCCGAATACGCCTCGATGACAAGAACTTGGTCCTGCCTGAGTTCTTGCAGCTTCGGTTCCTCGACGACTGTTGGTCGGGCCGCTTCGCCAAGATGGCTCCTGGTGTGGGAATTGTCCATCTCACGGCTGTGCGAACGTCGGCGTGGCCTATCCAGCTGCCCCCACTTGCGGAACAGAGACGCATCGTGGCAGAGGTCGAGAGGCGTCTTTCCGTTCTCAACGATCTTGATGCCACCGTGGAACGGAACATCCTCCGCAGCACCCGGCTTCGCCAGTCCATCCTCAAGTGGGCCTTCGAGGGAAAGCTGGCCGACCAGGATCCTGACGACGAACCAGCCTCGTTGCTCCTCGAACGTATCCGTACCGAACGCGAGGCTATGAAGCCGAAGAAGAAGACCCGCAAGGGACGCCCGTG
Source organism: uncultured Rickettsiales bacterium (assembly GCA_964639985.1). Taxonomy (GTDB): domain Bacteria; phylum Myxococcota_A; class UBA796; order UBA9615; family CAYRNR01; genus CAZXHG01. The sequence continues at coordinate 8,770 of CAZXHG010000322.1, forward strand.
GAGGTCACTATGAACTGGCAGGTTGTGGTCACTTCCGCCGTTGTCGCGGCGGCGGTCACCGGCATCATCAACGCGGTGACACAGGCGATGGAACGTCGGGCTAGGCGGAGAGAAATCCTTCTGGCCAAGGCAGCAGAACTTGCCGTGGCTCAGAACCAGACGATCACGCAGATGGCCGCTAAGAGCGAGGAAGGAGCGACGGTCAGGGACGTAGCGGTCCTCACTTGTGCCTATTACCGCGAACTGGGGAAGATGCTTGACTCGAACAAGCCCGTCGAGCTTGAACGCGAAGAACGTACACGGCTCGGACGCTAGGCGGGAACCATGACCGACGCCAACCGCATCGTCCAAAAGCTCTGGTCGTACTGCAACATCCTCCGAGACGATGGCCTGTCGTACCAGGACTACCTCGAGCAGTTGACCTTCCTGCTGTTCCTCAAGATGGCCGACGAACGGGCCACCCTCACCGGGAGCGAGCAACCCATTCCCGCGGGATGCCGTTGGGGCGATCTCGCGGCCCCGCAGTCGGAAGGGGTCAAGCTCGAATCCCACTACCGGGACACTCTCAAGACCCTCGGACAGCAGGGCGGGATGCTTGGGCTCGTGTTCCGCAAGGCCCAGAACAAGATCCAGGACCCGGCCAAGCTCCGCCAGCTCATCGTCGAGTTGATCGGCAAGGAGGACTGGCTCGACCTGAGCTCCGACGTGAAGGGGGACGCCTACGAGGGCTTGCTGGAGCGGAACGCCCAAGACGTGAAGGGTGGTGCAGGCCAGTACTTCACGCCCAGGCCGTTGATCGACGCCATCGTGGATTGCGTCCAGCCCAAGCCTGGGGAGCTGGTCGTGGACCCAGCCTGTGGCACCGGGGGCTTCCTCCTTTCCGCCCACAACTTCGTTGCACGCAACCACGACCTCGACCGCGACCAGAAGCGACACTTGCGGTACGACGCCCTCCGGGGGGTCGAACTCGTAGACGGCGTCAGCCGCCTGTGTGCGATGAACCTGTTCCTCCACGGGGTTGGACCCGACGACGACGAGCGAGAGCCCCCCATCACAACCGACGACGCCCTCCGTGAGCAGCCAGGGGTCTTCGCGGACGTGGTATTGACCAACCCCCCGTTTGGGAAGAAATCGTCGGTCACGGTGGTCAACGGCGACGGGGACGTGTCCCGGTACGCCATCTCCTACAACCGCCCCGACTTCTGGACGACGACCACGAACAAGCAGCTCAACTTCGTCCAGCA
>CAZXHG010000323.1:0-9845 GCA_964639985.1 uncultured Rickettsiales bacterium
GTCACGATCGCTGGCGGGAACTGGCTTTCTGAGTTCCTGCGGCTGCTCTAGGAAAGGGTGAAGGAACTGGAGTGAGCGGCCAGCAAGAGTGGGCGTTCCGGTTCTACACCTACACCGAGGCACTGGACACGTACCCAGACCGGTTGAATAGAATCTCCGCATACATGTTCAATCTCGGGGGAGCTAGGGGAGCTGGAGCATATTCCCAACAGAGCACCGAATACAACGAGGATGTGGACGAGAGTGATCGACGTACAGGAAACGGCCCCCCCATTGTCCGAGATCGCTGGTATCAGGTAGTGGCTGTGTTTGATCCTGGCGATGCTCTCGATACAACCGCCGGGGTAACGCTCTACGTGAATGGCAGAGAAACTCAGGGAACAGAATCTGCCGCGACTTTGTACTCGCACACGGACTACCGCGTGTTCCCGAAGAATGGAGCAGCGCCACTTCGCTTTGCGACTCAGGACTCCACAGACTTATTTTTTACAGGAGGCCTTGACCACGTTGCAATTTTCAGTCGCCAGCTCTCAATGTGGGAGATTAGAAACCTGTATGTAGCTGCGAGTGGTGCCTCTAAGCTGCCTTTTAGTTATTAGGCTGATTCTAGGAGGGTCTCGAAATTACCAGCTGTTGTTTCTGCTTGCCTTGCTGGAATAGCAACATTGCCGACATTGTTGGATATGCAATTCCACTAGTGAATTTGCCGTGCGCATCGAAAACCCATTGCGGAACCTGAGCCAGATGGATCCGTTGCCATCCGCACAGTTGTCCTGAGCATTTCGCCATCGCTGGTTGCATAGCCTCCTCCGCGGATAATCCCAGTGCCATCGCTCGCCGTGCCCCATGCGGTCCCGTCGATGGGAGCTGGAATGTAACCCCCGTGCCACTCATCCAGCACCCATTCCCACACGTTTCCAGACATGTCGCAGAGATTCTGCTCTGTATTGCCAGCCGGAATTCCACAGACCGGCCAGGAGAGACCCGTCCCGCACCCCTGGTCGTCGTAGTTGAGGTCGTTCATTACTGCCGCATCGCAAGCCGGCCATGCTTCACCCCATGGGAATGTCATGTGAACGCCCCGGCTGCGTGCAGCGAATTCCCACTGAGCTTCGCTCGGAAGCCGCCCGCCGACCCAAGCGCAGAATTGGTCCGAGCCGTACCAATCGACGAAGTTTATTGGATAGTCGTTCCGTTCTCCATGCCCCCAATTTGACTCCTCCATTGACCAGTGAGGATCGTCATCCTCATCGTTCGGAGTTGTACACGCACCCGCGCAAACGCACTGAGCATACTGGACCACCGTGACTTCAGTGCGCCACATCTCGAAAGATGAGACGGTCACGTCGTGGATCGGCATCTCACTTGAATCCCAATCCTCGCATCCCATCTCAAACGTCCCTCCGTCGATGACTACCCAGTCCGATGGGACCGGGTTCGATGGATCGTAGTCGCAGCAGTAGTCGACCTCTTCATCCCCAGAAAGGCATCCGACGATTAGAATCAACGCCGTGAATGACACCATCTCCAGCCTGAAAGCCATGGGAGCCTCCCCTCTTTTGTTAGATAGCATAGCGCCGTCTGCCAGCCGTTGACGATGCACCTGTTGTATCTGCGGAAGAAATCATACGGGCTCCAGTTGTACTCAAGCAAAGCATTTCCAGCTGGTGTCCTCATGGTAAACCATCGCTTTGGCCTTCGCCACGCGAACTACCCAACAGCGTGCTCGTTTTTGCGAGTTCGGAATTTGCTTCTCGTAGGCAGGTGTGCCATCGAGGAAAAAGTGACATTTATCCGGATTCTGCCCGTGGGGATCTGACCGAGGGGCCTGGGGCTACGGGGCACGATCGCGGGGCTGGCGTTGGCGTGGGGACTTCTGACCACCCGCTATGGAGGGATCATCGGTCCTCAGACGAGCTTGCCGTCGACGAACAACTCGAACTCGAAATGGAACATCCGGTTCTTGATTCGCAACACGCAGGGCTGGTCGCCGATCTGGAATCGATGCTCACTGCCTGTGTCCAAGAGCTTGCCGCCTTGCTCGATGACGACACCGTCCACCTTGATCACGCGCTTCCCGCTCCAGTAGCCGTGCTCAAGCTCGACGACGTGTCTGCCGTCGGGTGCCTCGACGATCCACGATTTCTGCGTCATTTCCACACCCCCTGCGTCGGGTTTTCGCCGCCGCCGACGTTCAGCATACCAAGGGTGACATCATCTGTGATGGGACGCAGTGGCACGATGTCGGCGACCGTGGTGGCTGGGAGATCAGGCCGTCCGGCCAACAGGATGAACGCCCTGAGCACCTCCGCCTCACCCGGCCCCGCACCCGCCAGCAACCGGCACAGCGCCTCGTCAAGCTGGCCCCTCGTGGGACGATCCATTCGACAGCCGCACGCCGGGCATCGGCTGGGCACTTGCCCATCGGCGTCGTCGGGTTGGTCGGGAGGGAGATGGATGGAATCGTCCGGCACGGGAGCTACGCCGCGGATCGGCCCTTATCGAGCGCGGACACGGCTGCGCGGAGGCGCTCCTCGCCGCCGAGGGCTTCCAGCGCGGCCACCGGCCACTCCTCCTTGGCCTGCACGCCCTCGATCAGCTTGGCGATGACCTCGCGCGCCAGCTGCATGAACGCGTCGCGGGGATCGTCCTCGTCGTCGAACAGGGACCCCTGATCCGGCGCCGCCGCCTCCGGCTTCTTCGGCGGGGACTTCGGCGGCTTGGGCTTCTTGCCGTTGATCTCGGAGAGCGCCTTGTTGAGCTTGATCTCCCCGCGCTCGACCTTGCCGATCAGGTCCGTGTCGCCCGTCTGGAGCACCTTGCGGGCGCGGGAGATCGACTTCACGGCCGCCCCGGTCATCTGTGCGGCTTCCTTGCGGGAGACGGAAACCGGGCCAATTGGCTCGGTTTTCTCCGGCCGCCCTCCGCTGACGTCGGTGGTCACCATGCGCGCCGCCACCATGGCGATCTGGCTGGGGTTGAGGTGCCGGCGGTGGATGTTGGAGGAGATGACGAAGCGCACCACCGCCGCCGTATCCTCGAAGGCCTTGTCCTCGAAGTTGGGCTCCACGCCGGCCATCTCGCATGCCGCGAGGCGGTTGCGGCCGTCCACGATCTGGCCCGTGGCCTTGTTGCGGGTGATCGGCTCGTGCTGCCCGTTGGTCTTGATGTCGTCGGCCAGGGCCCGCAGCTCGTCGTCGGACATCATCGGGAACACCCCGGCCGCGGGGTGGACCACCGGGCCGGCGTCGTCGCCCGCGACATCATCGAACGCATCCGCGTGCTCTTCCTGCGTGCGATCCGGCCCGGCGCGGCGGGCCTCGGTCTTCTCGGTCTTGTCCTTCGGCTTGCCCATGGTGTCGTCCTTCCTCCCCACGAAGGGGGATGGGTGGTTGTGCCCATCACTCGGGCGTGTGTTCATCCGTGATGACCGGCCGCGGCCACTCCCCGGCCTCGATCAGCCTGCGGCGCAAGGTGTTCCTGGCCACGCCCAGCGAGCGCGCCACGCGGCTCAGTTCCCAGTTCAGGTCGAGCAGGGCGACGGCGGGCTCGATGTCGATCTCGACGAGCTTGCGGCCGAGCCGCTTGCCGTTGGCCTTGGCCCGCTCCAGGCCCGCCTTCGTGCGCTCGGACAGCAGGCGCGACTCGAACTCCGCGACGCTGGCGAGCAGCTGCAGCACCAGCCGGCCCGTGGCCGAGGTGGTATCCCACTCGCCGTCGCGGACGGATACGAAGTCGACGCCCCACCGGCGCAGGGTGTCGATCGTGTCCAGCAGGTGCTTGCGCGAGCGGCCGAAGCGGTCCAGGCGCCAGCAGGCCACGAGGTTGATCCGTCCACGGCTGCAGTCGGCCAGCAGGCGGTCCAGCTCAGGTCGGCGGTCCTTGCGGCCGGACACGCCCTTGTCGATGTACTCGTCTACGGGGATCCATCCGCGCTGTTCGGCCACGGCGCGCAGCTCGACGAGCTGGTTCTCGGTGTCCTGGCCGCGATCGAGCGTCGAGACGCGGGCGTACAGACCCGCCTTGGAGGGCTTCGAGGTGGGGTTGTTCCCAGGTGGCATGTAGGTCTCCAGCCGCCCGGGTCATGCCCGGAAGGCTCAGTGCCTACCTGGGGGTCGCGAGATCAGGATACCGCGCGTCGGCGGGATCAAGAAGCGTTTCTGGCCGAGCGTGGACAGATTTCATGAGACAGAATCTCGCGCGCGCCGGGGGGATCGGAAGAACGGTCCTGGCCTGTTCCCAGGCGCCCTGATACCGTGGCTGCAGCCTGGGAGGACGCCATGAAGACCCTGACCTGGATCGCCTCGCTGCTGATCGCCCTGGTCGTGCTGCCCACCTGCGCGCTGGCCGACGACCTGGACGTGACGTTCTACGACTCCGTCACGGACTTCGAGCAGTCGTGGACCGTGCGCGACGTGGAGCCCGGTCCTCTGCCCGACATCAACTTTGAGACGGTCGAGGGAGAGGGCTTCGTCATCGAGATGGAGTTCGAGGATCTCGGCGATCAGGTCGAGTTGACGGCCGCCATCTACTCGGTGACGTTCAAAAAGCGCAAGGACGGCGTACCCCGCACAGTGGCCCGCAGTCGGCTCATCGGTCCCCGCGCGCCGAGCATCCGCGTGGTGAAGGGCGAGGCGGCGTATGTGAAGCAAGGGCAGGCGGTTGCGGACCCCGGGGATCCCGAGTTGTTCCAGGAGCTGACGATTATGTACGTCACCACGGAAGACGAGGGAGAGTAGCCGAGGGGATCAGGGGCAGAGCCCCGCAGCTTCCCACGCGTCGACCATCTCGGCGGTGACCTCGGTCAGGCCGGTCACCGTCTCACCCGTCTCTGGATCTACACCCAGCACAACCGAGCGTTCACCGGCCATGTTGCGTGCTGCCAGCCGGAGACAGAATTCGCTCGGATCGTGGGGACACTCCACGCACTCGATTCCCAGGGTAGCGAGGACATCGCAGGTGGCCCCTGGAGAATGAGGATCGAGGCCCACATCTTCGACCACGATGAACGCATCGAGGATCCCCTCGACCAACTCCTGTCCATCGGCGGAGAAGCTTCCACCGATGGTCAGGCCGGGCCAGTCAGCGTAGTACGGGTAGCTCTCGATGGCCGCGTGTACTGGGCCGAGCCGCAGGTACGGGTTGTCCCAGAAGCCGGGTTCGACGGCGTGCCAGTCCAGCGACGGCGTGCACAGATCCTGGTGCCACGTGTCCTCGATGAGGGTGACCTGGGCCCCGATGGCTTCGGTGTTGTTGCCATCGATCGACTCGATCCGGAACCCGAAGCCGATGCTGGTGAGATTCTGGGATGTAAGCTCTCCCACACCCGGTGGCTCTGTGAACGTTCCGGTCCCCAGATCCAGCACGTAGTCGTGGCCCACGACCTGGGCCTCGGGATCCCCGACGGGCGTGCCCACCTCGCTGGTCTGGAAGTGCAGCTCGACGGGCTCGTGGTCGTCCCAGGTGATGGTCGCGGTGTAGCTGGCCAGCGGGGTGAGATGCCCGTCTCCGTCATCCCCGTACGGATCGAACGTGGCGCGGGTATCGTCACGGTCCACCGTCAGGTCACCGGTGATGGCGGCGCCAACGTCCTCGGCCAGGGCGATGGCGACGTTGCCGACAGCGCGGTCGAAGATGACCTCGATGTCGGTGCGGTAGTAGGCGTCGGTGGCGCCGTCCTCGGGGTAAGTCGAGACGATCTCGGCCAGGAGGTCTTCGGAGTCGTCGTCATCGGCAGCGGTCGTGTCGTCGTCTTCGGGCGCTGGCTCGTCGGTGGGGCATCCCACGAGGACGATGGTGAACAGAGTCAGCAGGCTGATCCGCATGGCGGTCCCCTCCTGGATGCAGGGTATCACGGGCCCTGGCCATCGCTGCCCGGATTCAGTTGCTCCGGCTTCGCGACGCTGCCCCACTGTGCGACCAGCACGACGATGGCGAGGTAGACGCACAGGCGGCCCACTGCCCTCGTCCCGATTCGCTGCAACGAGTTCGACTGGATCTGCTGCAGCATCTGTTTGGGATTGGATCCACTCACCGAAGCAATATCAATCCCCGAGGCGTCCAGGTACAGGTTGACCAGATCCAAGTCCAGGTCCAACAACCTGCCGACGGCGGGCACGACGCGGAAGATCACCACGACTCCGAATACTACCCAGGAGCAGGCCGCCTGCACGGGCATGTTTCGGGTGCGGAATCCCTCGGCGAGATAGACGATTGCGGCCGAGATGAACAGTTCGGGAACCACGACGCTGACCCACCGGCAGGAGACTGGAGGCGGCTGGTAGAGGGCTGTGAAATCCTCCAATGGAAGCAACGCCCCATGCATGACTGCCCACAACGTGTCGCCGAGTAACGACAAGATAGCTGTGAAACCGCACCAGCGAACCGCGAGGCGGATATGGCGCATCGATCGTCCCTCGTTGCCTGGCCCGGGAGCACTATCTGCCGCTGATCGTGGACACGACCGTGGCGACGCCCGTGCTGTATCGGGCAGCGGAGTGGGGGGCGGACCTGGTGGTCAGCGCCCTGGCCGGTGACCTGACCGGGCAGCCGGGACTCGCAGGCGGAGCTGTGATGGGCTCGGCCGAGCGGATCGGCGAGCTGCGCGAGGCCGCGGCCCGGACCCCGGGCTGCGCCCTGGACGAGGCCAGCGCGCGCGTGGCCCTGATGGGCCTGGAGACCCTGTTCGACCGCATGCGCACCAAGCGGGAGAACACCGTGGCCGTGCGCTCGTTCCTGCTGGAGCGCCGCGCAGACGGTGAGGCCAGGTTCGTCAACCACCCGTCGTTGCGCAAGCACCCCCAGTACGCGCTGTGCCGCCAGCTGATGCACGGCCACCCGGGGCCGATGATCAGCTTCGGGATCCCGGGGGACGCGGACGCTCCGGGGGCGTTCTGCGAGGCGCTGCAGTTGATCGAGCGGGCTGACGCTGTCGGGTCCAACCACACGACCATCGCCCACCCGCACTCCTCGACCCATGCGGGCCTCGACCCGGACCAGAAGAAGGACGCCGTGATCCGTCGCAACATGCTGCGGCTGTGCGTGGGCAACGAGGACGCGGCCGACATCCTCGCGGATCTGGAGCGGGGGTTCGGGGCGCTGTAGACCTACCGCGCCTGTGTGAAAAGGGACGTACGTAAGAAATCAACTAACTCGCGAGTTAGTTGATTTCTTACGTACGTCCCCTTTCTTCCTCCCCTACTGCGCCTGGAACACGAACGGGTAGTTGACCGTGACGTTGCCGCCCCCGTCCGGGGCCGGGAACCTCCAGCGCTTGATCCGGCGGACCAGGCAGTTCTCGACCTCCCGGTTGTTCAGGGTGGACTCGGCCACGGACGCGGTCACCACGTTGCCGGTGCCGCCGATGGTGAACGAGACCGTGACCTTGCCCGACAGCGCGGGCGAGGCCCGCAGTTCCTGCTCGTAGCACATCCGGATCTGACCCTTGTGCCGCTTGACCACCTTGGCGATGGTCTCCTTCTCCAGGGCCCCTGATCCGGTGCCGGCCGGCTTGTCGCCGTTGCGGCTGGCGCCCTGGCCGCCCAGGGCCCGGGGTACGCTCAGGCCCAGGTCGCGCCACAGAGCCAGGACCTGCTCCTGGCTGGCCAGGGAGGCGAACCGGAACAGTTCCCGGGCCGGCTCCTCGCCGTCCCGCTGCAGGACCCTTGCCACGTCCAGCGTGCGCGTCACAACTTCGTAGGGCACGCCCACGTCGGCCGCCACCACCACGGTGTCCTCGTCCGGGTACTCGTCCTTGACCCGGGCCAGCATCTCGCCGAGCTCGTCGTACATGTAGCTGGGGCCGACCTTGCCCACGCTGGGCGCGTCCCGCCCGCCCTCGCCGGTCAGGAGCGCAGCCGTACCGGCCACGAAGAAGCCGTCCTCCGTGATCAGCACGGTCAGTCGCAGGGGGGCGCCCTCGGGCGATTCACCGCTGGATCGCCACACGCCCTGCGACACCTCGATCACGGCCTGCTGCTGGGTGTCGAGGTTGCGCACGCCGAGCTGGACCTCGCGGAATCCGGCCTCGCTGGCCGAGCTCATCACGTCGAACACCCGCTTGTAGGGCGTCTCGTGGTCGGCTTGCAGTAGCACGCTGCCCGCATTCGGACCGGACCAGGTGTGGGCGATGCGGTTGGCGCCGAAGGCGTCCGTGCCCAGGACGCCGGAGAGGTCGTTGAGGCTGGCCAGGATCCCGGCGTTCTCCGCGATTTCGCGGTCGATGGACTCCTTGTCCACTTGCACGGACTTGCCCTTGGAGCGCGACATCTTGCCCTCCTTGCGGGGCGGCGGCTCCTCTGCCGGGATCTCGGCGGCCTCCATCCACGCCGCCTCCTGCGCCTCGCGCTCGGCGATGACCTCGCTGGCGCGCTCGGCCAGCGCCCTGGACAGCGGCTCGAGCTGATCGTCCAGGGCGTCCAGCGCGCTCACCGGTTCGCCGTCCACGGCGATCCGGGTGGCGTCGACACGCACGGTCGGGGCCAGCCGTGGCAGGCGTGTGGCGGTCGAGCCAGGCAGCTCGACGTCCGCGTCCTCGGGCGGCCAGTGCAGGGCCAGGGTCCCGGCGACCCAGGGGATCTGGTCGGCGAACTGCGCCTGCAGCTCGGCCGCGCGGTCGGACCGGGCCGCACCCAGCCGGCCGTCCACCTCGGCCAGGGCCGATCGCAGCACCCAGTAGTCGGTGAGCGCCATCTGCCAGCGGCTGTCCTCGAGGTCGCCGCCGAACACCGGGTCCGGTCCCTCCTCGTCGCAGGCCGCCGTGACCAGCTGGATCTTCTGGCGGCCCTCGACCGTGGTCATGGCCAGCAGCAGCTCGTCCCGGGCCCCGTCGCCCGCGGGACACATGGCGGTGCAGCCCGGGAACGCGTCTGCCACCAGGCCGTCCACCTGCTCGGCGCTGGCGCTGGCGAACGCCCGCCAGGCGTCCGTGCACGTGCCCGCGGACCAGCCGTGCTCGACGGCCGTGTACTCGACGCCGGAGACCAGCAGGCGCAGCCGGGTCTCCTCGGATGCCTGATCCACGGCCTCGAGGAGCTGCTCGAGGTCGTCGAGTTCCTCCTCACTCACCCCGCCCATGCCGCAGCAACAGCCGATGGCGAGGCCGGTGACCAGGGCGATGAGGCCGACGCGGGTGGAATATCGTGCTACAGATTCCATCGTCACTCTCCCAGTTCCCCGAGGTGCCCGTCGACCCAGTCCAGACGGTCGACCAGCCAGTCGCCGATGTAGGCCACCTCGTCGTCGTAGGTCCTGCGCTCGTCCCACCCCGGGTAGTTGAGGTGGGGCAGCTCGTCGATGTACTCGCCGAGGACGGGCCAGCGCGAGGGGCAGCAGTGCCTGTCGGAGTGTCGTCAAGGTGCGGCCGTGGCTCCAGCGTCGATCAGCATCTGCCGGATCCGGGCCTTGACCTCGGGTTCGGCCCTGCGCACGTGAGCCGGGGCCAGGCACTCGAGGATGGAGCGGCCGTCGAGCACGATGCGGGCGGAGTCGCCCTGGCGCTGAAGCAGCAGCAGGTCGCGGCTCAGGGCGGTCTCGTAGAAGTGCGGATCCTCCGCCTCGCAGGGGGCCGGACGTGGATTCACGCACGCGATCATCAGCAGCGCGATGGACAGCATGGAGCCGATCAGGCGCCGCACCGGTTTCAGCTCCGGCGCCTGAGGACCATGGCCGCGAACAGCAGCAGCAGCGCCAGCGGCGGCGCGGACCCGCCCCCGGCGTGGCACTCGCAGTCCGTGGGTTCGTCGCTGGTGTCGTCATCGCTGGTGTCGCCGGTGTCGTCGTCGCCGGTGCTGCCGGTGTCGTCGTCGCCGGTGTCGTCGTCGCCGGTGTCGTCGTCGCCGGTGTCG
>CAZXHG010000324.1:0-9844 GCA_964639985.1 uncultured Rickettsiales bacterium
CGGCACGGCTCCCGTCCCCGTACCCGCCCGAGCCCACGCCGTCGTCAACCTGGTCGTCGCAGTCGTTGTCGATCCCGTCGCAGTCCTCGTCCGCGCCCGGGTAGCGGGCCGGATCCGTGTCGTCGCAGTCCCCCTCGCACCCGCGCACGCCGTCGCCGTCGTAGTCCACCTCGTCGGCCGTGACCTCGCCGTCGCAGTCGTTGTCCTGGCCGTCGCACACCTCCTCGGCGCCCGGGTACGAGCCCGGATCCGTGTCGTTGCAGTCCTGGGGGTCGGTGCACGCGCTGTACCCGTCGCCGTCCGCGTCCACGTCCTCGTCCACGGCCCCGTCGCAGTCGTTGTCCACCCCGTCGCACTCGTCGAACGCGCCCGGGTAGATGGACGCGTCCTCGGGCTCGCAGTCGGCCTCGTCCGGGATCCCGTCGCCGTCGAAGTCGAACAGGGTGTTGTCGCCCTCCGGGCAGCCCAGCAGCAGCAGCACGAGCCCGGCAGCGATCCCCCCGACGATCCGGCTGTTGTGCATCTCCACCGATCCCTTCGACCGACATTCTACGTGCGCGCGCTTTGACCTGTCCCCCGGTGCAGTGGGAGCATGGTCCGCGAACAGGAGGCTCCAACGATGCCGAGGCGCTTTGCTTCCCCGTGGTGTTTCGCCCTGCTGTACTCGCTGACGCTGCTCGGCTGCCCGGAGGGTGACGACGACGACACCAGCGTCACCGACGACGACGTCAGCGACGATGACGACACCACCGCGATCGATCCCATCGCCGTGCCTCACGACGAGGGCTGCGAGAACGTCAACCCGCTGCACTGCGCCATGCCGTTCCCGTCCGACCGCTTCCTCGAGGCCGACGCCGAGACCACCACCGGCTATCGCCTGACCTACACCCCCGAGCTCCTCCCCGACGGGCTCGAGGACTTCGACTTCTCCCCCTGGGAGCGCCTGGACGGCCACTCCCCAGCCACCCAGATCATGACCCTGCTGCCATCCCCGGCCGACCTGACCGCGTCCGGCGCAGCTGCCTGGGACGACATCGGCCGCTCCCTGGACGATGACTCACCCACCCTGATCGTGGACATGCACACGGGCGAGCGGGTGGCCCACTTCGCCGAGAACGACCTGCGCGCGGTGTCCGAGGACGAGATCGTGCTGTACCTGCGCTAGGTATCGCGCCTGGTCGAGGACCGCTCCTACGTGGTGGCCATCCGCGGGCTGATCGGCGCGGACGGCGAGCCGTTCGAGGCGTCCGAGGCCTTTGCCGCCCTGCGCGACGGCGTGCCCACCGACTCCGACGAGATCGAGGACCGCCGCGAGCGGTTCGAGGAGGGATTCGCCGCCCTGGCGGCCACGGGCGTGGATCGCGCCACCCTGCAGCAGGCGTGGACCTTCCACACGGCCAGCGGGGACGCCATCCGCCGCGACATGATGCACATCCGCGCCGACGCCCTGGACCGCCTCGGCCCGGACGGCATCGGCTGCACGGTGACGTCCGTGGAGGACGACTACGGCAGCGACGACCGCACCTGGCGCCGGATCCGCGGCACCTACACCGTGCCGTCGTACGTGGACTCCCCGGACCCGCCCACCCGGTTCGTACGCGGCGCGGACGACCTGCCCGAATACGTGGGCGACTACGAGGTCCCGTTCACGATCATCGTGCCGCAGTCCCTGGTCGGCGAGGCGCCCGTGGCCGGCCCGCTGGTCACCTTTGGCCACGGCCTGCTCGGCACCGGCGAGGGCACCATCTCCATGGGCAGCGTTCGCGAGATCGCCAACCAGACCGGCACCATCCTGGTGGCCACGGACTGGGCGGGCATGTGCTCGGCGGACGTGCCCACCGTGGGCATGGCCCTGGGCGATCCCAACAACTTCATCTCCGTGACCGAGCGGTTGCAGCAGGGCATGGTCAACCAGATCGCGCTGACGCGCACCTTCGCGGGCGTGTGCTCCGACATCGAGGAGCTGGTGTACGAGGACACCCCCCTGGTCGACCCCGGCCGGCTGCACTACGTGGGCGTGTCCCAGGGCGGCATCTACGGCGGCACGCTCATGACCCTGTCGCCGGACATCGACCGCGGGACCCTGCTCGTCAACGGCGTGGTGTTCCCGTTCATGATGGAGCGCTCCATCGACTACGCCCCCTACCTGCCCCTGTTCGAGCTGGCCTGGCCCGACCGCATGGATCAGGCCCTGCTGCTGCCCGTGGCCCAGCACCTGTGGGACGCGTCCGAGCCCGCCGGCTACCTGCCCCACCTCACCGCCGGCCTCGACGACATCGGCCCCAAGGAGGTGCTCTCCATCGCCGTGGTCAACGACGCGCAGGTGCCCAACTTGTCCACGGACATGGCCATGCGCATGGTGGACGTGCCGGTGGTCGAGGGCTCGGCCATGGAGCCCTGGGGCTTCGACGTGCTGCCCGCCCCGGTGCAGGGCTCGGCCCTGGTCTACATCGACATGGGCGACCGCGACATCCCCGAGGGCAACGTGGCCCCCGAGTACGACGACGGCGGCCACAGCGCCGTGGGCACCACCGAGCCCGCCCTGACCATGATCATGGGCTTCTTCGAGACCGGCGAGGTGCCCATGCCCTGCGACGGCATCTGCGATCCGGATTGATCCTACCCATCCGCTGGCATTTTCGAATCGATAGAGCGGCCACAAGTGCCGGGGTGGTGGGTCACCCCTCGGGTTCCGGCCGGAAATCGGCCACGACCGCCGATGTGGTCGACAATTTCGTCGTTCCTGCCGTCCGTCGCGGCACTGTCGGAGGAATGGGTCCTCGGGCGAGCGGGATGCCGTGAAACGCGGGGAAACCACGGCGTGTCACCGAGGAGATCAACGTGTCCGGATCCTGCTGTTGTTCCTTGCCCGGTCGAATCCGAAACCTGATGGTGCCGCTCAGCTCGTTCTGGCGCTGCATGCAGTTGCGCGGGCGGTGGGGTGTGCGGGCCTCCGATTCTCACATCGCGGTGCTCGAGCGCATCCGCAGCTACCCGACTGTGGACCTCGAAGAGTCGGGCGCACAGCTGGTGCGTGAGGAGCGCGGCGAGTGAACGGGGGATTGTCTGGCGGGCTCGGCTGGTATCCTACCCATCGCGCCCGCCGGAGGACCCATGCCCATCCGTACCTTCGCCCCTCTGCTGCTGGCAGCCCTGCTGTGCGCCCCGGCCCTCGCCCAGGAGCCCGACGGCGAGACCGGCGCCACGCCCGAGTACGATGGCTACTACATCGCCGACGCGGACGTGACCGGCTGGGAGGGGTTCTTCCCCCTCGAGCACCTGTCCAACGTGTTCTTCGAGGCCCGCTCCCTTCCGTTCAACCTCACCACGGTCATCGACCCGGCCGACCGGGTGGCCAAGCTGACCATCGACGACGGGCCGCGCGAGGCCTCGGCCGCGGACCTGGAGCTGCTGCACGAGCGCTACTGCACCGACCCGGCCGTGCGCGCCTGGAGCGAGGACCGCTGCACGGCGCTCGAGGTGCGCACGTGCGAGGGCGATACCTGCACGTACACCCACTTCGGCAACTGCTCGGGCATCATCTACGACAGCCACACCTTCCTGACCGCCGCCCACTGCGTGGACGGCATGGTCGACCACCCCGAGCGCAGGCCCACGTCCGCCATCCTGCTGCCCGGCCCGGACGGCCCGGTCCGCCTCCCCCTCGGCGACATCACCGTGGGCAAGACCGACTTCGACCACCACTGGGTGGCCCTGGACGACGCCGACCCGGTGGACGTGGCCGCGGTCACCATCGTCCTTGACGAGCCCCAGCCCACCTACCCGATCGCGCCGCTGCCCGAGGTGGGCGCGCCCCTGTTCATCCTCGGCTACCCCCGCGTGGAGCGGCGCGACCCGGCCGCGCTCGAGGCCGCCCACTACGCGCTCAACTTCGGCACACCCTCGGCCTCGTTCGGCCGGCTCGCTGACCGCAACGACGCGGACCTGCCCCTGTGCAACGTGGACGGCTACCAGGAGCACTGGGCCCTGACCGACGAATGCCCGTCCGGCCCGGTGCAGGTCGAGGGCTTCGACACCTGGCGCGGCGTGATCACCCGCTCGCCCATGCTCACCACCTATGACTCGTGCAACGGCTACTCGGGCGCACCGGTGTTCGACGCCCACGGCCGGCTGGTCGGCATCAACACCACCCTGATGAGCGCCACCGACCCCCAGGAGGCCTTCGATCCGGCCGCCCGCATGGTGGCCATCCCCATCACCCGCGCCATGCAGCGCCTCGGTCTCCCCCGCGACCCCCCGCCCGGCACCATGCCCTACGCCCTGCCCCCGACCCCGGAGGCCAGCGAGCCCCCGCCGTCGACGCCGGTGATGGCCGCGCGCCAGCCCCTGATCATCCGCGGCTCCCTGGACCGTACCCGCATCAGCGAGGTCCTCGATCGCCACGCCAAGGCCTTCGACGCCTGCTGCACCGACCACCTCCAGCGCGATCCTCCGCCGCTCCCCGAGGACGGCGACCTCGAGGTCGAGCTGCGCTTCATCATCGACAACACCGGCCACGTCACCCACGTCACCGTGCGCCGCGACGAGCTCGGCAACGAGCCCTACAACGCCTGCCTGACCCGCGTGCTTCGCCAGCTCCGCTTCCACCTCGGCGCATCGGCCCTGAACATGGTCGACATGACGATGAAGATCTCGCCGGGAGCGGCGGGGGAGTAGGGAGCCCCTTTTCTTCACGGCAGGGGCGTGAACGCGTCGTCCCTGGCTGTCAGGGTGCATGGCTGGAGTCGTGGATCGTCCCACGCCATCCACTCCCAGACCAGGCGCCCATCCTCTTCGATCTGCTGGACCTCGGCGATCCGGCACTCCACCGGGCCCAGGGCGAGCGCCATCAGGATCTGTTCGACCGGTCCCGCAGAACGTGGTGGATCGCCCTGGGCGAAGTGGTCCCTCCAGAACACGGCCTCGGCCGGCTGACCGATCAGTCGCAAGACCAACCTCGTGCTGCCCGAGTCCCCGGTGAACAGGCCGCGGTAGTCGATCGACCATCCCTCGGTGCCGCCCTTGCCGCTGTCGTACCCGATCTCCCCCCTCCGTACCTCGCCACCCGGTCCCCTGAGCACGGCCGTCGTGAAGCGCCATACGTTGAAGTCACCCAGGGTCCACTCCTTGCCGCCCTCGTCGGTCACCACCAGCATGGTGACCGGTCCCCCCAGGGAGCCGTCGGCTGCGTAGCGCTCCAGCGTGCTCGGCATCATCAGCGGTGCAGTCATCGACAGCGGCAGCGGGTAGCCACCTTCGCCGTCGCCCACGGGGCGAAGCGTACCGACCAGCATCAGCGGCCGTCCCTCGACGACCTGGAAGTCGAGCACGACACCCGGCGCGTCGAACCACTGCGCCAGGTTCACCTCGTCCAGGCTCAGTCCTGGCTGGTCCGCGAGGCACTCCCAGTTCGAGAGACCCTCGATCCGCGTGGGTACTCGGCCCTGGTCGAGGTCGGCGAGGTCGAACACCACCCTCAGCTCGCGGTCGGGGCCCAGCGGAAGCGTGCCGACCAGGGGCCAGGTGTACTCGCGCTGCGTGCCCGCCCGAACAGCCACGTCCAGCGGGACCACCTCGGGTTCCGTGGGCGCGTGGTCGCCGATCGGCACCGTGGCCAGCATGGGCGCGGCAGCGTTGCGCATCGGCAAGATGTGCGAAGGCACTCCAAGCCATCCTGGGAGACCGTCCGCGTCCATCAGCAGCAGGAGCTGGGGGCGGTCGTCGAGTTCTTCGAGGTGGTCGTCGAGCCGGTGGTTCAGGCCGCTGTTGACCAGCCGGAACTTTCGCGCCGCTGGACCCCACAGGGTCTGCTCGACGCGGAGTACCAGCTTGTCGTGGTCGACCTTGCCCACGGGCGTCACCAGGTAGCCGGCGCTCGCTGTCAGTAGCACCTCCTCCAGTGACATGGAGTCGGCATCGGCCTGGGCCGTACCCGCGGGTGTGTTCCCGACGAGGAGCAGCAGCAGCGGCACCGCAACGGTCCATGACATGTCGTGCCTCCTCCTCATGGCCCCAGCTCCCAGGCCCGCACGGTCACTCCACACGCACGGCCCCACGGCTCGTCCTGCCGGTTGAAGAAGTCTGCCTTCGACGGTTCGGGCTGGGGTGCGGGCTGGCCGATGGCGCAGCCCACCTCGCCCAGCTCCACGCCGCGCATCACGGACACGGCTGCGCCGCCCGCGCCCACGCTCGAACCGAAGAAGGCGTCCGTGCTGGTCTCGGCTTGCTCGGCCGCCTCCCCGGTGAGCCGCAGCTGGATCGCGATCGCCCGTTCCCCCTCGCCGAACAGGAACTCGTAGGTGACGGTCGTGCTGCTCACACCGTTGGTCATCTGGAACGAGCTGGTGGTGCGGCTCGTGCCGCCGGTCAGCACCTCGCCGTCTGCCCGGGTGAGTGTCAGTTCGGACGGCGCCGCGCCGTCGAAATGCAGCACCCAGGTCGTGCCGTCCTCCTCGACCAGGTCCACGATCACGGGCGCGGGCCTCGTGCTGGCGTCGGACACGTACTGCTTCAGCGTGTCGGCGTCTGGCAGCAGGGGAGATCGCACGTTCAGGGTCAGGCCGTAGGCCTGCTCGCCTGGCCTCTCCACCGACAGCGTGCCCCTCAGGACCAGCGGCCGGTCCGGCCCGCCCAGATCCAGGGTCACCTGCGCGTGCCCTGCCGCCCGCAATGGGCTCTCCTCCACGGTGATCGCGGCCCGTTCGGCCAGCCCCTCCCAGCCGTCGAGCCCGTGTACGTGGTAGGGCACCGTGGCTGGCTCGCCGCTCACCTCCATCAGGTCCAGGTGCAGCTCCACGCCGGTGTCCCCGGGCATGCGCAGCATGCCGATCACCGGGTACTCGAACACGCCCTCCTGGCCGGCCCGGACGATCACCTCCCGCGGCACGATGTACGGATCGGGTAAGGGGTGCGCGCCGATGGCCAGCAGGTGGTGCGTCTCGCCCGGGCCGGTCACGTGCCGGGGTGGAATGGCCAGCCACCCGGGCTGGCCGCGCCGGTCCAGCAGCAGCAGCAGGGGCCCGCCGTTGCGGACCTCGTCGCGCATCTCCATGGGCAGGCCGGCCACGTCGTCCAGCGCGATGGTCAACTCGTCGGCCCCGGGCCCCCACAGCACCTTGCCCACGCGCAAGAACAGCACGGACAGGTCCTCGACCTCCTGCGGCGCGACCACGTACCCGGCGCTGGCCGCGCCCAGCACGTCCTTCAGGGGTGCGTGGGAGGGAGCCTCGTCGCCTGCGTGCGCGGGCCCCAAGGCCATCAGCAGGATTGCCAGCAGGGTTGCCGAACCACGGATGCGCATGGGCTGCCTCCGGCTGTCGGGCGGCGGGAAAACCCCGGGAATCCCAACACCTGCAACCTACCCCAACGTAGGCCCCTGGGGTACCATTCCGCTGCGCGCGCTCTTGGCTCAGTCTGGATAGAGCAACGGACTTCGGATCCGTAGGTCGCAGGTTCGAATCCTGCAGGGCGCGCCAACCTGATTCCGCCCCGATATCAATGACTTCCCCGATCGGCGATCTCGGCGCTTTGGGGCGAGATCGCGGATCCGGGGACGTTCTGGGGACGTTTCTTCCGAAATCGTGCATCCGTACGGCTCGATCTACGCCTGTTCCCGCACCATCGGGATCACCTCGCCACCGCGCTCCACGCGCCCCAGCTCCAGCCGATTCACGACCTTCCGCCGATGCTCCCGGTCGACGTGCACGTAGATCATCGTGGTCTTGATGTCGCTGTGCCCCATCAGCTCCTTGAGCGTGGGCAGATCGATCCCGGCCATGGCCGCGTGCGCGCCGAACGTGTGCCGCAGCGAGTGGATGTTCGCTCCGGAGATCCCGGCCTCGCTGTACACCTTCTTGATGTCCCGCAGCAGGTTGCCGCCCAGCGGCGTGCCGACCTGCGTGACGAACACCCGATCAGGCAGCTTGCGGAACCGCTTCCGCATCACCGCCCGGTGCCCGCGTAGGGCTTCGAGCGCCACCTCGTTGAGGTCCACCACCCGCTCCTTGCGGCTCTTGGTGTGCTCGTCGCCCTTGTGGCGCACCATCAGCACGCGCTCGGCCAGGTCCACGTCGGCCCATTCGAGCCGCCGTAGTTCACCGCGCCGCAGCCCGGTGTTGATCGCCACGAGCACGTACACCCGCAGCCTGTCCGGCACCACGGCCAGCAGCGACGAGACCTCCTCGCTGGTCAACCACCGCGGCGCCTTCTTGTTCTCGGGCAGCCGCCGCAGCCCCACCAGCGGGTTGGTCTCCAGCAGACCCCACTCGACCGCCTTGCCCAGCATGAAGCTGAGCATGCCCACGTCGGCGTTCACGGTCCTCGCCGAGGGCTTGCGCTTGGTCTGTTTCGAGGTCTCCTGGATCCGACGCGTGCGGAACGACTCCGCGGTCCAGCGCGTGATCGCCACCAGCGGGCTGTCGCCCACCAGCCGCAGCCAGGTCCGCACCGCGAGCTCCTCGCGCTTGTGCATCGACGTCGACTTGTGGGCCTTGGCCCATGGGAGGTACCGATCACGCGTGTACTGATCGAACGCCAGATCCGGGTCGATCTGCAGTCCGGTCGCTCGCGCGGCCTTCTCCTCCTCGAGCACCAGCCGGGCCAGCATCCGCTGCGACTTCCGCTTGTTCGGGTCCAGCCGCACCCGGACGCGTCTGCGCCCGCGCACGACGTTGCCGTACCAGCACTTCCTGTCCTTCCTGAAAAAGAGCGTTGCCATCAGAGGCTTCCTCCAACAGCCGCGCTGGAGGGTGAATCCAGGATATCAGTCGCGCTCGGCCAGGGGCAGCGGCTTGCCCTCGTTGGCGATCCAGGCCTCGATCGCGTCGGCCGGGAACAGCAGCCGGCGGCGCATCTTCTGGCTCGGGATCTCGCCCGTGGCCGCGAGCTTGTAGACCGTGGCGCGGGCCAGGCGGGTGAGGGCCGCGACCTCGTCCACGGTGAGGAAGCGGGGGCGGCCGACGTCGACATCTGCGCTGACCATGATGTTTTTGGTGGGGTCGTCCATGGGATGGGTCTCCTCGTGCTACCGGGCCTGGCGGGTGATGGACCGGACCAGGGCGCCGACGTTCAGGATGATGTAGCTGTCGAACCCGTCGGCCGGCAGCTGCTCGCTGGCGGCCATGAGCGCGAACTCGGCGGCCTGGGGTTCGTCCGTGCAGCGCCGCCACAGCCAGATGCCGTGGGGCTGGTTGTCGGCGATGGTCAGCCAGATGATGTGCTCGGGCTCGAGCTGGTGCTCGAGGACCTGCCAGAAGCCGTAGACGTGGGTCTGACCGTCGACCTGGCGCTCCCCGCCCGCGCGTGCGCGAATACCATCGATGTACGACGCGGCCTCCTCGTAGGGGATGCCCACGGAGCGCATCTTCTCCATCAGGGCCAGCTTGATCACCTCGCCGAGTTCGTACTGCGGGCGCTGGCCGCGGCGCACCGGGAACTTCGTGGTGACCAGGTCCCTGGAGGTCAGGTAGGGCAGGTTGGTCGCGGGCACGCCGGTGGCCTCGAGCATCTCGGCCTTGGTGAAGAGCTTGTCGGTCATCTCGGCTCCAGGTTCAAGGTCATCTTATGCGCTGACCTTGAACTTCGTCAAGGCCACGGGCCGGGAATGCGGGCTTCAGCTGTTTGACACGTTTCACAGGGCCTTGAGAGTGGAGCTGTCAAGTGTGCACCAAAGACGTTGGCCGGGGATGATGGGCGAGCAGTGCGTCGATCATGCGGCGCATTCACGGCCGATCGCCGTGGTTCACATTGCGAATGCAGCTTGTCACGCTGCAAGGAGCCGAAAACAAGCGCTTGATCGCCTCGAAAACACCGTTTTCAAGGCTGCACATGTCACAGATGTCATGTG
>CAZXHG010000325.1:0-9813 GCA_964639985.1 uncultured Rickettsiales bacterium
CGAAGAGTTTCTCCTGTGATCACGCGGGAGTCCATGGAACCGGTTCGAGTGGGAGTTCAGTCCGCCGTCCGGCGTGTTCGGCGCCGTGGCCGCGGCCGGAGAGTTCAACTGCGGCGTGCGGGCCGACGGCTCCCTGGAGTGCTGGGGGCTGGACTACGAGGGCCTGTTGCAGCCTCCGGCCGGTGTCTTCGAGTCCGTCGCCTGTGGTGACCTGCACGCCTGTGCCCTGGACCCGGACGGTGTGGTGCAGTGCTGGGGGAGCCACCACGAGGGGGAGACCACGCGGCCGACCGGCCTGTTCGCAGAACTGGCGATGGGGACCGACCACACCTGCGCGAAGAGGCCGGACCGGTCGGTCGAGTGCTGGCGCAACGACTGGCTGGACCAGGCGAGCCCGCCGGCGATCGAGGTGCTGGCGTTGGCGGCCGGCGCGCAGTTCGGTTGCGCGCTGACCACCGAACGGGAGATCGAGTGCTGGGGCTCCTCCGAACTCGAGCAGACCTCGGCTCCGGCGGGGCACTTCGACCGGCTCGCCTGCGGCCACGAGCACGCCTGCGCCATCGACGTGGACGGCGAGATCCAGTGCTGGGGTTACGACGCGTACGGGGTCACCGAACCCCCGGCGGGCACGTTCGAGGATCTGTCCTGCGGCGACGGCTTCTGCTGCGCGCTCGACGGGGCGGGCAGCCTGACGTGCTGGGGGATCGACACGGGCGCCGACGACCATGGTCAGACCGAACCTCCGGCCGGCGCGTTCGTCGACGTCTCCTGCGGTGGGTACCACGCCTGCGCGGTGGCGACCGACGGCTCGCTGACCTGCTGGGGCCTGGACCAGGACGGCGAGGCCAGCGCCCCGGCCGGGGAATTCCAGCAGGTCGTGGCCGGCTCCTACGTCAGCTGCGGCCTGGCCACGGATGGGCTCGTGCAGTGCTGGGGTGACCTGGACGCCGAACTGGGCGCGGTCCCGGACGCGGCCTTCGGCAGCATCGCCGCGCGCGGCGACGCGGTCTGCGGTATCCGCGTCGAAGGCACGATCGAGTGCTGGGGCGGCTACCGCTACGTGCCTCCCGGCGGCTGAGCGGGCTCGGCCGGGGCCGGATCAGCGCCGGCTGGTGCGCGACCTCGCGCGCCGTGTCCTGCCGCGCGTCCGCCTGGCGCGCCGGCCGGCCGGGCGCTCGCGCCGCGCCACACCCGCGTCGTCCCCGGAGTCGTCCGCAGGCGCCAGCCGCGGGTCGTTCTTGTCGGTCATGCAGATGCCGTGGCCGTACAGCTCCTGGTACAGCAGGTCGAGCACGGCCGCCCGGCGGCGGCGCTCGTCGAGGTCGTTGCGACCGTCGAGGGCGTACCAGCCCGCCGAGTCGCCACCGTTGACGTGGATGCCGTACTCCTCGCACGCGGTGTGCAGCGGCGTGCCCCGCTGGATCAGGCACAGGGACGAGGACGGCGGTTCCTCGAACAGGTCGCGGTTGCGGCGGATGAACGCGATGGTCTCGTCGAACTCGGCCGGTCCCTCGGCCGGGTGGCCGACGACGAGGTTCGTGAAGTAGCGGATGCCGGCATCCCGCAGGTGACTCAGCGCCACCCGCAGCTGCTCGGCCGTGTAGGGCTTGCCCATGGCCTCCAGCACCGGGTCGGACGCGGCCTCGATCCCGATCGTCACGTACTGGCAGCCCGAGTCGCGCAGCTTGCGCACGTAGTCGGCGTCCATGCGCCGGTCGATGTTGGCGTTGCCGCACCACGCGTAGGGTGCGCCCCGCTCGATCAGCAGGTCGCAAAGCTCCATCAGGCGCCGGTGGTGGCCGTTGACCGCCAGGTCGTTGAAGTGGAATGCGGTGCGGTGGTAGCGGGCGCTCTGGTGATCCAGCTCGGCCACGACGCTGGCCGCGGAGCGCGCCCGGAAGCGGCAGCTCCAGATCACCCGCTGCAGGCAGAAGTCGCAGCGGTTGACGCAGCCGCGGGTCATCAGCCCGGTCAGCCAGACGCTGGGGTCGTGGGGCGGCTGCAGCTGTTCGGTGTAGTGGGCCAGGTCCAGGTCGTCGAAGTCGGGGTAGGGCAGCGAATCCACGTCCTCGATCGGCTCGCGGGGTCCGCCGTCCACGACGTCGCCACCCGCGAGGACCAGGGTGCCGGGAATGCCGGCCAGGCCCCGTCCTTCGGCCAGCCGCTGCGCGATCTCCGCGAACGTCTCCTCCCCCTCGCCGTACACCACGGCCGCGTAGCGGCCGGAGCGCGCGTGCTGCCGGCCGTGGAAGCCCGGGAAGCAGGTCTGGCCCCCCAGGACCAGGGGCACGCCCGGCAGGGCCTCGCCGAACGTGTCGGCCAGGACCGCGGCGAGCTGCTTGCTGTTGGTGGTCACCCCGACCAGGTCCGGCCCGAACGCCTCGGCCCGGGCCACGAGGTCCGGCAGCAGCGGATCCACCACCTCGGGCCGCACCGCCTCGGCGAACGCGGCCTCGTCCTCCCAGCGGAACTGGTCGGCGCGGTCCCAGTGACGTCGCAGCGGTTCGTCCACGGCCCGGAACCACTCCGCGTTGGCGTCGATGGTCAGCACCTCGTGGCCCAGCCGTTTGCAGAACGCCGCCAGGTACGTGACGTTCAGCGGCGGCGACTTCATCGTCCACAGCGGGGGGTGCAGCAGCAGGATGCGCATCGGGTCTCGGGCCTCGTTTGCAGGTAGAAGGTAACACCGATATCGGCCTCCCGGGAGACGTTGGCCCGCCTCCGCCTGGAACGTTCTGGACGGATCGCGGAGCAGTGATGCGGTCCGCAACGGACCAATCGGGTGGATACGAGGGGCCGGGAGTTCATGGGAAAACGCTGTAACCCATGGAAAACAAAAGAGAAAGCCTCGAATCGGGGGGAGTGGTCTGGATCTTGCGACGCACGAGGGTGTGACCAGGAACCCACCGACCTTCTCGTCGACACACGCGGACGACGTCGCCGTGCTCTGGGGCTCCGAACAGCCCCTGGACAGCCGCGGCTACCTGCGGATCGCCTCGGATCGGTCGTCGTGGTTCCTCCTCACCGAGGAGTCGTCGATACCCGATGATCGCATCTACCTGTGGTTCCCCATGCGAACGTCGGAGGGCGCGGAGCACGTCCGCGTCGTGGTTCGTGTGGTCGAACGATCGCGTGTCCCCGATGGGGCCATGCTCCAGGTGAGGGTCGAGCCCGAGGTGGCCAGCCACCCGCTGAGGGAGATCGTGCGCCTCGTGTTCGACGGTGATGTAGGCATCGTCGAGCGCGACAGCGCTGCCGAGGGCCGGGACTCCTACCCGACCCTGGACGACGACGATCGCGACTCCGGCGCGAGGGGCGGCTACGAGGCGGGCGATACCGAGGCGGCGATCAGGGTGGCGGAGAGGTCGTTGACCGAGCCCCTGCCGGTCGAACAGCTGACCGGGGTATCCGAGATCCGCTGGCGATCCATCGCCTTGATCGCCGCCGCTTCACTGGGGGGCGTGGTCACGCTGCTGCTGATCTTCCGCCTCCTGGTGTGGCCCTTCATGCGCTGACCCGCCTGCGGCCTCCTCGACGGCCCACTCGGGCAGCTCCGTGGGCTCGAACCCCAGGATCTTCGGCGCCAATGCGGTCACCGCGCCCAGCACGAGCAGCGCACTGGCGATGTTCAGCACGATGCCGGCCCGCATCATGTGCCCCATGCGCAGCCGCCCCGAGCCGAACACGATGGCGTTGGGCGGCGTGGCCACGGGCAGCATGAACGCGCAGCTCGCCGCCAGGGTCACCGGCAGCATCACCAACAGCGGGTGCACCCCCAGCGGGATGGCCGCGGCCGCCGCGATCGGCACCAGCACGTTGGTGGTGGCCGTGTTGGAGGTGATCTCGGTGAGGTGGGTCACCACCAGCGCGATCACCAGCACCAGCAGTGCGATGGGCAACCCACCCAGCTGCTCCAGGAAGCCGCCCACCCAGGCAGACAGGCCGGTGGTCTTGAACGCGTGGGCGATGGCGAACCCGCCGCCGAACAGCAGCAGGATGCCCCAGGGCACATCCACCGCGTCGGTCCAGCGCAGCAGGGAGCGGGAGTCCTCCCGCCGCGACGGCAGCACGAACAGGGTGATGGCCGCGGCGATGGCCACCGTGCCGTCGGTGACCATGGGACCGCCGTCGCCCAGCAGGTTGGACCAGCCCGGGATGGCTGCCGCGCCCAGGTCGATGTCGTTGCGGCCCAGCCACAGCAGGACCGCGCCGCCGAACACGGCCATCACCAGCGCCTGGTCGCGGGTCATCGGCCCCTCGGCCGCGGGCAGGCCGGTGGCCACCGGCGTACCGCTGTCTCCCGTGGCCTGGCGCGCGCGGTAGAGGACCTTCGTCAGCAGCACCCACGCCAGCGGCAGGCAGATCAGGGTCACGGGCAGGAACGTCAGCATCCACTGGGAGAACGAGATCGCAGGCGCGGCCTGGTACAGCTTGCCGTACAGGCCGAGGAACACCACGTTCGGCGGTGTGCCCACCGGCGTGGCGATGCCGCCGATGGACGATCCGTAGGCGATGCCCAGCAGCAGGCCCACGGCCAGGTGCTCCCGGTCGCGGTCCGAGCGCAGCGACGGCTCCAGCGCGCCGATCACCGCCAGGGCGATGGGCAGCATCATCAGCGCAGTGGCCGTGTTGGAGATCCACATCGACAGCAGGGCCGACGCCACCATGAATCCCAGCACGCTGCGGGACGGCCCGGTGCCCATCACCCGGATCACCAGCAGCGCGATGCGGCGGTGCAGCCCCACCCGCTCGATGGCGATGGCCATCAGGAAGCCACCCAGGAACAGGAAGATCGGATCGGCCGCGTACTGCTGGGCCACCTCCTTGCCGGGCACCGCGCCGAGCAGGGGCAGCAGCAGCAGCGGCATCAACGACGTGACCGGGATTGGCAGCGCCTCGGTGATCCACCAGCAGGCCACCAGCGCGGTGGCCGCGGCCGTGCGCTGGCCGGTCACGCCCAGGGCGTCGGGTGTGGGCAGGGCCAGGATCACCACCATCAGCACGGGCCCTAGGACCAGGCCGATCTGCTGCGACCGCGACCAGGTGGTGTTGCGCGCCATCGAGCACGAACCTACCAGACCAGGTGCGGCCTCGCTTAGAATGACCGCGCGGAGGAACACACCATGGATCCCGCACAGCTGCTGAACCCCTACGACGCCCTGGTGGCGATGATCGACGTGCAGGAGAACCACTACCCGACCGTGGTGGACGGCCCGGACACCCTCGAGCGCATGGCGCGCTTCGTGAAGGCCGCGCGCGTGCTCGAGGTGCCGCTGGTGTGGACCGAGCACTACCCGCGGGCGTTCGGCCCGACCCTGCCGGAGCTGGGACACAACCTGCGGGGCCTGGAGCCCATCGCCAAGACCTCGTTCGGCTGTTTTGGCGAGCCGCGGTTCGCCGACCTGGTGAACGAGTGGGAGCGCGACGTGCTGGTGCTCGTGGGCACCGAGACCCACATCTGCATCCAGCAGACCGCCCTGCAGGCGCTCGACCGCGGTCTGGACGTCGTGGTGGTGGCCGACTGCGTGACTGCGCGCCACAGGCGCGACCACGAGCTGGGCCTGAGGCGGCTGGAGCGGGCGGGCGCGCTGCTGACGAGCTGGGAGTCGCTGGTCTACGAATGGATGAGGGAGGCGGGGCACCCGCGGTTCAAGCAGGTGCTGCCGATCGTGAAGGGGAACCGATGACCGTACGTGAACCGTATGCCGTGGGGTGGTACCCCGCCGATTCGAGGTCCTGCGCGGGCACCATCGACATGTACCTGCGGGCCGTGGACCTGCCCGACCTGCCCAACCCGCTCTACGGCGGGCTGGTGCCGCACGCGGGCTGGCGCTACTCCGGGCCGTGCGCGGCGTGGACCTTTGCCGCGCTCAAGCGCAACTCGCCGCCGCCCGAGGTGGTGGTGATGCTCGGCGCGGTGCACAGCGTGCGCGTTTCGCGGCCCACCGTGTGCGATTACACCTGCTGGCGTACGCCGGTGGGGGATCTGTACGTGGACCGGGCCGTGAAGAAGGCGCTGATCGGCACGGGCATGGTCGAGGTCAACAGCGAGGCGCACGCCTTCGAGCACTCCATCGAGGTGCAGGTGCCCATGCTGCGCTACCTGCTGCCCGACGCGCAGTTCGTGCCGATCGCCGTGCCGCCCGACGGCACGTCACTGGCCTTCGGCGATGCGCTGGCCCACGTGCTGGGCAACGACGAGCGGCGTGTGGCCGTGGTCGCGTCCAGCGACCTCACCCACTACGGCGACGCCTACGGGTATTCACCCGCGGGCAAGGGGGACGACGGCATGGCCTGGGCGAGGGCCAATGACGAGACGCTGCTCGAGTCCGTGGAGGAGATGGACCCCGAGGGCGTGCTCGAGCACGCCATGCGCAAGCGCAGCGCCTGCGGCTCCGGCGCCCTGGCCGCGGCCATGACCACCTGCGCCAAGCTGGGCGCGAAGCAAGGCCAGGTCCTGCTTCGCACGTCGAGCAACGAGGAGTTGCCCGCGGGCGAGACCGACCTGTGGGTGGGGTATGCGTCGGCGGTGTTCCGGCGATGAGTAGCGCTCCGAACCGCTGGTCGCGAGCTGCGGTTCTGCCCCTGTCGGTGCTGACTCTCTGCCTCGCACTCGCCGTGTCAGCGATGGTCCTGTTGATCGGCTGCCCACACACGGATCCTGCCTTCGATTTCGATGACGACGGCTGGGCCGACAGCCAGGACTGCGGACCCGAGGATGCCTCCATCCATCCCGGCGCCCCGGACCCCTACGGAGACGAGATCGACCAGGACTGCGACGGGTACGACGGTATCGACGCCGACGCCGACGGGTTCCCGGCGAACGTGGAGGAGGACGAGGACTGGTTCGACTGCAACGACGCCAACGACAACGTCCATCCGGGAGCCGAGGACCCCCTCGACGATGGCCTCGACCAGAACTGCGATGGCGTGAACGGCGTGGACGCCGACGGCGACGGGTATGCGGCCGGAGAGGGGGTCGCCCTGGACTGCGACGATTCTGATCCGGCCAGCTACCCGGAGGCGCCCGAGGAGGCCGACGGGCGCGACAACGACTGCGACGACCGTGTGGACGAGGACACCGAGGCCGCGGACGACGACGGTGACGGGTGGTGCGAGGGATTCGACCTCGACGGGGACGGAGACCTCGAATGCTCGGACGACGGCAGCCCCGGCGACTGTGACGATACCGATCCGGACCTCGATCCGGCTGACGTGGACGCCGATGGCTACAGCAACTGTGACGGTGACTGCGACGACGACGACCCGGCGTTGAATCCCGGGGCGACCGAACTGTGCAACCTGCTGGACGACGATTGCGACGGTCAGCTGCTCGAGGGCGAGGTGGACGCGGACGGTGACGGGGATCCCGCGTGCAACGACTGCGAGGACGACGATCCGACCGTGGAGACCCTGGACCTCGACCAGGACACCTGGTCCACCTGTGGCGGCGACTGCGACGACGCCCAGGCGTGGGTCAACCCCATGGTCACCGATATCGTAGGCGACGGGTACGACCAGAACTGTGACTTCATGGATGGCACGGACTCCGACGGGGACGGGTATGCCTCCCTGGCGTCGGGGGGCGATGACTGCGACGATACCACCGATTCGCTGAACCTCGACGACGCGGACGGCGACGGCTGGACGACCTGTGACGGCGACTGTGACGACGTCGACGCGGACCAGAACCTCGACGACCTCGACGGCGACGGCCAGGCCACCTGCTCGGGCGACTGCGACGACGACGACGACGACGTCTACGCGGGAGCAGACGAGGTCTGCGACGGCAAGGACAACGACTGCGACGCTGCCACCGACGAGCAGGTCGACGACGACGGGGACGGGTTCTCCGAGTGCGATGGTGACTGCGACGACGCCGAGCCGTCCGCGTTCCCGGGCGGGGCCGAGCTGTGCGACCTGCTGGACAACGACTGCGACGGCGAGGTGGACGACGAGGTGGACGTGGACGAGGACGGGGACGGCTGGTACCCGTGCCAGGGGGATTGCGACGATCTGGACCCGGAGCGATACCCCGGCGCCGCCGAGCTGTGCAACGGCGTGGACGACGACTGTGATGGCGCGGTGCCTGCCGACGAGGCCGACGACGATGCGGACGGTTACCGGGTCTGCGACGGCGACTGCGCGGACGCGGACACAGCGTTCAGCCCGGGTGCGGCCGAGCTCTGCGACGGCCTCGACAACGACTGCGACGGTGTGGTGGACGGCGACTGTGTCGACTGCGACCTCGAGGTGCCCCTCGACCACGCGACCGTCCAGGGAGCCATCGACGCGGCCGTGACCGGCGACGTGATCTGCGTGGAGCCGGGCACGTACACGGAGACCGTGGACCTGGCCGGCCTCCCGGTGATGCTGGTGGGCCTGCTCGGGCCCCACCTGACCACGATCGACGGGGCCGGGGCCGGCACGGTGCTGACCCTGGACTCCGGCGAGGGTCCGGACACCTTGCTGCAGGGATTCACGGCCAGCGGTGGCGACTCGGGCGGCTACAGCGGTGGCGTCTACATGGCCTACGCGTCGCCGGTTCTGGACCACGTCGTGATCCGCGGCAACGAGGCCGTGGACGGTGGCGGGGGCGTGCACATGTGGGACAGCGCCCCTATGCTGATCGACGTCACCATCGCAGACAACGTGGCCGGTTTCGGGGGCGGGATGTCGCTGATGGGCGGGAGTTCCCCGACCCTGATCCGCGTCACGGTCTCGGGCAACACGGCGCTGGACGAAGGCGAATCGTACGACGGTGGCGGTGGGATGTACCTGGACAGCGCCTCGGCCACCCTGACCGACGTCGAGATCGCCGGAAACTCGGCCTACAACGGCGGCGGCGTGCTCATGTGGAGCAACACCTCCGCGGTCGTGGACGGCGTCACCCTGTCCGGGAACGTGGCCGCGTACCGGGGCGGCGGGATCAGCATGTTCGGGACCACCGCGACCACGCTGGATGACGTTCACTTCTCCCGCAACTCGGCGACCTGGGGAGGCGGCGGCATGTACCTGAACAGCAGCCACCCGGTCCTGACGGACGTCACCTTCACCTACAACACCACGTACGCGGGGGGCGGCGGCCTGTACCTCGACTTCTCGTCGCCGACGGCGACCGGGGTCACCTTCTCCGGGAACGAGACCTCCGGCAGCGGTGGCGGTATGGAGCTGGTGAACGAGAGCAATCCCGTCCTGACCGGCGTCACCCTGGCGGGGAACATGGCGGTCAGCGGTGGCGGGCTGAGCGCCTGGAACGACAGCTCCCCGGTCCTGGACGGGGTGGTCGTGGCCGGGAACACGTCGACCGACAACGGTGGTGGGCTGTACCTGGCCGGGGGTTCGCCCACGCTCTCCAGCGTCGCGGTCTCGGGGAACGCGGCCACCAACTACGGCGGCGGTGTGTACGTCTCGGGCTGCGATCCGATCCTGACCAACGTCAGCATCGTCGGCAACTCGACCGACTTCTCCGGAGGTGGCCTCTACCTGAACAGCAGCGACGCGACCCTGCTCGGCGTCGTCGTGGCTGGCAACTCCACGGACACGTGGGGCGGTGGGATCTACATCGGCTCCGGCGAGTCGATCCTGACCAACGTCACGGTCGTCGGCAACACGTCGGCCTCCTTTGCTGGCGGCGTGTACGTGAACACGGGCTCCCCCGCGCTGACCAACCTCGTCGTGTCCGAGAACGTGGCAGCCTCCGGCGGTAGCGGGATCCATGTCTACGAGTACGGCGGCTCCGCTGTCATCGTCACGTACTCTGACTCGACTTTCTCCATCCTCAGGCGGCTAACTGCCCGTCATCTGGTGGCT
>CAZXHG010000326.1:0-9776 GCA_964639985.1 uncultured Rickettsiales bacterium
GGATCCTGGACAACGACTGCGACGGCGTGCTGGACGGCGACGAGATCGACAACGACGGCGACGGCCTCACCGAGTGCGACGGGGACTGCGACGACACCAACCCCGACATCCACCCCTACGCCATGGACCACGTGGAGGACGGGATCGACAACGACTGCGACGGCGTGGCCGACGACGACCAGTTCGGCAGCTGGGACGTGGGCCGCGATCACGGCTGTGTGATCGGCGCGGCCGGCGCGCTGACCTGCTGGGGGCGCAACGACTCGGGGCAGTCGACGGCGCCCGCGGGGTCCTTCAGCTACGTCAGCTGTGGCAAGTACAACTGCTGCGCCGTGGCCACGGACGCGTCCGTGGCCTGCTGGGGGCTGGACGACGTGGGCCAGTCCACGCCACCGGCGGGGAACGACTTCGTGGCGGTCAGCTGCGGCTACCACCACAGCTGCGGGCTGCACGCGGACGGCACGGCCGAATGCTGGGGCGGGGACTCGGTGGGCCAGCTCAACGAGCCGGCCACCATCTTCGAGAGCATCTGGGCCGGTCACTACTTCACCTGCGGCCATACCCCCAAGGGGGAGATCGAGTGCTGGGGCGGCAGCGAGTTCGGCGTGCTGACCGCGCCCGCGGGCATCTACCTGCAGGTCACGTCCGGGGGGTTCTATGGCTGCGCCATCGACACCGCCAACATGGTGGAGTGCTGGGGCTACAACGGCGACGGACAGCACAGCGAGCCCAACGTCGAGGCGATCCTGGTGGACTCCGGCGTGGTGCACATCTGCATGATCGCGATCGACGGTGCCACCATCTGCTGGGGCCGCGACACCTACGGCCAGTCCAGCCCACCCCCCGAGGAGTTCGTGATGCTCAGCGGTGGCCACGACCACTCCTGCGGCAGGAAGGCCGACGGCTCGATCCTCTGCTGGGGCGCCAACGGCTACGGGCAGTGCAACGTGCCGGCGTTCTAGTCCTCTCGGCGCACGGAGAGCAGCATGTTCCATCCCTTGACCTTCGCCGACCTGCTGGCGGTCGAACGCATCTCCCAGGTCGCGGTCGCCCCGGACGGCGTCCGCGCCGCGTTCGTGGTGTCGACCCACGACGCGGCCGCCAACGAGGTGCAGCACACGGTCCGGTGCGTGGACCTGGTCCGCGGAGAGCAGCGGGAGCTGACCCCAGGTCCGGGCGACCACTCGGCCCCTGCATGGTCCCCGGACGGCCGGCGGCTGGCATTCGTCAGCACTCGCGACGGCGAGCAGGGGAGCCAGCTGTGGGTGATGCCCCTCGACGGGGGCGAAGCACGGCGGGTGACGTCCGGGTACGGCGGAGTGAGCGCGCCGCTGTGGGCGTCGGACTCCCGCCGGATCGTGTTCGCCCGCAGCGTGGTGGTGTCGGCCGACTACCAGCCCGCCGAGGGCGAGGAGGTCGATCCCAAGGTGGGGCCGGTGCGGGCGAAGGTGCACGGGCTGGCCAACGACAAGTCCACCGCCCGTGTGGCCGACGAGTTGCTGTTCCGCCACTGGGATGCGTGGCGCGATCGGCGCCGCAACCACCTGTTCGTGGTGGACGTGGACGGCGACGCTTGCGTGGACCTCACCCCGGGGGACGTGGACGCGCCGCCCATCTCGCTGGGCTCGGCCCGGGACCACGACCTGAGCCCGGACGGCCGCACGCTGGCGTTCGTGATGAACCCCGACGAGGTGGTGGCGCGCTCGACCAACAACTCCATCTTCGTGCTGCCGCTGGACGGGACCGCCGCGGCCGGCGTGCCTCGCTGCCTGTCGGTCACCGAGGCCTGCGACCTGCACCCGCGCTTCACCCCGGATGGCCGCAGCCTGGTCTACCTGGGCATGGAGCAGCCCGGGTACGAGGCGGACGAGCTGCGGTTCAAGGTGGTGGACCTGGCCACGGGCGAGACCCGGGTCGTGAACACCGGTCTGGACCGCTGCCCGCACGCGTTCGAGCTGCTGGACGACGGCCACGCCCTGTTCCTGGCCCAGGACCGGGGACGGAGCAGCGTGTACCGGCTGGACCTGGCGTCGGGCGACGCACGGCAGCTGACCTGCGGCACCTTCAACAGCCTGGCGCTGGCCATCCCCGGCTCGGCCGACCTGCTGGTGGGGCGGCAGTCCACGACCGAGCCCCTGGACCTGGTCCGGCTGACGCCGGGGGAGGGGATCGAACCGTTCACCGGGACCGGGGCGCCGCCCGTCGAGCTGCCCGCGGATGCCGGGGCGACGGTGCAGCGGCTGACGACCTCGGCCGCGGCGGTGACCGGTTCGGAGATGAACGCCGCCGAGGAGTTCTGGTACACCGGGGACGGCGGCACCCCGCTACACGGGTTCCTGATCCGGCCGCCCGGGTTCGACCCGGCCTCGACCTACCCGCTGATCCTGCTGATCCACGGCGGACCCCAGGGCGCGTTCGCCGACGAGTTCCACTACCGCTGGAGCGCCCAGATGTTCGCCGCGCAGGGCGCGGTGGTGGCGTTCATCAACCCACGCGGGTCCACCGGGTACGGGCGCCTGCTCAAGGAGCAGATATCGAAGGACTGGGGCGGAGCCTGCTACCGGGACCTGATGCTCGGCGTGGACGCCCTGGTCGAGCAGTTCCCGTTCGTCGACCCGGACCGCCTGACCGCGGCCGGGGCGAGCTACGGCGGGTACATGATCAACTGGATGCTGGGCCACACCGACCGCTTCGCGGCCATGGTCTGCCACGACGGCGTGTTCTTCTCCGAGACCATGGCCTACACCACCGAGGAGCTGTGGTTCGACGAACACGAGTTCGGGGGAGACCCGGCCGGTGACCGCGACCTGTACGAGCGCTTCACCCCCCATCGGCACGTGGGCGAGTTCCGTACGCCGACCCTGGTGGTGCACGGCGAGCAGGACTTCCGCTGTCCCATCTCCGAGGGGCTGGGCCTGTTCACCGCCCTGCAGCTGCAAGGCGTGCCTTCTCGGCTGCTGGTGTTCCCGGACGAGGGGCACTGGGTCCAGCAGCCGGCCAACGCCCAGGTCTGGTACCACGAGGTGGTCGGCTGGCTGATGAGATGGGTGAGCTGAGAGCGGGAGGCCGGCGATGAGCGCCTGGAAGAACACCAAAGACACCCTGTACCTGCGGGCCTACACGCTGCTCAGGATCCCCCTGATCGCCTATATGCGGCCCTCGGTCGTGCAGATGGACGACCACCGCTGCGTGGTCCGCATCCCGCTGACGCGGCGCACCCGCAACCACCTCGAGACCATGTACTTCGGTGCGCTGTGCGCCGGTGCGGACGTGGCCGGCGGCATCATCGCCATGCGGCGCATCCAGCAGGCCGGCAGCCAGGTGCACTTCCTGTTCAAGGACTTCCGCGCCGAATTCCTCAAGCGGGCCGAGGGGGACGTGTACTTCACCTGCGAGCAAGGTGAGATGCTGACCGAGCTGGTGCGCCGCGCCGGGGCCTCGGACGAGCGGGTGGAGCAGACCGTGGACGTGGTCGCGACCGTGCCGGACAGGCTGGGGGACGAGCCGGTGGCGCGGTTCCAGCTGACGATCTCGCTGAAGAAGAAGGACTAGTCGTCCCGGTGAACGGTGTTCGGTGAGAACGCCGGCAGGCACACCGCCACGTACTCCGCGCCGTCGTCGCCGGGGGAGCTGTAGCGCACCCACTCGCCCGCGCGGGCGATCACGCCCTGGCCGGCGCCGACGTCGAGCACGCCGTCCCTGGATTCCACGCGGAGGTCGCCGCGCAGCACGACGGTGAACTCGTCGAAATCCGGGGTCTGGCCTGGCTCGGCCCAGCCTGCGGGAGAGCGCATGTGGGCCACGCTCAGCGCGGCAGTGTCCGAGTTGAGCCGACCGACGTACTCGTCGATGAGCTTGGGCACGTTGCCCGCGGCCTCGACGCGGGTGGGGGAGGGGATCAGCGTGGGCATGGGAACTCCAGGAGAATCGGTGGAATCAGTCGGCGCTGGCGCCGTCGAGGCCGCCGGCGACCGCGCAGCGGAAGCCCACGCCCACGTCCTGCATGGTGGGCTCCGGCAGGTACTTGAGCCGGCCGGCCGCCCGCAGGTACGGGGGCTTGGTGGCGAACGAGCCGCCGCGCATCACCCGGGTCTCGCCGGTCTCCGGGCCGGTGGGGTTGGCCTCGCTGTCGCGGTCCACGTACGCGCGGCTGTCGTACCAGTCGCCGACCCACTCCCAGACGTTGCCGGCCATGTCCATCGCGCCGTAGGCGCTGGCGCCGCCCCGCTTGCTGCCCACCGGCCAGGTGGCCTGGTCGCCGCAGCCGAACTCCTCCTCGTCGAACACCGCGCGCCGGCACGTCGGGGGCTCGTTGCCCCAGGGGTAGGTGCGCTTGTGCTCGGGATCGAGGCACGACGCGCACCAGGTGGCCGCCTTCTCCCACTCGGCCTCGGTGGGCAGGCGCATCTCCTTGAACCGGCAATAGGTGTCGGCCATCTCCCAGGACACGTAGACCACGGGGTGGTCGTCGGCCTTGTAGTACCGCTTGGGCGCGACACACACCCCCGCGTCCACGCACTCGCGGTAGCGGGCGTTGGTCACCTCGTAGCGGTCGAGCCAGAAGTCCGACACCCAGACCTGGTGCTGGGGTTGCTCGTTGGTGCGGCCGGTCTCCTCGGTGAGGCCCATCCAGAACAGGCCGGAGCCGACGAACACCTGCTCGTGGTCGGCGTGGGTGCGGGTGACCACCTCGTCGACCACCTCCTCGTCCGCCCGCGAGCTGCCGCCGATCAGGGCCACGCCCGCCAGCCACACCGCCGCGCACACGGCGGCGATCGAGGTCCAGCTGCGGTCGCGGGTGTGGTGCATGGTGTCGGTCCCGGTGTTCCCTCGCGCGCCGATGATCTTATCACCCATGGAGTTACGGCTGGGGGTCACCGAGGCACGGCCCGCCAGATCGTACCGTCCTGCAGGCCCAGGTGCAGCGCGTCCTCCCACAGGGCCAGTGATGCGGGTCCCGTGTCCCCGGTGTACGAGGCCAGGACGTGGAAATCCTCGAAGTCGGCCGTCAGCAGGATCTCGTGGTCCTCCGATGGTGTGTCGCCGTACAGGGTGCCGTCCCGCACCAGCAGCAGCCAGCGACCGTCGCCCAGCCCGAACGCGTCCATCACGGTGGCGTCGCCCAGGGCGTCCAGCTCCTCCACACCGCCCCCCTCGGCGAGCAGGTACGACGCGTACACGGCGTCGCCGAACACGGGGAAGCTGATCGCGCTGACCAGGCCGAGGCCGTCGCCCACGATCCAGGTGTTGTCGGCCAGCTTGCGGTCCATGTCCTCGAACGGCTCGAGGGTCTCGCCGTCGAAGCGGTAGGGGATGAAGTCGTTGATGTACTGCGTGTCCGTGCGGTAGCCGAACAGGTACAGCTCCCCGCCCAGCGGCAGCAGCCGCACCCAGCGGGCGTCGCCGCTGGTGGGGTTGATCATCTTCTCCACCACCTCGAACGTCTCGCCGCCGTCGGCGGAGTGCCACAGCATGGACGAGATCTGGAAGGCGTCGTACTCGTCCCAGGTGCAGCCCGAGCCGGAGGCGTACAGATCGCCGCCGAACAGGGCGATGTCGTGCACGTGCAGGGCGTGCTCCAGGGTGCGGCTCTTGACCCAGTCCGTGTCCGGGTGGCGGTTGTAGGCGTTGCCCACCAGGTCGTCCTCGGTCGCGTCGAGGCCGGCGATGTACAGCCCATCGTCACCGGGGAACCGGCGATACTGCTCGATCATCTCCTCGTCCACGGCCACGTCCGCGGCCCACAGGTCCGGGGCCTCGGGGTCGTCGAAGTAGCGCGCCTCGGTGGGGAAGACGCGGCCGGAGTTGATGTCCGCGTCGCCATAGCCCAGGTACATGCGGCCCTCGTACAGGGCCAGGTCCCACACCGTGTAGTGGAACCCGCTGGCTCCGTACTCCGCGGTGAGCGCGTCGATGTAGTCCAGCAGCGGCTCGGCCCACGGCTCGAACGGCTCGAAGGTCTGGTCGGCCAGGTCGGGCTCGGCGTCGTCGTCGTCCGCGGTGTCGTCGTCGTCCACGGTGTCGTCGTCGTTCGCGGTCGTCGGACAGCCGGCGAGCAGCAGCAGGCACAGCAGGGGTGCGCCGAGCCGGTTGGACCCGGCGAGGACGGAGGCGAAGAGTGGCATGGGTCTCCTCCCGGGCGCGCTACCAGCGCGCCTCGCGGACGAACAGCAGGAAGTCGTCGAAGGCCTCGGGGCGGGGGTGGCTCGTGGGCAACAGGCGCACGGTGCCCCCGCCGCGGGACCGGGAGCGCAGCCCCTCGAGATCGTCCTCGGTCGGCGTGCGGCGCAGCAGGTCGGGCCGCCCGGCCGCGTCGGCCAGCTCGTCGATGTCCGTGGACACCACCCCGGTCTGGGCCAGGTGGCCCGCCTGCAGCAACACGGCGGCGGCCGCGGTCAGGTCACCGGGGCGGTCCCGCTGCTGCCGGGCGCTGGCCCGCTCGAGGTAGTGGGTGACGTAGCGCTGGTGCAGTCCGTCGCGCGCGCGCTCGATGAGGTGCTCGTGCGCCTCGCTGCTGACCAGGTTGACGTGGGAGAAGATCCCGTCGAGCAGCCAGCTGTCCCCGTCGACGAGCTCGGCCAGCGCGGTCCCGATTTCGGTGATGTGCAGCACCACCCGCACCCCGTCGACGCGCCCGTTGTGGCGGCCTCGCGGCCGCGGCGGGCGCATGCGCAGGATCTCGGTCGTGGGCGCGATCCAGATGCCGCACAGGTGGAGCGTGTCCCGGCCGGGAGCGGGGAGATGGTTGCGGGCCACGCAGCACCACTCGACGCCGGTGGCGGTGACGAACTGTCGCAGGGCCTCGTCCGGGACCGTCACGGCGTGTCCCAGCGCCATGCGGCGAAGCGGGCGGCGGCGCGGGCCAGGGCCTCGTCCTCGTGGTCGAAGGGCCCCTCGCGGGCGATCTCCTCCCCGTGCGTGTCCACCAGCACCAGCCGGTACGTGGGGAGGCACCCCTCGCCGCCGTAGCGCAGCGTCAGCCGACCGGTCGGGACGTCGGCGTGGGCGAGGTCGGACGTGTAGATCGTGATGGGCATGCTCGGTGAGAATCTAGCACGCGCCACGCACGTGGTCCCGCGCAACCGGGCGCGTGCGGGGGTGCTATCCTGATCGTCCGGGCGGCGGGTGAGCCGTCGCCTCGCTCCACCACACGACGAGGGACAGCGGGTTGGTCTTCCTGCGCGCCGGGCGCCACGTGGTGCAGATCCCGTACGAGGAGTTCGAGCGCTGGGTGCGCGAAGGGCGCGTGCACAAGCGGGTGGAGGTGCACTTCGAGCCGGTGACCGGCGATCGCTGGGTGCCGGCCGGCGAGCTCGAGCTGTACCGCAGCCTGGTGGATGACGAGTCCGCCCGCTTCCATCGCCAGTTCAGCCTCCGCCAGTTCCCCTGGATCACCTTCATCTTCGTGATCGCGTGTGTCGCCTACTGGGCGATCATCTCCGTGGAGATGGTGCAGCGCGGCGCGACCGTGGTGCAGCTGTTGCAGAACCCCCGCTTCGACCTGCTGGTCAAGCTCGGCGCCAAGGAGGGGGGGAACATGCTGGAGCTGGGGCAGTGGTGGCGGCTGCTCACGTTCAGCTTCCTGCACGCGGGCCTGATCCACCTGGTGCCCAACATGCTGTACACCGCGTACGTCGGGTGGAACGTGGAGGCGGTGTACGGCCGCAGCGGCGCGGTGGTGATCTACCTGTTCTCGGCCGTGGGCTGTGGCTTCGTCAGCCTGCTGGCCAGCACCATCCCGTCGGTGGGCGCGTCCGGGGTGACGTTTGGCCTGTTCGCGGCGGCCGTGGTCTTCGGCTGGAAGTACGAGCCCTTGATCCCGCCGGGGTACACCAAGAAGTTCGGCTGGGCGTTCTTTCCCTTCCTGGCGATGTTCCTGGTCATGGGGTTCCGCTCGCCGCTGGTGGACAACTGGGGCCACGTGGGCGGCGTGATCGGCGGCGGCCTCGCGGCCTTCCTGCTCGTACCGGCCGTGGTACAGAGCGAGGTCGACCGTCAGGACGCGGCCCGTCGCCGGGGGTACCTGGTGGCGATCACCGCCGCGCTGGTGATCTTCGGCATGCCGTACCTCGTGGGGCCGGTGGGGCTGCTCAGGTTCCCGCGGCTGGACCTGGCCGTGGTGCACGACTTCGCCGGGCTGTCGTTCAGCCTGCCGCGCTACTGGGCCCAGCCGCCGGTCTACGATGCGTTCCCCTACGACGCCTACACCTCGCCGTCCAACGCCATCGCCATCAGCTACGGCGTGCAGGTGCAGGAGTACCCGGTGCGTACGGACGACTCCGCCGCGCTCCTGCTCGACGAGATCCAGAACGTGCCGGGGTACGAGCCGATCTACGACACCCTGCGGGAGGAGGAGCGCCTGGTCGGCAGCGAGATCTGGCGTGTGATCACCGTCACGGTCCAGGAGGGACAGAAGGAACGCGTCTACCAGCGTGCGGTCACGTCGCGGGGGTGCGTGGAATTCCGACTGACGTTCCAGAACCGGCTCGAGTCGTTCGCCGAGTACCGGGTGCTGCGGGATCGCATCCTGCAGACAGTGCAGCTGACCGAGCCCCGCTCGATCCGCGAGGGGCGGGAGAACCTGCGCATCTACCCCGACCTGTGGAAGCTGCACTCGGATCTGGGACGCTCCTACGCGGTTTACGGCGAGACCGAGCTGGCCGAGAGCGAGTTGCTGCGGGCCCGGGAGATGGACGCAAGACGTGATGAGCCGCTGTTCTGGTTGCTGTTCCTGTACGACCGCTACGACCTGGAGGCCGGCCGCCGCCGGCAGCTGCTGGAGGAGTCCCTGTCCGAATTCCCGTCCAACGGCGACCTGCTGATGCTGTGCGTGGAGGCCTGTCGCGGCCTGGGGGACCGCCGGTGCGAGGGGCGTGCCCTGGCCCTGGCCCACCGCGCCTACCCACGCCATCCCAAGATCCAGGGCTTCGTCGAGGACTTCGGTGGCGTGAAGGCCCTGCCCCCCCTACCCACGGAGTCGGAGACCGGGGATGATGGCCCCGACCGGGCCGGCGACGACGAGGAACCGGCGGGTGGGGCGCGTGGCAAGGAGCCACTCGACCCCGCCGCCGAGCGCATCGGGAGGATCGCACCATGAGTGGTTCGAGCCTTGGGACCGTCCTGATCGCGGTGTTGATGTGGGTGCTGGGGGCGCTCGGCGGCGCGGCTGCCGGCGTGCTGGTGGCTCGCCGTCGTCGCTCGGTGCCGCAACCCCGCCCGCCGCAGCCGTCTCCGACGCCCGCCGAGGCGCCACCGGCGGACGAGGCGCCCGAACCGAGCGAGGACGAATCCTCGAGCGAGGACGAATCCTCGAGCGTGGACGAGCCCTCCGTGGAGATGACCTCCCTGCAGGACCTGCACGTGGTGGAGCGCAAGTATCGCGAGATCTACATCGACGCGCCCTTCCTCTACCAGACCGTGGATCCCTACGGGTACGTGGTGGCCTGCAACGACACCGAGGCCGAGGTGCTGGGCTACGAGCCCGACGAGATGGTCGGGCGGTCGGTGTTCGAGCTGGTGGAGCCGCGCAACGAGCGCAAGCTGCGGGACCACCTGAAGGAGGCACGCTCTGGCGGACACGAGGCCACGCTGCGGCTGCTGCGGCGCGATGGTCGGCCGCTGAACGTGATGGCCCTGTCCAAGCCGGTGTTCGACCCGACCGGCCACCTGCTGGGCGTGCGCACGGTGATGCAGGACCTCACCCACAAGCGCGAGCGCGAGGCCCTGCTGGAGAAGGCCACCCAGGCCCTGGCCGAGAAGAACGCCATCCTGGCGGT
>CAZXHG010000327.1:0-9688 GCA_964639985.1 uncultured Rickettsiales bacterium
GACGACGCGGACGCGGACGCCAACCTCGACGACGCGGACGGGGACGGCATCACCAGCTGCGACGGGGACTGCGACGACACGGACGAGACCGTCGGCCCGGGCATGAACGAGACCTGCGACGACGCGGTGGACAACGACTGCGACGGGTTCGTGGACGTGGACGACGACGAGTGCGAGGAGCCGTCGGACGACGACGACGTCACCCCGGGCGAGGACTGCTCGTGCAGCCAGGATGGCCGCGGCGTGTCGCCGCTGAACGCGGTGCTGGCGCTGGCCGTCGGTGTGCTGGCCGTCCGCCGCCGCCGCTGATCCACCGGATCAGGTCGGGCTCAGCTCGTTGGTCACCCGCAGGTCCGCGCCCGCAGGGTAGGCGTAGGAGCCGGCGTTGTAGTAGCCGTACACGTACACCGCGATGTCGTCCACGGCCGTCTCCGGGCTGTCCCCGGAGTGCACCTGGTGCACGCCGTCGGCGATCTCGCAGGTCCAGGTCTCGTAGATCACGCCATCGATGTTGCCGTCGAGCAGCGGGCCGTTGCACATGGGCACGTCCACGGGCACGCCGTCGAGCATGGCCGGCACGCCCTGGGGCTTGGAGATCACCGCCCAGTTGACCGCGAAGTCCTCACCGGTGGTGAACAGGTACACCGGCCGGCGCTGCTCCAGCGCGGGCACGTACAGCAGCGCCGAGTCGCCGTTGGCGCCCTGGTAGGCGTTGCCCGCGTCCGTGCCCACGGCCAGGAACTGGGCCACGTGCAGCGGCCCGGTGGCTTCCACCGTGAACCCCGAAGTGCTCCACAGCTCGTGGTACTCGCCCGCGGCGAGCGAGAACGCACCGTCCGCGCCCGGCAGGTTGGTGACCACGTCGGTGCCGTCCGCGTAGGCCATGATGCGGTAGAAGTCCGGCTCCGGGTTGTCCATGTTGCGCTGGGCCGAGCGGCTGACCACGAACGTGTCCGACATGGACTTGGACGGGATCACCTGCTGCTCGATGTGCTCGGCGCAGCACGAGTCGTCGCCCCCGTGGAACACGACCATGGTCATGTCCACGCCGGTGAACACCGACACCGGCTTGTCGCTGGTGACCACCGTCCCGGTGAGGTCGGGCAGCGGATCGGTGAGGCTGGCCATCATCGTGGTCTGCAGCGTGAGCGTGTCGTAGGGACCGACCGTGTAGGTGCCGGTGAAGTTCTCGTAGATCGCGATGTCCAGCGCCATGGGCTCCACGCCCGAGCACGGCACGTACGCGTCGGAGTCCATGTCCACGTTGTCCCGCTCGATGTCGTCGCAGTTGTCGTCGATCATGTCCCCGCAGGTCACGGTGGCGCCCGGGTACACCAGCGCGTCGGCGTCGTCACAGTCGCCGTCGCAGGTGCCGTACCCGTCCATGTCCAGGTCCTCCTCGTCCCCGGGCAAGGTGCCGTCGCAGTCGTTGTCCAGCATGTCGCACAGCTCGGGTGCGCCCGGGTACGTGTCCTCGTCGCTGTCGTCGCAGTCCCCGTCCGTGGGCGTGTACCCGTCGCCGTCGTCGTCCTCCATGTCGTCGGCCTGGCCGTCGCAGTCGTTGTCCACCCCGCCGTAGGCGTAGGGCGCGCCTGGGTAGGTCTCCGGATCCTCGTCGTCGCAGTCGCCCGCGCACTCGGTCCAGCCGTCCGCGTCCGCGTCCGCCTCGTCCGCGGGCAGCACGCCGTCGCCGTCGTTGTCCACGCCGTCGCAGATCTCGGGCGCGCCCGGCCAGGTGTCGGCGTCCGCGTCGTCGTAGTCGCCGGTGCACGGAGTGAAGCCGTCGGCGTCCTCGTCCCAGTTCTCGTCCTCCATGGTGCCGTCGCAGTCGTTGTCCAGCCCGTCGCACAGCTCCACCGCGCCCGGATGGCTGGCCGCGTCGGTGTCGTCGCAGTCGTTGGCACAGGCCATCACGCCGTCGCCGTCGAGGTCCACCTCGTCCTCGGGCACCTCGCCGTCGCAGTCGTTGTCCAGCCCGTCGCACAGCTCGCTGGCGTTGGGGTGCACGGTGGCGTTGTAGTCGTCGCAGTCGAGGATCCCGGCCTGGATGTCGTAGGTCGGCTGGACCCACACCGTGGTCTCCTCCTCCACGCCCACCACGGTCACGTAGGAGCGGTTCATGGGCGAGCCCACGAAGGCGATCGGGTTGGCTGGGTAGTAGGTGACGACCAGGTGGTCCTCTCCGAGTCCGGGCGTGGGCAGCAGCAGGGACGCGTCGTTGGAGAACACCTGGTCGAGGGTGTTGAACTGGTAGGCCACGATCGGCTGGTCGGACGAGACGCGGAAGGCCCGCGAGGCCAGCCACGACTGGGCGCCGTCGTCCACGTTGGTGGTGTTGTTGTCCCCGTCCGCGTCGCGTCGCGGCAGCCGGAAG
The DNA here is from genome assembly GCA_964639985.1 of uncultured Rickettsiales bacterium. GTDB lineage: Bacteria > Myxococcota_A > UBA796 > UBA9615 > CAYRNR01 > CAZXHG01. The sequence goes on from CAZXHG010000327.1 coordinate 2,375, forward strand.
ATGTGCAGCTCGCCCGGGGCCACGTCCGCCTCCTCGATCACCTCGATCTCGAGGGCCTCGCCCTGGGGCGCGTTGTTGATGTCCACCACCACGTGGGCCGTGTCGTCGTTGCCGATGTTGGCCACGGCCACGGCGAACTGGGCGGACGCCGCGTCGTCGATGAAGTTCTCGGAGTTGTCCAGGTCCACGGCCCAGTACTCGCAGCCGATGTTGCTCTGCCAGGCCTCGGCCTCCAGGCACGCGTCGTCGAACTGGCACTCGCCGTCCGCGCACACCACGTCCCACTCCGAGCAGTCCATCAGCAGCCACGAGCTCAGCCCGTCGTCCGCGCACTGCATCATCAGGTCGCCGTCGCAGAACGTCGTGTCCGGATCGCACTCCAGGCAGCCGTCCTCCGGGTTGCAGATCTCCGCGCACTCCTCCTGCATCACCCACTGGCCGTCGATGCACTGGGCGAAGTCGCCGTCGATGCACGAGGTCGCGCCCTCGTCCATGCAGTGGTGGCCGTCGTCGTCGTCGTCCACCACCTCCTCGGTGGGGCAGCCGGCCAGGAACAGCAGGGCCAGGGCCCAGGTCCAGATCGTGTATCTCATCGGGTTCACCTCGCTGGAGACCGGGATTCTAGCAGCACTTTGGTGTGCTTCGGCCACCTGATAGGGTGAGTTCGTCCCTCTGGGACTCACGGAGGCGCCATGCGACGACGGTGGACGATGACGGTGTGGCTGATCGCGCTGGGCGGCGGCTGGGTGCTGGCCGCGTGCGATCGGGGGGACGACGACGACTCGGCGCTCGCGGACGACGACTCGGCCGCCACGGACGACGACACGGGCGACGACGACACCTACCAGGGCAACAGCGGCGGCGGCGACGCCTCGGTCACCGGCGGGGCCGCGTGCGGCCAGATGCGGTCCGTGCTGCGCATGGACAACCAGGGCGGGTTCACCCAGACCACGGGCATCTACGCCTCCACCGAGGCGCTGACGTGCGCCCGCTACAACGCCTGGGACGACACCATCGCCGCGGCCGACGCGGTGTTCCAGCCCGCGTACGACGCGGCCGTGGAGGTGCGCGACCCGATCGCCGCCTGCCAGGCGGTGACCACCTACTACCAGGCCCTGACCGCCATCGAGGACGAGCTGTACCCGGTGGGCACCTGCGCGCTGCAGCTGCGGCCCGACGACTACCTGCCCGGCGACTACGAGGTGGGCGAGGGCTGGCCCGAGGGCATGTCGGGCAAGGTCGTCTACCCCACGGTCAGCTACTACGGCGCGGCCATCGCCGACCTGGGTGACTGCACCCAGTACAACGAGTGGGACGGCGTTTGGACCGTGGCCATGGCCGAGGCCGCGGCCGCGGCCGAGGCGACCCGTGATGTGTGGACCCTCACGTCGGGGCTGATGGACATCGTGGTGCTGGAGGACCAGCAACTCGGCGCCAACGCCGGGGAGATGACCCTGGAGCAGGACAGCACGGGCGCGGCCGGTACGCTGACGTTCAACCTGGATCTGGTGGACTGCGTTCTCTGATCGGGCCTAGGAGGTGTCGGCTCCGCTTCGCTTGAGCCGACCTACGGGGGTCTTCGGAGGTGTCGGCTCCGCTTCGCTTGAGCCGACCTACGGCCGCTCGAGCAGTGGTAGGTCGGATCAAGGAGGCCGCAGGCCGACGGACCCGACGATCCCGGAAATCAATCGAGCTCGAGCAGCTCCGCGACCGCGCCCACGGTGGCGCCGGTGACGGCCACGGCAAAGGGCATGTCCAGGGTGTCGGGCGTGTCGTCGCCCTCGGCGCAGTGGTAGTAGGGGTTGCGGTAGTTGGCCGTGTCCGTGATGAAGAAGCCCGGGTAGCCCTCCCCCCAGAACGCCGCGTGATCCGAGCGGTGGAAGTTGTGGTAGAGCACGTTGTCGAGGTCGTCCGAGGGCAGCTCCAGCAGGATCGAGTCCGCGCCCAGCGCGTCGGCGTGCTCGGCGAACGCGGCCATGGCATCGTGGGAGCGGTCGTCGCCGAACACCCCGGCGAAGTCCCCCACCATGTCCCGGTCCTGCAGCTCCTCGTACAGGTCGGGGAACAGCAGGTCGAAGCCGGAGGGGAAGGCCTGGCAGTCGGGCTCGTGGCAGGTGTACGCGAAGGTGTCGTAGACGAACGACGCGGTGATGTCGTCGCCACGGTCCGCCGCGTCCGCGGCCCAGGCCTCGGACCCGACCAGGCCGACCTCCTCCTGGTCCCACAAGGCCACGGTCAGGGTGCGGCGGGGCGCCTTCGAGCCCAGGATGCGCGCCACCTCCAGGGCCGCGGCCACGCCGCTGGCGTTGTCGTCCGCGCCCGGGCAGCCCTCGATGTGGTCGTAGTGGGCGGACACCACCACCTGCTCATCGGCCAGGTCCGAGCCGGGCAGCACGCCGATCACGTTGACGCCGGTGGCGTACTCGTGCAGCGAGACGTCGAACCCGTACTCGCCCAGGCGCGCGGCGCACAGGTCCTGCACCTCCTGCCACGCCGCAGAACCGGGCGTGCGCTCCACGGCCACCTCCTTCAGGGTGTTCTCGAACAGGGCTTCGTCCACGCACGTGCGCAGCTGCGCCGGGTCCGTGCCCTCGCAGCCGTCGACCGGTGCCGAGTCGTCGTCGTCGCCCTCGGTGGGGCAGCCACACAGCAAGGCGAGCACGGTCGGGATCAACAGCCAGGGGTTTCGCATCGCCGAGTCTCCTCGCGCATCAATAGTAGATGTAGGGCCACCAGTTCAGGATCGGTTCACCGTCCTCGTCGAGCGCTCCGCTGTCGAGTCCGGGGAAGTTCTGCCGCCAGTACACCAGGAACGGGCCCATGCAGTCTGGAGCGAACGTCGTGTAGTCCGCGAACGCGTCCGTGGTGAATGCCGCCAGCGCGTCCCCTCCCCCGTCCCCGCCGCCGAGGCCGAAGGCCTCGCAGCTGGTCTGCACGGTGTGATCGCTGGCCAGGTCGTAGTGCTGCCGGCCGTTGGGCGCGAAGTGCACGTTGCCACACACCGCGTCCCAGGGGTCGATCGTGCCGACGTGGGTGCCGGTGTCGTAGTCCACCGAGGTCTCGGTGAGGTAGCTCAGGCAGGGCTCGCTGTACGAACAGGCGTAGAAGCTGTCGAACGGCAGCCCGTAGCGGTCGTCGAGCTCGTAGCCGGCGAAGCGCACGAACTCGTCGTGCAGGGTCGGCAGCTGGTCGGGGTTCCACGCGCCGGTGGACTCGAACCCGTGTGAGAGGCTCTCCAGGAAGCAGCCTGGACCGCGCGTGTTGTTGAACCACGCCACGCGCACGGCACGCGTGCAGTGGTCGGGGAACGTGTCCTCGGTGTCGAAGCAGCCGTTGCCCGCGCAGCGGTTCATCTCCCCGTCCACCCGCTGGCGGTCGGCGTCGTAGTACGGCTTGAGCTCCAGGATCTCGGCGGCGCTCACGTCCGGTACGTCCGCATCACCGTAGATCCACACCTCGTGCACGAGCCCCTGGTCGATCGCCTCGCACAGGTCGAGCACGGCGCCACCCTCACCCTCGATGTCGTACAGTGCGGCGAACTCGTCGCCGAACAGCGCCTCGTAGTCGAAGCCCCAGTACCCCTCGACGGGCTCCTCCCGCGGGTACAGGGTGCTGTTGTTGTAGGGCCAGTCCGCGGGTTCGTCCGCGTCGCGCAGGTCCACCTCGTAGGCCAGCTCGTATTGTAGGACCACGGGTGCGTCCGGATCGGCGTAGCCGTGGTAGCGGCTGGCCTCGGCCATGATGTCGACCATCTCGGTGAGCTGCTCGTGCATCTCGTCCATGGAGCGGTCGTTGACGAAGTTGAGGGCCAGCACCCGTGGCCGCAGCTGGCGGACCTCGGCGTGGTGCTCGGCCAGCCAGGGATCCGAGTTCGCCGAGCTGTCGTCGTTGGGCCACACCAGCTCGTCGGGCCCGGTGTCGTCGTCGCCGGCCACGTCGTCGGCGGCGGGGCCGCCACCGGCCACGTCGTCGTCGTCGGACGCCGGACAGCCGACGAACAGGCATGCTGCGGTCACGATCCACCATGGTCGCATCAGTCCTCCACGCCCCCCAGTTGCTCCATGTTCTTCACCTGCTTCTCGGTCCCGATGAGGAACAGGCCGTCCCCGTCGGCCACCCGCAGGTCCGCGCCCGGGTTGTCCACGATCGTGCCGTCGGCGCGGGCCACCGCGATCAGGGTCAGGCCGGTGCGCTGACGCAAGCCCACGCCCCCCAGGGTGCGGCCGACCAGGAACGGGAAGTGGGCAGCCTCCACCTCCACGAGCTGCAGGGCCATGCCGGCCGCCACCGGGCTGTGCAGGGCCTGGCCGATCAACGCGTCGAGGCGCACGGCGCGCTTCTTCGCCTCCTGCGCGGCGCCGCGCAACCGGCCGTAGACCGCGGGCGACAGCACGCACGACAGGATCGCCACCAGGATGATCGCGGTGTTGATCCGCGGCGTGATCACCCCCAGGCGCAGGCCGATGGCGGACGCGGCGATCACCAGCGACAGCCGCGAGCTGAGCAGGAAGCCCGCGGCCAGCGCGTCGCGACCGCCGAAGAAGCGCTTGAGCAGGTACGCGGGCACCACCTTCACGGCGAACGCGAAGAAGATCAGCAGCGGCACCAGCGCCAGCGACGCCCGGTCGGCCAGCAGGGAGCGCATGTCGAAGCGCGCGCCCACCATGATGAAGAAGATGGGGATGAAGAAGCCGAACCCGATGGCGTCGAGCTTCATGCCCAGCTGGCCCTTGACCGATTGCCGGCCCAGGGAGCTAACCGCGGTACCGGCGAGGAACGCGCCCAGGATGATCTCCGTGCCGATCACCTGGGAGAACACCACGAAGCCCAGCATCAGGGTCATGGCCGCGCGCACGGGCAGCTCGGCCGTCTTCGGCGCGGTGAACGCCAGGTGCCGCACCAGGGTCGCCTCGCGGGTCATCAGCTGCCGGCCGATGAACAGCACACCGAAGAACAGGGCAAACAGGGTGCCGGCCAGCAGCACGTCCAGGGTCAGGCCGTGGTGCTCGTGGAACGTCACCACCACGGTGATCAGCAGCATGGTGGCGAAGTCGGCGACCACCGCGGCCAGGATCACGGTCTGACCGAACGGGGTCTCCCCCTCCCCTCGCTCCTTGAGCAGGGGCATCACCAGCCCCACGGAGGTGGTGCTCATGATGAGCGCCATGATGTACGGCGACTCCAGGTAGCCCAGCATGACCAGGCCCTGGCTGAGCACCAGCGAGGTGACCAGGGTGGCGCCGAACATGCCGAAGGTGATCACCAGCAGGCGCCGCAGCCCCCCCTCGTCGTCCCGGTCACGCCCGCCACCGGGCGCGGCCAGGGCCAGGGAGCGCAGGTCGATCTCCAGTCCGCTGAGGAACATCAGGAAGGCGAAGCCGAACAGGGACAGCAGCTCCAGCCAGGGATCGGGCTCCTCCGGGATCAGCCCCAGCCCGGATGTGCCCAGCGCGATGCCGATCAGGATCTCGCCCACCACCAGCGGGATGCGCAGGACCTGCACCCGGGGCAGCAGCAGGCCGGCGACCACCGCGGCGCCGACCACGATCAGCAGGGGTGCGAACGACTGTTCGTGCATGATCCCCTCGAACGACCTCGAGGAGCCTAGTTGACGCCGGCGAGCTCCATCAGCAGGTCATCCCACTGGGTGGCGGAGCACCAGGTGGCGCCCGATCCGGAGGTGTAGGCGTTGACGTACATCGGGCTGGTGTCGGTCATGATGGTCAGGCCGCCCACCCAGCCCCAGTTGCCGCTGCCGTAGGCGCCCACCATGGAGGTGTCCAGGGCGTCGAGCACGTCCTGGGCGGCCGCGGCCAGGCCCGCGTCGGACTCCTGGCTGAGCAGCGTGGCGAAGTCCTTGATGTCCAGGTAGTAGTCGTGCCACGACTGGTCGGCCGCCCGCGCGTTGGCGCGGCACTCCAGCCACGGCTGCTCCAGGGACGGGTCGGCGAGCACCACGGCGGCCAGCGCGTCGATGGCGCTGGCCAGCCCGTCCATCTGGCCGAGATCGGTGGCGGAGAACGTCCACTCCTCGCCGATGTCGCAGGCGTTGTAGGCCAGGTTGTCCGCGACCTCGGCTGGCGTGGCCGCCGCGGCCACGTCGCGCATCAGGTTCAGGCCCTCCATGTACTGCATGCCGCTGCCGCCCACGGTTGCCTCGCTGCCGACCATGTAGTCGGCCTGGTCGCGCAGGGAGTGCGCCACCTCCCAGGCGGCCATGTTGCAGGCGTCGAAGGCCACGATATCCAGGGGTCCTCGCGCCGCGACGATGTCCTCCAACCCGGCGCGCAGGTCGCCCTGGGCGATGGACATGAAGTTGCCCGAGGTGTCGTCCCAGGAGATGAACCCCTGCTCGCCGGGCGCGGCGTCCGCGCGCAGGGACCAGCCGTCGCCGTGGTTCCACATGATCAGCAGCATGTTGTCGGCCGGGTACTCGGTGTGGGCCCACAACAGGAAGTCGGACAGCACCTCGGGATCGCCCATGTCGAGCTCGCCCATGTCGTCCAGCACGGTGGACGACACCGCGTGCAGGTCCGCGTCCTGGGTGATGTAGTAGCGCCGGGTGCCGGTCCAGTCGCCGTCCGTGGTCGAGTAGCCCTCGATGCGGTCGGCCTGCACGACCACGTGCACGTCGTCCCCGGAGCCGACCTGCTCGAGCTCGTTGAGGTCCTGGGTGACCCAGCCCTCGAGGTCGTTGTCCCCGTTCATGAACACCGCCACCAGCCAGCGGGCGTTGTCCGACGTGGTGTCGTCGTCGTCGCCGGTGTCGTCGTCGTCGTCGTCGTCGTCGGTGGCGCTGTCGTCGTCGTCCACCGCGTCGTCGTCGTCGTCCGCGGTGGTGTCGTCGTCGTCGTCATCGGCAGCGCTGTCGTCGTCGTCCTGGGGGCCGGGCGGGTTGTTGTCGTCGTCGTCGCCGGTGTCGCAGCCGACGGACAGCATCAGGACCAGGCCCAGCAGGGCCAGCAGGCGGTACAGCATGGTTCATCTCCTCCGGGTGGACCGGCACAGGAATAGCATGGCGAGGGCCAGGCACAACAGGGATCTCGCCGGGTGAGGGCCGGCTGCCGAGCACTGGCAGCCGGTATCGGGGTCGTTGGACTGCATGCCCGGGCCGGCGCCGATCTCGTCGACCTGGCCGTCGCAGTCGTCGTCGAGGCCGTTGGCCTCCTCACGCGCACCGGGGTGGACCCCGGGATCGGTATCGTCGCAGTCCCCCTCGTCGACCGTCCAGCCGTCCCCGTCCGCGTCGTCCCCGGGCGGGCCCGAGTCGTCGTCGTCGTCGTCCCCGGTGGGCGGCGAGTCCACGTGGCCGTC
>CAZXHG010000328.1:0-9636 GCA_964639985.1 uncultured Rickettsiales bacterium
CAGGGAGGCGATCATGTCCAAGACACCATGGATCGGCCTGGCCCTGGCCTTGAGCCTCGCCTGCCATGGGTGCGTGTCCAGTGGGGACGACGATTCCCCTGAGGACGACGATGCGACCACGGGCGACGACGACGATGTGGACGACGACGATGACGATGTCCTGGACGACGACTACACAGATGACGATGATGCGGACTTCTTCAACCACGTGTATACGTTCGATCCGCCCTCGATCGTTGTGGGTGAGACACCGCCTTTCACGGCAACCGGTGTCTTCTGCGAAGGTACGGAACTCTCCTTCTCCGATCCGACCAGCTACGAGCGCGTGTACGTCCAGCACTACACGTCGTTCGAGGAGCACCAGATCGAAGGCACGATACCCGAGGGATTGTGGATCGGTTCCTTCGATGTCGTCGCCGACTGCCCCTACGGCGCAACTGGTGGCCTGCCCGGCGGCCTCGAGGTCGTTGATGACTATCCGGGCGACGACGACGACTCTGCGGGAGATGACGACGATTCTGCGGCGGGATGACGACTCCTCCTCGGATTACCCCAAACTTCGGGCCGATCCCCGACGCTGGCAAGCTGAACACCTGTGATTCTGCTGCAGCGGCCACCCCGGACAGGTGCTCGGCAACCCCGACCACGCCGCTGGGCTCACCCACGCTGCAACCTACCACGCACCTGGCCGCTGACAGCAGCAATCTTTGTTAGCCACCAGGCACGCGCACGTCATGAGCCCACTGGCCAACACCTTGCTGGATGGCCTGTTGGCCTAGTGATGGGCAGTCGTGATCACAGATCTGCTGCTCCCGTCTAGGAGAAGGTATGATCGGGTTGTGGGACGCAACAACAACAAGCTCGTCTACTTGGTTATTGGACTGATCCCGGTCGCTGTAGCCGTCATTTGCTTCCTAAACATCGAGTCCGTGTCGGACCGGACCTCATCGGTCGCGACGGAGGGCCCAATTGCAGCCCAATCTCACGCTCGGCAGTTCTCGAGCGCGGACGGTACGAGGGACTCCAACTCAACCGCTACTACGCCAGCCGAAATACCAACGCGTCCTGCGTGCGTCAGCCATGGCACCGTTCGTTGGGAGGATGGTGAGCCCGTAGTGGGAGCTGAGATTCAGATTTTCCAGACCCTTCAGTCCGAGAAGGTGATGGACTCATCGCCCCATGTGTGGGTTCCAACTGGTCAGTCGACCGATTCTCGGGGCTACTATCGGTTGCCGGAACAAGAGATCTGCCCCCTCCGTCTCGCGGCGTCCCTCGACGACGAGGGCTGGGCAGAGGAAACCCAGGCGCCAGTCGATTCTGGAACGATCCTACCGTTCGAGATCCAGAGGGACTTGGTCATGCACGCAGCCCTGTCGGTCAGGGGAAGATGCGAGGACGAGTCGGGAACCCCGATCGCAGGCGCGAGGATCTCGGCGACGAGTACATTCCTCGCAAGCGGTGACTGGGGGAGAATTCCACGCAGCGAGCGATCCCCCAACTACAAGGATTTCGTGAGCCGGTGGTGGGCCCACCAAGCCTATTCGGACGAATCGGGTGAGTTCCGATTCCCAGCGCTTTCTGCTGACGACTGGACCCTCCTCATCGAAGCCGACGGGTACGAGAACGCACGAACAACCACTGACAATAGCGATGAAAACGGTCCGCCATTGATCGTTGTCTTACGCGAACTCACGTGCTGGATTGTGAACGTCGTCGACGAAGAAGGAACCGCAGTACACGGTTCGAGAGTCGAAGTGGGAGATCCAAACCTCTCTGTTCACCGATTGGAAAAACTCGTCACCGACGAGAGCGGTAGGGTGGAGGTCTGCGAATCTGCCGCCGAGGGGGCTTGGATCATCGCTCGGGCGGACTCCCTGGTCACAGAGTGGTTGTTCAACGAGTCGGGTGATCGCGATGTCACCGTGACTTTGGGAAAAGGAGTGCGGCTCACAGGTACGCTGCTACCACCTGTGACCGACGGCGAGCCGTGCATCGTGTCTGGCACTGGCTTTGTCGGAAATGTGAAAGCTGTCAACATGCCGACATTCTTTACTGACGAACATGGACGCTTCGACATCGACTCGGTCCCGCCTGGTGCGGTGGACCTTCGGTTGCTGTGCAGTGGGTTCCACCCCGCCGAAACGAACGTCGACCTCGAGCCCGGCTCCACCGTTGATCTCGGTACGTTGCACCACGAACCGAAGCCTGAGTCAAGACCGCCACCACCCAGGGATGCTTGGAGTCCGTTCGCGGACTGACACCTGACGAACGGGGCGTATCAGCCCCTCGTTCGATTGTGTGGCTAACACCTGTGATTCTGCTGCAGCGGCACTGAGGAAGGACGCTTGAACTCCCACCCCCGTCGCTGAGCCCAACACCGTTCCAACCTACCACGCGCCCGCCGCTGTCAGCAGCAATCCTTGTTAGGTTCCGCTACGACTGCCCTTGATGCGTGTGAGAGGAATCACTGCTTCTGAGAGCTGTTCTTCTCAATCCACGCAGCCAAGCCTTCTTCACTCAGCGTGCCTGCCGCAAGTTCACTAATCGCGACGACAGCATCCGCCTCGCTAGCCTCCAGTTGCCAGCCATTGATGAGGAGGAAGACGGCGATTGCTGTCAGCGCGATCCGTTTGTTGCCATCTACGAAGGCGTGGTTGCTGGAAAGCCCGAATCCGTACGCTGCGGCGAGTTGAGAAAGACTGCTGTTGGGCTCGTAGTGATAGAGGTGTTGCGGTCGCGTGAGCGCCGATTCGAGCAGACCCTCATCACGGATCCCTGGAGTCCCGCCATGGTCAACGATGAGCGCATCGTGCATGGCAAGAACAGCGTTCTTGACCAGCCATCTCACCCCACGGGATTGGCTCATTTGGCAAGCTCATGCAGTGCGTTTCTGTACCTACGCATGACCTCGTCCGCAGCAGTCATCTGCTCGCTGAACTCTTGGTCATAGGGTGTCATGGTGTACCCCTGTGGGGTCTCCACAAGGTAGAGAACATCCCCCTTCTTGGCACGCATGCGTGCGAGCGCTTCCTTGGGCAGGACGACCCCTGCCGAGTTCCCCACTGTCGTGATCTTGACCTTCAGCATCTTCTCACTCCGTTATAACATCGATTATAACCTCTCTGGCGACCATAGCAAGGCTGCTGAAGAAGGCCTGGTGCAGGACGCTTGCGCAGGGTACTCACCGAAACAGTCGCCGAGTACGAGTCTCTCCGTGAACCTAACACCAATTAGACCGTTCCGCGTAACCGGGCGGTCGCTGCAAGGCTCACCCCCGATATCGCGGAGTTCCTTCCTCCAGTCCTCCGAACCCTATCAGATAGGCAGACCTACACAAACCACTACAAGGCTGACCGGAATCCACTACGTGCCGGCTGATCCGCTGGACCTTTCGCTCCCACCCCGAGGTCCAGCACGTGCGTGTAGATCATGGTGGTACGGACATCCTTGTGCCCGAGCAGATCTCGCGCACCTCGAGGCGGTACCGCGTCGCAGCGTTCTCCAGGACCGACAGGAACGGCAGACAGTCCTCGCCCTGCACGAAGATGGTGCGGTGACCGGTGCCACGGTTCATCACATCGTGCCAGGCACCGGCATGGTCCACTCTCAGCGGCCTTCCCATGGGGTGGTCCTGCCCAGCTGGCGTACAGGTGATAAGTGCCAGTGTTTGACACCTACACGGTGATCCAACTCCCCAGGTCAGCCGGAGGCATGAACACGACCTCGGTGCCTTCGAGCGTGCCGACCTGCGCCCGGTCGAGACCGAACTGGACGACGAGCAACCTCTCCGGCGCGTACGCCTGGACGAAGCTCCGCATCGAGCGGGTGACCTTGGGCCTGCCGCTGGCCTTGGCCTCGACCCCGGCCAGCCGGTCGCCGAACCTGACCACGAAGTCCATCTCCGCGCCTCCCTTGGCGCGCCAGTAGCGGACCTCGGCCCCCAGCGGGAGGTTCTTGGCGAGTTCGGAGTAGACCCACCCCTCGGCGATCGCGCCGGCGTCGGCGGCCGTGGTCAGGTCGTCGGGGAACCGGCGGAGCAGGGCGTGGCGCAGACCGATGTCCACCAGGTGGATCCGGGTCGCGGAGGTGATCTCCCGGCGGGCACCCCCGGCAAAGGCCGGGACCCGGCGCAGGATCCACGCGTCCTCCAGGATCTGCACGTAGTCCCGGACCGTGTTGGCCGCGACCTCGAGCCGCTCCGCCCACTCGCTGTAGTTGACCATCTGCCCGATCTGCCCGGCCGCCAGGGTGAGCAGCGCGCGAAAGGCGTCGGGTCGCTGGATGCGGTGGCGGTCGGATGCGTCGCGGATCACGAAGGCCTCGATGAGCTCGGTCAGTTCCCGTTGCGGATCGGGACCGAGCCACACGTCCGGGTATCCGCCGTAGGTGATGTGCCTGCCCAGGGCCGCGACAGCGCGTTGTGACGCGACCGCAGGCACGTCCTCCTGCTCGTCGATGGTGTCGCGGATCTCGTCGAAGCTCAGCGGCAGCAGTACCACCCGTCGCGCTCGCCCCGCCAGGCTCTCGCGGGTACCGGCCTCCAGGTGGAACGCGGACGAACCGGTGACGAACAGGTTCAGGCCCCGCCGCAGGTCGACCATGCCCTTGATCAGCAGGCCGGGCTCCTGCAGGTGTTGCGCTTCCTCGATGAACACCGTGCGGACCGACGGGAACTCCTGCTCGACGCCGGTCACCACGTCCACGGCAGACACGAGCCACTGGCGGACGAGCGCCTCCTCGGCGTTCAGCACGAGCAACGATCTCGGATCCGCGCCCCGCAGCAGCGACCAGACGTACGTCGACTTCCCGGCCTGGCGTGGACCGACGACGAGCTTGGCCTTTCGGGGATCCTCCCGGCTCGTGAGATCGACCCGCCGCGGGATGAACGGGCTGGGGATGCGGCGCAGGAGTTCTTCCTCGAACGCCTCGGGGCGCTCGAACCAGGGATTCAGCTGCAGGATTCGCTGGAGGAGTGCTGGATTCATCCTGGATCATCCGCAGTGTACATGTCGATTATCCTGACCCATTGGAGATGAAACCGCAAGTTAGACAGGTTCATTGGCGGAGGGGCGGCGCCTGGGCTCGGGCCAGCGAGGCCCAGGTCGTGGCTGCAAGCTGACCCTCTTCCTCCGGGGGGGGGGCGTCGAACACCCGTCCGGGTCGAGTCCTGGATGGTCAGTGGCGGGCTACACACAAGTGACAAGTGACAGTGTCTGACACCTTTGCCCGCCGACGCGCCGCGCCAATGATAAGGTCCCCACAGGAGCAGAAGCATGCGCAGTATCTCGCTTCCCAGCGCGCTCGCCGCGATCGTCCTGACCGCGTTGACGACGCAGGCTTGCGTCTCCGGAGAGGTCGACTACTGCAAGGGCTACGACCCCTCCCACCCGGTGCCCGCGGACTGGATCTCCCTGGACGGTGGAACCTTCGAGATGGGCAGCAACGATGGCCAGTGGAACGAGGGGCCGATGCACACGGTCACGGTCCCCTCGTTCGAGATCTGGCGCACCGAGGTGACCGTGGAGCAATATGCGCAGTGCGTGTGCTCCGGCACCTGCGCCGAGCCCGAACACTGCGGTGATCCCTACAGCTTGCGCACCTATGGCTTCCCCGCCATGGGCGAGCATCCCAACACCTGCACGCGCCGCTCGGACGCGAACGATTTCTGCACCTGGGCCGGCGGCCGGTTGCCCACCGAGGCCGAGTGGGAGTACGCGGCGCGCAGCGGCGGCCAGGACATCCTCTACCCCTGGGGAGACGAGCCCATCACCTGCGACCACGCCGTTCATTGGGAGGGCGGCGAGAACGACTACGGTGGCTGTGACGAGGGTGCGACCGCCGAGGTCTGTAGTCGCCCGGACGGGAACACCGACCAGGGACTGTGCGACATGGTGGGCAACGTGTGGGAGTGGGCGGAGGACCTCTACCACGACGATTACATGCAGGACCCACCCACCGATGGCAGCGCCTGGGGCACACCCGAGGAACCAGACGACCTCGGCGTGGTCCGGGGCGGCGGCTACGAGTACCACCCGCTGCACCAGACCACCACGGCGCGCATGCCGGTCGCCCCGGACGAGGCGAACACCAACGGGATTCGCTGCGTCAGGACGGACCCATGAGATGCTGGCGGTGGGCGGTGGGGGGCAGGCACATACCATTTCCGTTGCCCGGAAGGGCGAAATGGTATTGGAAAGTGCCTGACCCCCTTCCTCGAACCAGGCGACCCTGGTCTTCAGTCGGCCACGGAGGCGTCGAACACCGGTCCAGGTCGAGTTCTAGATGGTCAGTGGCGAGCTGCGCACAAGTGACGAGTGACAGTGTCTGACACCTATGCCCTTTGCTGACCCCGTTCCCCTTGGAGTCGCCGATGAGAGTGGTGGAAGTGGGCCGGTTTTTACCCTGGCCACAGCTCGTCGACACACCGAGGGTTGATGGCAGGGAGGCGATCATGTCCAAGACACCATGGATCGAACTGGTCCTGGCCCTGAGCCTCGCCTGCCATGGGTGCGTGTCTGGCGGGGACGACGATTCCCCTGAGGACGACGATGCGAACACGGGCGACGACGACGATGCGGACGACGACGCCACCGCCGACGACGATGATTCTGCGGGAGATGACGACGATTCTGCAGCAGGATGACGACTCCTCATCGGACTACCCCCCGAACTTCGGGCCGATCCCTGACGCTGGCGGCTGAACACCAATTAGACCGTTCCGCGTATCCGGGCGGTCGCTGCAAGGCTGACCCCCGATATGACGGAGATCCTTCCTCCAATCCTCCGAACCATATCAGATAGGCAGACCTGCAGGCTTCAGGCCGACGAGCGGGGGCTGGGAGGGGACTTCGGTGCGTGTCTCGGGAGGTGAGCTCACCGCTCGACCGCCTGCCCGAAGTAAGAGACCTCGAACCGGGTCAGCAGCCCCCGCAGCCTGTCCACGTGCTGGTGGTCCGTGGTCTGCTTGGCCTTCATCGCGTGGAACATCATCTCGTGCAGCACGGTGAGCTGTTCGAGGTAGCGGTCCTTCTTGGCCGGGTCCTGCAGGTCCGCGGGCTCGAGGCGCTGTCCCATGAAATAGTACGTGACAATGTGCACCAGCTCGTCCGCGTGCTGGTCCTTGTTGGCCACCCATCGCGCGATCTGGTTGAAGTCCGACTGGTCCGCGGCCGATAGCTCCACGATCTTGTCCATGGACTTGTCGATGGTGCCGATGTGCTCCGCGATCAGGTCCGCGCGCAGCTCGTCGTCGTAGATGCCGCAGGGGATCTGGCAGTGGGCGGCCGCGCCCGCGGCCCAGGTCAGGGTGAGCACCAGCGCTGCACCGGCCAGGGCGGTTCGGTGGATCATGATTCCTCCCGGGGAGTCAGCCGGTCATGGACCGGGGGTCGAGTGTCTCGTCCAGTTCATCGTCTTCGAGTACGTGCAGGTCCTGTGCCACCTCGCGGATCGTGGACCCACGCTCGTACGCCTTCTTGACCAGCGAAGCCGCAGCGTCGTAGCCGATGCGCGGCGCGAGCGCCGTGCCCAGCGCCAGCGAGCGCTCCACCAGCTCTCCCGCCCGCCCCTCGTCCGCGACCAGTCCCTGTATCGCGCGGCACTCGAAGTTCGAGACACCCCGAGACAGCAACCGGATCGACTCGAGCAGCTGGTACGCGATCAGCGGCTGGGCCGTGCTGAGCTGGAAGTTGCTGAGCATGGACGCCGCCCAGGTCACGCTCGCCTCCGCCCCCACCACCCAGGCCGACACCTGCAACAGCGACTCGGCGATCACCGGGTTGACCTTGCCCGGCATGATCGACGAACCGGGCTGGACCGGCGGCAGCGCGAGCTCCCCGAGCCCGCCCCGCGGCCCCGACGCCAGGAAGCGGATGTCGTTGGCCACCTTGGCCAGGCTGACCGCGGTCTGCTTGAGCGCGCCCATGGCGCCCACGAACACGTCCGCGGTGGACTGGGCGGCGAAGTGGTCCGCGGCCTCGCTGAACGTCGATCCACTGTGGGAGGACAGGATGGCCGCGACCTCGGCGGCGAAGCGCGGGTGCGTGTTGACTCCCGTGCCCACGGCCGTCCCGCCCAGGGGCAGGCGCTGCAGGCCGGCGCGGGCCGCCTCGACCCGGTGCCGGCTGTCCCGGACCTGGGCCGCATACCCGCCAAACACCTGACCCAGCCGGACCGGCGTGGCGTCCTGCAGGTGCGTGCGACCCATGGTGACCACGTCGTCGAACTCCTCGGCCCTGTCGCGCAGGGTTCCTTCGAGCCGCCTCAGCGCGGGCAGCAGATCGTGGTCCAGGGCCACGTCCGCGGCCACCTGGATCGCCGTGGGGATCACGTCGTTGGAGGACTGGCCCAGGTTCACGTGGTCGTTGGGGTGCACCGGTTCCTGGCTGCCCACCTCGCCCCTGGCCAGCTGGATCGCCCGGTTGGCGATCACCTCGTTGGCATTCATGTTCGTGGAGGTGCCGCTGCCGGTCTGGAACACATCCACCACGAACTGGTGGTCGTGGCGCCCTTCGGCCACCTCGCGGGCTGCCCGCTGGATCAGATCCGCGCGCTCGGGATCGAGCTGGCCGAGATCGTGGTTCACCTGCGCGGCCACCGCCTTGATCCGCGCCAGGGCGTGCACGACCTCTCGGGGCATGGGCCAGCCGCTGATCTCGAAGTTCAGCTGGGCGCGACGTGTCTGGGCGCCGTACAGGGCGTCGTCCGGGACCTCCATCGTGCCCATGCTGTCGCGTTCGGTCCTCATGACGCCTCCGGCCTGGTTCGCCTCATGACATCAAGTTAGACACGACTAACAAGTCTGTCAACGAACCGGCGCCGGACGGTGTTTCACGGCACACGGCTTGCAAGCGATACTGCGAAACACGGAGGAGACACCGATGACCGAGCTGACCGAAGGAATGGCCGCGCCCGCGTTCGAGGCCGAGTCGAACGAGGGCTCCATCTCGCTGGAGTCCCTGGCCGGCAAGAACGTGGTGCTCTACTTCTACCCCAAGGACAACACGTCCGGCTGCACCAAGGAGGCGTGCGCCTTCCGCGACGCCAACGACGACATCCGAGACCTCGGCGCGGTGGTGCTGGGGGTGAGCGCGGACAGCCTCAAGCGCCACGAGAACTTCACGGCCAAGTACGAGCTCAACTTCCCGCTGTTGAGCGATCCCGATCGGGAGCTGATCGAGGCGTACGGGGTGTGGGTGGAGAAGCGCAACTACGGTCGCACGTATTTCGGCATCGAGCGGTCCACGTTCCTGATCGACGGGGATGGGATCATCCGCAAGGTGTGGCGGAAGGTGAAGGTCAAGGATCACGTGGAGAAGGTGCTGGAGGTGGTGCGGGAGCTGTAGGTCAGCTCCGATCCGTTTCGGTTCCTCCACCCCCGGCTCCGATCCGGTTCGGTCCCACCAGCTCCGATGCGGTTCGGTCCCATCTTCGATGGGCCAGCCCAAGCCTGAACCGCCTCCGCTGGGGACATGCACACGTAACCCACCCCGTGGCTTCGACCTACCCCCTTCCTACCGGGGTTACTTGTGCGTGTCCCCGTACCGCCTCCAATCACCTGACCGGATCCATCGGACCTCCTCCGATCTCCTCGGGACGCGGCCCGTCGCCTGCTCCGCAGGCTCCGGGGATCCAACC
>CAZXHG010000329.1:0-9605 GCA_964639985.1 uncultured Rickettsiales bacterium
CAGCTGCTCGGCGCCGGGGTAGATGGTGGCGTTGAACAGGTTGCAGTCGCCGTCGCACTCGCTGTAGCCGTCGAGGTCCCCGTCCTCCTCGGCCTCGTCGGTGAACCCGTCGCAGTCGTTGTCCAGCACGCCGTCGCAGATCTGCTCCGCGCCGGGGTACACGTCGGCGTTGCTGTCGTCGCAGTCCTCGGACGCGGGATAGCCGTCCCCGTCCTCGTCCGCGGCTGCCGAGTCGTCGTCGTCGCCGGCAGAGTCGTCGTCGTCCGCCGTGTCGTCGTCCGCCGTGTCGTCGTCCGCCGTGTCGTCGTCGTCGTCGCCTTCACAGGCCCCGAGGCCCAGCATCAGCCCCAGCGCCAGCACCAGCACCCACCATCGCTTCATCGCGCACTCCTCTTTCCCTTTTCCTTCTCACGTGCGTCCAAGGTACCAGGATTTCACGCGGTGGACACGGTCACTCGACCACGAACGGGGCGTAGCTGATGGTCGAGGCGTTGCCCTCGGGGATCGACCACACACCGGCGCCGGGCACGTCGAAGCACACGGACTCGGCCTGGCCCTCCACCGGCAGGATCACCTCGCAGGGCTCCTGCGCGAATGCGTCGGCCGCGGCGTGGCTGGCGTCGCGCAGGTACATGCGGCCGTTGGGACCGTACCCGCGGATCAGGATCCGGTCGCCCAGGGGGGAGAACTCGCCGCCCGTGGTGATGCCGAAGGTCGCGTTCTTCTCCTGGACGAGCTCGGCGACCAGCTCCATCTCCGCGGTCTCGTCGGCCACGTGGGGCGCGGCCTTGCGGTACACCGAGCAGCGGTCGCCCACCTGCTTGGTGACCACGTAGAGGTCCGCAGTGACCGGATCGACCAGCAGGGTCTCGGAGTCGAAGGCCTCGTCGCCGGGGTACTCCAGGAACAGGGTGATGGCGGCGATGGACTGCTCGACCGGCTCCTGGTCCGGGGCCACGTCCGGCTCCTCGGCCAGGTGCACCCGGATGTTCTCGCGGTTGTGCTGGTTGTCGCCGATGTCACCCACCACCAGCAGGTGCTGCCCGGTGGTCGGGTCCTGCACGATGGCCATGTCCTCCCAGTCGCCGAGGGGGGCGTCCTTCACCCGGTACACGCCCAGGTGCGTGCCCTCGGGGGTGAGCGCGTACAGCTGGGGTTCGTCGCCCGAGTCGTTGTGCACCCACAGCACGCCCGGGTTCTTGCGGCTGTCCACCACGCCCGACACCTCGGTGACCAGCTCGCTGGCCACGGCACCGGTCTCGACCGGCTCGTCCGTGGCCGGGCACACGCCCACCTGCACGTCGATGGTGAGGCTGGCCGTGGCCTCGGCGCCGGTGGTGTCGGTCACGGTCAGGGTGGCGTCGAACGCGCCCGAGCCGAGGTAGGTGTGCTGCGCGGTCTCGCCGTCGGCGGTGGCGCCGTCACCGAGGTCCCAGGCCAGGCTGGCCACGCCCAGCTCGGCATCGCTGCCCTGGCTGTCGAAGGTGACGACCAGGGGCAGGGGCCCGGACTGCACGTCTGCGCTGATCACGGCGACCGGGGGCGGGTCCCAGGCCGAGTCGTCGTCGTCGGTGGGGTCGGCGCAGTCGTCGTCGGACTCGCTGTCGTCGTCGTCCGTGGGCCCGTCCGAGGACGGGCAGCCCAGCAGCAGCAGCAGCAAGATCAGCGTCCAGGTCAGCGGTCGTCCCATGCTCGGCGTCACCTCGTCACCGGAGGATAGCACCGCCGGTCCCGTCCGGACCCCCCGGGCTGGCCCGGCCCTTGCAACGAGGACCGCGCAGGAGGAGAAACACGATGACGATCCGATGGATGTTCCTGCCCGCCCTGTTCGCGATCCTGTTCCTCGGGTGTGACCCGAACGGCACGATCCCGAACGACGACGACGACGTGGCCGACGACGACGTGGCCGACGACGACACCAGCGACGACGACACCGACGACCCGTGCAGCGGGTACGAGTACTCGATGCTCAACCCCGACGACGGGGCGCACAACCACGATCCGCACCAGCCGCTGGTCTTCCAGTGGACCGAGCGCCCGCCCGACGCCTACACCTCGCTACAGGACGAGTGGGGCAACTACGTGACCTGGGAGAACGAGGAGGTCGACGGCGACCACGTGGTGCTGTGGTACGACCTGCAGTACGAGCGCCGCTACTTCTTCGAGGCCGGCTGGTTCTGCTTCGAGGACGGCACCGAGCGCACCATCACCCTGATCGACATCGAGTTCACCACCCAGCCCCACGGCCCGGACCCGGACCCGGACGACGACGACCACTGGCCGGACGACGACGACGACGAGCCCCACGGCGACGACGACGACGAGGACCACGGTGACGACGACGACGCCTACGGGGGCGAACCCCTGCACTGATCAGCGGATCTTGCGGGTGATCTGGGACGGGGGGAGGAAGACGGGGTACAGCTCGTCGAGGTCGAATCCCTCCCCCACCCCGTCCAGCCCGGCACAGATCGGATCGAGCTGGCAGACCGTGCAGCAGGACGCCTTGTCGTGCAGGAACTCGGTCTGGCGCACCTCCCCCTTGTCGTCCAGGAAGTGGGTGATGCGCTCCTCGGCCTTGACGATCTTGCGGGTCTCGGTCGAAGCCCACGCGAACTCGGTCATGTAGCACAGGGGCACCCGCTCCACGCGGAACGTGAGACCGCTGCGGTGCAGGGCGGCCAGCGCCCGCTGCAGCGACACCTCGAACTGCCACAGCTTCGGCACGGTGTGCGGGTGGTCCGCCACCCGGTTCATGAACGGGTCGAGGTTGTTGAACACGTGGTGCCGCACGAACGGGTGCTCGCGCATCAGGAACCGGACCGTCTCGTCGAGGTGGTCGGCGTTGCGCGCGTTGATCACCGTGTTGACGTCCGTGGTCACCTGCAAGCGCAGCTCCCCCAGCCGTGTCAACGCAGCCAGCGCGTGCTCCAGCGAGTCGGGCACCCCGGTCAGCTCGGCCACCACCTCGGGCCGGCACGAGTACAGGCTCAGGTGCACGTGCCGCAGGCCCGCGTCCACCAGCCGCTCCAGCAGCTCGGGCTCCGCGCCCAGCCGCTGGCCGTTGGTCACGATGCGCGGCGGCAGCCCCCTCTCCACCGCGTACTCGACCAGCTCGGGCAGCGGCTCCCACAGGGTGGGCTCGCCGCCGGTGAGGATCACGCCGTGGTACCCCTCGCCCGCCAGCTGGTCGACCAGCGCGCACCCCCGGTCCACCTGCTCGTCCACGTCCATCTCCGGGTTGGAGCAGAACAGACAGCGCTGGTTGCACCGCCGCGTGACCTGCACGTAGCCCAGGTTGGCCATCAGGCCGCGTCCTCCGGCACCGGCTCGAGCTCGTCGAACCCGTACGTCTCGGGGTACTCCCGCCACGGCCCCTCGCACTCGGCGAACCACACGCACCCGGGGCAGCGGGGCCCCTTGAGCTTGCCCTGGTCCAGCCGGTAGGCCCGGTAGTCCTCCACGGTCACGCCCGCGTCTACCACCCGGGTCCGGGGGATCCTGGTCTCCACCACGCACTCCTCGTAGCCCGGCAGGATGCAGTAGGGCACGGCCTCGGTGAACACGGGCCGGCCCCCGTCGCGGCCCACCTGCAGCGCGGCCATCAGGTGGGGCGCCACCAGGGCCATGCGCGGCACGGTGGCCGTGAACGCGTCGGCCACGCTGCCCACCGGGTGCACGAACGCGAACTGGAACTGGGCCACGTCCAGGTGGACCAGCAGCCGCGCCAGCGGCACCAGGTTGCGGAAGTTGGCCCGCACGACCACGGAGTTGGTCAGCACGTGCTGGCCCATGGAGCGCAGGTTCCGGATCCCGGTCACGGTCTGGGCGAACGAGCCCGGCGCCCGGGTCAGCCAGTCGTGCAGGGCCGCTGTCGGCCCGTGCAGCGCGGGCGAGAACTCGGTGGCGCCCGCGCCGATCAGTTGCTCGCAGTAGGGCAGCGAGGCGAAGGTGCGGCCGTTGCTCTGGATCTGGATCGGGCCATAGCCCAGGTCCCGCGCCAGCGACACGAGCTGCAGCAGGTCCCGGCGCATGCTCGGCTCGCCGCCGGTGAACACCACCGAGTCCGCCTGCTCCCTGCCCTGCTCCAGCTCGCGCTTCAGCACCTCCAGGGTCGGGGTCTCGACCTCGTGGCGCTTGTCCCCCTGCACGCAGAAACGGCAGCGGTTGTTGCACTGAAAGCCGATCTTGAGATCCAGGCGACGGCTGCTCATGGCGCGTCCTCCCGGATCGCCCGCGGCCGACGTGTCGGCTCGACCTCCTCCAGCTCGGGAAACCGCTGTCGCATGTGTCGCACGAAACTACCGTACACCCGCCCGGCCTCGATGGTGTTGGCCGCCATCTCGGGGGGGTAGGTGTACTTCACCAGGTACGCGTTGTCCGGCCGGCGCAGCGCGTAGCTGTCGTAGCAGGCCAGGTCATCCAGGCGGCCGGCACGGAACCGGGCCGGATCGGCCGTGCGGATCAGGAACCCGTTGCCGAAGTAGACCGTGCCGTCGTGGTCCACGGTGATCTCACCGTTGAGCAGCATGGGATCGCGGAAGGTGCGCAGGTCGATCCAGTCCACGCCCGCGGCCGCCAGCGAGCCGCCGTAGAACCGCTCCTCCACGGCGCGCAGCTGCGCGGCGAACACCCGCAGCGCCTCGCGCGACCAGTGCACGGCCAGGCCGTGGTTGACCTGCACGCGGGGGAAGCCGAGCTCCACCAGGTGGGCGAAGCTGTCGCACAGCCGGTCCACCGTGGCGGGAGTGACCACCATGATCACGTCGGTCTGCAGGCCGCTGGCCAGCAGCCGGTCCGCGTGCCGGGTCACCAGGTCGTACGAGCCCCCGCCCTGCGGCCGGACCCGGTGGTGGTCCTGCACCCCGGCGCGGCCGTCGAGGCTGATCTCCACCTTGACCGGCAGGCGCGAGAGCTCGTCGATCAGGGACCGGTCCAGGGACAGCCCGTTGGTGCTGACGATGAACCCGATGCGCTTGTCGTGCTGCGCGGCCAGGACCATCGCGCGGTCCATGCCCTGCATCACCAGGTCGCGTCGCAGCAGGGCCTCGCCGCCGAAGAACTGCAGGATCACGTCTCGCCGATCAGAGGACAGCAGCAGCTCCACGGTCTGCTGCAGCGTGGCCGGGGTCATCTCCTGGCCCGGCTGCTTGTCCGCCGGGCAGTAGGCGCAGCGCAGGGAGCAGTCCCGCGTGGGGATCACCACCAGCCGCGGATCGCCCGCCATCATGGCGTTGCGCACCTCGGCCGCGACCCGCGCCGGCGCGCCGAGCTGCTCGGCCTCGGCCCAGTAGCGCCCGGCCACGGCACCGGGCAGCTGTTCTTGCCGGGCCCGGGCCATGCCCTGGCACGCGAGGCGGCGGTGCACGTCGTCCAGGCGGCGGATGGCCACGCGGAGCGCGGCCGCGCGGTCCGGTTCGTCCGCGGCCGGCAGCCGCCCGAGCAGGAAAGCCCGCAACCACGCCAGCGGCGCCAGGTAGCGGTCGTCCGGCTCGAACAGCGCCTCCACCCGGTCGCAGACTGCGTCCACGTCCGGGTCCTCGGGCCACTCGCACGCCACCTCGGGCAGGTCGAGCTGCGGGTGCGCCTCCGCGGTCCAGGTGCGCGCGAGCTCGACCTGGGCTCCCTTGCGGAACAGGGCCGAGGGGAACGCGGGCACCACGCGCGCCACGGGCGGTGTTCGCAGGAAGAAGGTGTGCGGATGCTCCAGCTTGAGCTGCGCGACCGCGGTCAGCGAGTCCACCAGGTCGCCGGGCGTGGTGCCGCGGTTGCCCGCGATCAGGTACGCCTCGCACACCACGCCCCGCTCGCCCAGGGCCCGCACCACGGCGCGGGCCTGATCGGCGTCGTACCCCTTGCCCAGCCGTCGCAGGTCCGGGTCGGCGAACGACTCCACGCCCAGGTGGACCCAGGCGTCCGTGCCAGCCGGTAGGGTCCCGGTCCGCGCGGCGGAAGCGGCGTCCCGGTCCTGGAACGGCGCGGCCGCGAGCGCATCCAGCAGGTCATCGCGCAGCCCGCCGTCCGGTCGCAGGAAATCCCGCACCGAGGCCTGCAGCGGCCCGAGCTCCAGGCCGACGCCGCGCACGGCGGCGAGCACCGCGATCGCCCGATCGGCGTCACAGGCGAAGTCGTCGTCGCAGATCTGGATCCGCCGCGCGATCCGCGGCACGTCGTCGCCGTACAGCTCGGCCAGGCGCTCGACGTAAGCGGCCAGGTGGCCCGCGACCGCGGCCGGGCTGCGGCCCTGGTACCTCCCTCGCCCCGGCGTGGTGCAGAACAGGCAGGCGTGCGCGCACCCGCGCCCCGTCTCCAGGCTGAGGCCGTTCACCAGGTGGCGCGCCTCGAGCAGGCCGAAGTCCATGGGGGTGTCGTCCGGGTCGACGACCGCGCGCCGGGTGGGGTCGCCGACCAGCTCGTCCTTGCTCCGCACGAGCACGCCGGGCAGCCGGTCGGCCGATCCGACCCACTGGCGCGCCAGGGTGGGCAGCACGCCCTCCCCCGGGCCGCTCACCGCGGCGTGGGCGTGGGGCACGTGGGCCAGGGCGTGGGCCGGGGTCCAGGTGGGCAGCGGGCCGCCCAGCACGACCCTCGCCCCGCGGTCTGCACCGAACCGGGCCAGGGCCCGGGCCGCGGCAATGCCCCCCTCGAGCACGGTGATGCCGAGCAGGCAGTCGCCGAATCCTCCGAGGACACGCTCCAGTGGGCCCAGATCGTCCAGGCCGTGGTGCGGGTCGTACGCACCGGGCACGATGGCCACGGGCACGCCTGCGGCCCGGCAGGCCGACGCGAGCTGGAACGTGCCGCAGGCCATGCCCGGCCGCACGGTGCCACGATCCGGATCGACGAAGGGGTTCTCTAGCAGGACGACCGGCAGGGCCGGGCCCTCGAGGCGGGGGCTGGCGTCCGGGCTGGTCAGCTGGACCGCGCCTCCAGGGTGCGCGCCAGCGCGATGTTGACGAACTCGCCGGCCACGTGGTCGATGTCGTCGCCGTCCACGGCCAGCGTGACCACCAGGGCGCTGCCGCGACGGCGCACGGCCGCGTCCACCACCTCGCCGAAGGCCTGCGCGGTCTCGCGCACCGCGGCCTCGTCGTACAGGCTGTCGTCGAGGGAGACCGTGACCTTGCTGCTCATGGCGGCCAGGATAGCACCGATCAGGCGGGGTCCTCGACGGCGGACGGCAGGGGTGTCAGCTCGTCGGTGCCGAACAGGTCGAGGTAGACCGTGTGCAGGCCCGGACAGCGGTTTGCGGCCGCGCAGCGCGCGATCAGCGGGCAGGTGGTGCGCAGCTTGTCCTCGGCCCCGGGCTGGTCGTCGCCCACCTCCTCCAGGGTCTGCGGACGCGGGGGCGTGATCCCGGTCAGCACACCGGCCAGGCCCGGCTCATCTTCGACCACGCAGGGCGGAACGGCCTGGGCCAGGCCCCGCTCCAGCAGGCGGGCGGCCAGGTCCGGTGGCAGGGCCGCCAGCGCCCGGATGATGTCGGTGAACCGCGGCGCGAACGCCTCGTACGGACCCGGGTCGTGCGAGGACGGCGACGGCAGCAGCACGGACACCAGCTCGCCCAGACCTCGCTCGCGGGCCATGTCGACCGTGGCCGCGAGCGCGCCCAGGTTCTGCTTCGTCAGCACCAGGTGCCACACCACCTCGAACCGGGTCAGGGCGTGGCCCAGCCCGACCATGGTCTCGTCGAACGAGCCGGGCACGTCGGCCACCGCGTCGTGCACGGCTGCGTCCGGGCCGAACAGGGGCACGTCGATGTGGGTCAGGCCGGCCTGCGCCAGCCGATCGGCCCAGGGCTCGTCCAGCAGGGCGCGGCCCGAGGTCCACGCCTCGATGCGGGTGAAGCCCAGGTCCTGCGCGCGCTGCAGCAGCCGGGGGATGTCCGGGTGCTCCAGGGGCTCGACCGCCACCAGCCGCAGGGTGGTCAGGCCCTGCTGCCGGCCCTGCTCCAGCGCGTCGTGGAAGCCGGTCAGGTCGGACAGGGACCAGGGCGCGCGGCCCGCCTCCTGGATGATGCGCGTGGTGCAGAACAGGCACGCATTGGCGCACCCTGTCCGCACCACCAGGGACACCACGCCGTCGTGGAAGCGGGCGGGCACGTCCCCCTCGCTGGACCGCGCCGGCACCGTTTCGGGCAACAGCAGCGACTCGATGGCCCCGCGCCAGCGCACGGGGTGGCCCTGCCGCGCCACGGCCGCCACCTCGTCGGCCAGGACCGGGTCCTCGTCGCCGTCGAACCACACCGCGTCCGCGCCCGCGCTGCGCGCGAGCAGCGCCAGCGCAGCCACTCGGCCGCGTACGGCCTCGTGGATCGGCGCCCGCACCACCAGGTCGGTCCGCCGGCCCTGCAGGGCACGCGCCAGGTTGCGCAGCCCGGCCAGGGTCTGCTCGTACGAGCCGGGCGCCCGCGTCAGGCGGTCGTGCTCGTCGGACGAGGGATGGCGGATCGTGACTGCGATCAGGCCCAGGTCCAGGCTTGCCAGCGCCTCGGCCCGGCGCGGGTAGGCCAGCACCCGGCCGTTGGTCACCAGCGACACCTGGCCGGCGCCGCCCCGGCGCACCGCGTGCACCAGCCGCTCGAGGTCGTCGCGCAGGGTGGGCTCGCCCGGGCCCTGCAACACCACGCAGCCGGGCCGCGTGCCCTCCATCATCAGTCGCGCCTGCTCTGGATGCATGGGCGGCAGGCGGACGAACGTGCACCGGTCACAGCGGCAGTTGCAGTCCCCACCCACGGGCAGCCACAGGACCTGGGGCGCGAACGCCATCGAACCTAGGCCTCCACCTCGGCGCGGATGCGCAGCCACACGTCCATGGCGCCCTCGAGGAAACCGGGCAACCACTCGGCCGCCTTGTCGGCCTTCATCTTCGGGATCACGGCCGAGGCCGCGTCGCCCAGCGCGGCGCGCAGTTCCGCGGCCAGGTCGTCGGACTCGACCTTGAGGTTGCGCCGGTACAGGGCCTGCAGCTCGGACGCGGTGTCGTAGTCGACCTGTTCCAGGATGAATTGCCGCCCCGCGCGGAAGCCCTCCTCCTTGGCCCGGGTCTGGATATGGGCCCGCTGGGCGCGCAGCCGGGCCACGGCCGCGGCCATGGCGTCGGAGCTGCGGGCCGCGTCCTGGGCCGCGCGGCACTCCCGCGTCAGGGCGTCGCCGCACACCTGGTCGGCGTCCACGCGGTCACCCAGCCGGTCGAGCAGGTCGGCCGTGGTGGTGGGGATGTTGACGGTCAGCTTCCGGGTGCGGGCCATGGTCACCTCGATACGTTGCGCTGAGGGCAGGGTCGCGGACGCCTCGGGCTCCGTCAAGGCCGATCCAGACCGCCACCCACGGAATCGTGGCCGATCTCCGGCCAGGACTCGTGGGGTGCCCCTCCACCCCCCGACTCGTGGCCGTTTTCCGGCCAGGACTCGTGGGTGGCTGTCGCCGTCGGATGCTCGCGGGCGCCGTCTGCCTGATCCCCTCCTTGCATCTCTCCCTTCGGGGCACGGTCCTCGGTCCGTCCCGGACCTCGTCCCTGAGGCGCTCGCGGGCTTCGTCCGTCACGGACTTCGCCCTTCGCTTGTCACCCCGAAGGGAGAGATGCTGCGGAGGAGTCGGCAGACG
>CAZXHG010000330.1:0-9586 GCA_964639985.1 uncultured Rickettsiales bacterium
CACAGATCTCCGGAGCCCAGAGGTAGACGGATGGATCACCGTCGTCGCAATCCCCCTCGCAGATCATCTGGCCGTCACCGTCACCGTCTTGCTCGTCGGCGGGAATGATGGCGTCACAGTCGCCGTCCACGCCATCGCAGTCCTCGACCGCGCCTGGGTGGATGGACGGGTTCGCGTCGTCGCAGTCTCCCGCCTGGGTGACGGTGTGAGGGTAGACCGCCGCGCAGAGGCAACGCTCGTTCGCCGGATCGCCGTGACCATCCACGTCCAGGTCGACGTAGTACTCACCGCAGCCGAAGGCGTCCTCCTCGTCGGTCGTGCCGTCGCAGTCGTTGTCGTGGCCGTCGCACTGCTCGGTGATCGCCGGGCTCGCCAGCGCGTTGGTGTCGTCGCAATCGCCCGCGCACTCGGCATACCCGTCGAAGTCGTCGTCGGTCTCGTCCGCAGACACGACACCGTCGCAGTCGGAATCGACACCGTCGCACCCCTCGGCCGCGCCGGGGTAGACCGCAGCCTCGGCGTCGTCACAGTCGCCTGCACACCCCTCGTACCCATCCCCGTCTCCATCTGCCTCGTCCGTGGGCACGGCTCCATCTCAGTCGTTGTCCACGCCATCACACAGCTCGGCGGCGCCGGGGTAGGTATCGGGGTCGGCGTCGTCACAATCGCCGTCACAGGCCAGCACGGAATCGCCGTCGATATCGACCTCGTCCTCGCCGGGCGTGCCGGAGCAGTCGTTGTCGACGCCGTCACAGACCTCGGCCCCACCGGGGTACGCCGCTGGATCGGTGTCGTCGCAGTCGCCATCACACTCGGTGGCTCCGTCCCCATCGTCGTCCACGTCCTCGTCGTGCTGCGCGCCGTCGCAGTCGTTGTCGATTCCGTCGCACGCTGCTTCGGTCGCATCCGGGTTGACTGCAACATCCTCGTCGTCGCAGTCGCCCCCTCCCGCATCGGCGCCATCGTGGCCGTCACCATCGACGTCGGTCAGGTCGCTGCCGTCGCAGTCCTGGTCGACGGTGTCGTACGGCACCTCGTCCGCACCAGGATGGACGGATGGATCCGTGTCGTCGCAGTCCACGTCCTCGGCGTGACCGTCACCATCCGCGTCCTGGGGTCCGATGTCGTCGTCGTCGCCCACGGTGTCGTCGTCGTCCGCGGTGTCGTCGTCGTCCGCGGTGTCGTCGTCGTCCGCGGTGTCGTCGTCGCCGCCGTCACACGCCGTGGCATTGGCGCAGCCATCGTCGGCGCAGTCGGTGAGGCCATCCTGGTCGTTGTCGACGCCGTCGTCGCACTCCCCGGCTTCGTCCCCTTCGATCTCGACCGTGGTGTCGTCGTCGTCGTCTCCGGGCAGGCAGCCGGCGAACAGGGAGAAGCAGGCCAGCAGGACGACCGCTGTGCGTAGAGTCATGGGGGTTCCCTCCTCCACCCAAGGATACCAGCGTGGCCGAGAACGACCAGCTGGTGAGTGCGCCGGGGATCACGAGGAGAACGACGCCTCCCACTGGCGAAGAACGCGGTTGCGCTCTCGCGCGTACGCGGGCATTTTGTGGGGCCCGCGCAATGGGCGACGAGAGGCCGATGCGAACACGAACCGAGGGCTGGATCCGGGACGAGGTACGGCAGCGACCCGGCCCCTTCTACCTCTACGAGACCGACGCGATCCGCGCTCAGTGCGAGCGGTTCACCTCGATCGGCTACGACAGCAAGTCGATCCACTTCGCGTCCATGGCCAACGCGCACCCCGACTTCCTCCGCACGGTCCGCGACACGGGCGTGGGTATCTTCGTCAACTCCATCGGCCACCTGGAGCTGGCCCGGGAGATCGGCTTCGCCGGCGCGGACATCGTGTACACCGCCTCGGCCATGGACCGCGCGACCATGCAGCGGGCCCACGATGAGGGCGTGGTGCTCAACCTCGACTCCACCGGCCAGCTGGAGCAGTGGTGGTCCGTGTTCCCGGACGCGCCGGTCGGGATCCGCTGCAACATCGGCACCCTGGTCACCCCCCGCCGCACCCGCGGCGGCTACTTCCTGGGACCGGAGAGCCGCCTCGGCCTGAGCGTCGACGAGATCCGACAGCTGGTAGGTGATCCTCGCGTCCGCGGCCTGCACCTGTACCTGGGCACGGACATCAACGACCTGGCCTACTTCACCGAGTGCTACAAGCACGTGGTGCAGCTGTCGCGGCTGTTCCCGGCCCTGCGCTTCCTGGACTTCGGCGGTGGGTTCGGCGTGGAGACCGAGACGAAGACGCCGTTCGACTTCGGCCGCTACGCCGGCTTCGTCACGCGCCTGATGAAGAGCGTGTCACGGGACGCGGGGCGGGACGTGCGACTGATCCTCGAACCAGGTCGCATCATCGGCGCCGAATCCGGACACTTCGTGTGCCGCGTGACCGACATCAAGCACCGCGCCGGGCGGCAGCTGGTGGGTGTGAACGCGTCCACCGCGCAGTTCACGCGACCCCTGTTCTACCCGGACGAGGCCTGGCACCCGATCACGCCGCTGGCCGACGACGCCCGTGAACTCGGCGAGGCTCGCAACAGCTCGGTCTACGGTTGTTCGACCTACTCCCGCGACTACTTCGCCCGGGACGTGGACCTGCCCGAGCTGCAGGTGGACGACCTGGTGGTGTTCGGCCACGCCGGCGCGTACAGCGCGTCGTCGCACACACGCTTCCTGGGATTCCCGGCCGCCGCGGAGATCTTCCGTTGATCACGCTGGCGCCGGTCAGAGGACGCCGCGCGCTACGCGCTTTCTATCGCATCGGCGCGGACGTGTACCGCGATCTGCCGCTGCACCGCTCCACCGAGGACGACGTGATGCGCATGCTGGTGGAGGGGCCCACCGCCTTCCACGACCACGCGCAGGTCCAGCCCTACCTGGTGCGGGAGGGCAGGGAGGTGGTCGGCCGCTTCGCCCTGGTGCACGACGAGCGCCTGGCCGACCACGTGCAGGTGGCGTTCTTCGAGGCGCGGCCCGGCCTCGACGACGTGCTGGAGACCCTCCGGCTGCGCGCCGCCACCCAGTTCCCGCAGTGCTCCAAGCTGGTGGTCGGCCTCAACGGCCACCTCAACTACGGAGCCGGGTTCCTGGCCAACCGCTTCGACGAGCCGCCCCTGTTCGGCATGCCTTACACGCCGCCGTACTACCTGGACTACTTCGCCCAGCTGAAGCCACGGCCGATGGTGTCGTTCCGCTTCCCCTCCGAGGTGTTCTTCCGGTTGCGGCGCCAGCTCGCGCCCACCTTCGACCCCGGTCCGATCACGATCCGCACCATGGACCGCGCCCGCTTCGCCCGCGAGGTGGACGTGTACACCTGGCTGAACAACGCCTGCTTCCAGGACCATCCCTACTGGGCGGACCGCACCAGCGCCGAGGACCACGAGCTGTTCCACCCCTTCCGCCACCTGCTGCGGGACGAGCACTTCATCGTGGCCGAGCACGACGGACAGCCGGTGGGCTTCCTGCTGTGGTACCCCGACTTCAACGAGCTGTGCCGGGGCGACGAGGCACTGGGCGTACGCCACGTGGCCCGCTACCGGCTGACCGACCCCATCACCACCGCGCGGTTGACCGAGATCGCGGTGCTGCCCCAGTACCGCGCCCACCGGGTCGAGCTGGCCCTGATCCTGCGCATGATCCGCGGTGTGGAGGAGGCGGGCTACCCCTACACCGAGGGCGGCTTCATCTTCGAGGAGAACCGCGAGTCGATCGCCCTGACCCTGCGCTACATCCGCCGCGCCAGCGGCTCCACACCGCGGCCCCATCGCCGCTACGCGGTGTTCGACGGCGCGCTGCAGTCCGTGCCGTCGGACGTACCGCGGCCGGTCCGACGTCGCGCACCGCGCAGCAGCGCACCGGCGGGCGAGGGAGGTGTGCTCGTACCGCAGGGGCGGGCCACGGACCTGCCCGACGCCTGGGACGAGGCCGCGACCTCCCTGTTCCAGCGTCGCGAACTGCTGACCCTGCTGGAGCGCTTCAACCCCTGCCGGCAGCGCTACTACGAGCTGCGACGGGATGGCGAGTTCGCGGCCGGGGCGTGTGTGTACAGCATCGCCCTGGACCTGTTCACCTACAGCAACCTGCCCAGCCCGGTGACCATGCAGGTCGTGGGGGTACCCTGCTCCCAGTCCTCGCCCGGGCTGGTCGGATCGCCCGCGGATCAGCGCGCGCTGATGCGCGAACTCCTCCGGCAGGAGCGCGGCCTGCTGATCGGCCTCAACCTGCCCCGGCCGCTGGACCTGCCCGACGTACTCGACGGCCGCACCCTGCCCGCGGTGTTCCTGCGACGACGGTTCGACAGCTGGGACCACTACGTGGCGTGCCTGCGCTCCCACTACCGCCGGCGGTTGCGGCGACTGGCCGCGCCGTGGCGCGGTGTGGTCTCCGAGCGAGGTCCCTGCGATCGGCTCGATGACGAGATGTACCGGCTGTACCTGCAGGTCTTCCGGCGCAGCGACGCGCGCCTCGAGCAGCTGCCGGCCAACCTCCTGCGCGAGCTACCCGAGCCGTTCACGCTGTCGACCCACCGCCACGACGGCGAGCTGCTGGGCTGGCACATCGGCGTCAGGGACGGCGACCATCACCGGTTCTTCCTGGTGGGGATCGACTACGCGCAGGCACGGCAGTTCAACACCCACGCCAACGTGCTGGCCTCGGTGCTGCGAGAGGGCATCGACGACGGCGCAGCCGTGTTCGACCTGGGCCAGACCGCGGAGACCTCCAAGACCCGGTTCGGTGGCGTGACCGAGGAGCGCTACCTGTTCGGCTACCACCGCAACCGCGCCCTGCGCGGCCTGCTGGATCGGTCGCGCGCCTGGCTGGAGTACACGTCCACCGTACCGCCGACCCACGTGTTCCGGGCAGGACCATGACCGCCCTGCGAGTGCTGGCCTACAAGCCCCGCCCCGAACCGCAGACCATACGCATGGAGCGGATGATCACCTGCGAGCCCCTGGAGCTGGAGTACCTGGCCACCGTGCTCGACCGTCACCTGGTGGTGGCGCTCGACGGCATGGTCGATGGTCGCTCTCCGGTGAAGGCTGCGCGCAAGCTCGACGCACAGGTCGTGCTGATCACGGCGTTCATCACCAACGTCGACCGGGTGATGCGCCTGGCCGAGGAGCTGCGCCAGCTGCCCGCCCCGCCGCTGGTCTTCGTGGGCGGTCCCCACGCCGAGGTCGTGCCCGAGCACTTCTTCACCCCGGGCATCGACGGCGTGTTCTTCGCCGACCAGCTCAACGCGATCACCGAGGTGCTGGACCGGGTGGCGAACCATCGGCCCTACGACGACGTGCCGGGAGGGGCCTTCCCTCGTGACGGCGGGTTCGTGCGCAACGACGCGCCGCCCATGGATCCGGCTGCGGTGCCCATCCCGCGGCGGGTGCTGTTCGACGCGGACCCAGACCGCTACTTCTACCTGTACTACCGTCGCTGCGCGTCGGTGAAGACCGCCTTCGGCTGCACCGAGCGGTGCAACTTCTGCTTCTGCACGCGCATGCACGGCGGCGACTACGGCCCGCGGCCGATGGACCAGGTGCTGGACGAGATCGAGGGAATCACCGAGCGCAACGTGTTCGTCCTCGACGACAACTTCCTGACCTCGGTCACGCGCCTGCGGGAGTTCTGCGACGGTCTCCGGGCGAGGGGCCTGGCCGACGCCCACGAGTACATCGTGTACGGCGGCGCCAGCTTCATCGCCCATCATCCGGACCTGCTGCCCGAGCTGCGGGCCGTGGGTGTGACCGGGCTGATCGTGGGGTTCGAGTCGATCGACGACGACGAACTGGCGGGCATGCACAAGAGCGGCCGCCAGGCCGACAACGACCGCACGGTGGCGCTGTGTCGCGACAACGACATCGAGCTGTTCGCCCTGTTCATCGTGCGGCCCGACTGGGACGCGGCGCGTTTCCGCGCGCTCGCCGATTATGTGCGACAGCAGGGGATCGTGTTCGCCACCTTTGCCACGGCCACGGTGTTCCCGGGCACGGACCTGGACCCGGCCCCACCGCCCTCCGGCCCCGGCGAGGGCGGCTGGTGGCGCTACGATCTGCTGCGGTTGCACGAGGACCCGACCCACATGGACCGGCTGCGCTTCTACCTGTGGCTCCTGTACCTGTACATGGTGCCGAGCTTCACGGCGGCCGGGCGCCGTACCATGCTGCGTCGCTACGGGCTGGGGGGCCTGCTCGCCGCGTCGATGAAGTCGTGGCTCGTGGGCATCGAGTACCTCGTCAAGCTCTGGATCTGGCGGTGATCATGACGGCCGAACGCACGATCTGGGACTTCTGGGCTGATCGCTACGAGGGCCTGTGGGCCCAGCACTTCTCCCTGCGGCCGTCGCGGGAGCTGGTGCACGCTCACCTGGCCGAGGCGGGCCTGGCCGACGACGCCCGCGTGCTCGACATCGGCTGTGGGGTGGGACAGTTCCTCGCCGAGCTCGCCGATCGGCTGCCCCGCGCCGACCTGGTGGGCGTGGACGCGTCCGCGGGCATGATCGCTCGCGCCGAGGCCGACTACGCCCGCGACAACGTGCGCTACGCGACCGGCACCTGGTCGGACGTGGACCGGGGGGACGGCTTCGACGCCATCACCTGCATGCACGCCTTCCCCTACGTACCGGACAAGCCCGTGGCCCTGGCCCGCTGCACACAGCTGCTCCGGCCGGGCGGGCGGCTGCTGATCGTGCAGGCCAACACCGAGACCTGGTTCGACGCGGGGTTCCTGCTGTTCGTCAAGCTGACCACCACGACGGCGGCCTACCACTCGGCCGCGGACCTGCACGCGCTGATGGGCGACGCCGGTCTGACCCCGGGCGTGGTGCGCGGCATCGACAGACCGTGGTTCATCCCCTCGATCCAGGTGGTCGAGGGGATGCTCGCCGGAGGGGGTGCGACATGAGGATCCTGCTCGTCCGCCCGCGCCCCGATCCGGAGACCATCGGGCTGCAGCACGTGATGCTGGTCGAGCCCATGGAGCTCGAGGTGCTGGCCGCCACCCTCGCCCCGGACGACGAGGTCGAGATCCGGGACATGGTCCTGGAGGAGCAGCGGCTGGAGCACTTCCTGACGCGCTTCGAACCCGACGTGGTGGGCGTGACCGGGTACATCACCAACGTGCCAGCCATGATCGACTACTGCCGCCGGGTCAAGACCTGGGACGAGCACGCGACCACCGTGGTCGGCGGCGTGCACTGCGAGGTCTGTCCCGAGGATCTGGACGATCCGGCCGTGGACTTCCGCGTTGTGCGC
The DNA here is from genome assembly GCA_964639985.1 of uncultured Rickettsiales bacterium. Classification (GTDB taxonomy): domain Bacteria; phylum Myxococcota_A; class UBA796; order UBA9615; family CAYRNR01; genus CAZXHG01. The sequence goes on from CAZXHG010000330.1 coordinate 7,257, forward strand.
AACCCGGTCGTGGCCTTCCCCGCGTTGCTGTCGCACATCGCGCTGATGGGCGGGCGACCCGAGGGTGTGTTCGTCCCGGGCGAGACCGTGGAGCCGTCCGCGCTCCCGGACTTCGACTGGACCTACCCCCTCCCCCGACGGGAGCTCAGCGCCCGCTACCGGCACCGCTACTTCTACATCTTCCACGACAAGGTGGCCCTGCTGAAGACCGCGTTCGGCTGCCCGTTCACCTGCAACTTCTGCTTCTGCCGGGAGATCACCGGCCACCGGTACCACCGCCGCCCCCTCGACGAGGTGATGGAGGACCTGCTGCGCATCGACGAGCGGGACGTGTACATCGTGGACGACGACTTCCTGGTCAACGCAGCCCAGGTGAGCGAGTTCGTGGCCGAGGTGAAGCGTCGGCACATCGACAAGCGCTACCTGGTGTACGGTCGCTCCGACTTCGTCGCCCGCCACCCGGACCTGATGCGACAGCTGCGCAGCGTGGGCCTGCGCACGGTGATCGTGGGATTCGAGTCGTTCGACGACGCCGAGCTCGGCGGGTTCGACAAGGGCATCGACGCGGCCACCAACCGCCAGGCGATGCAGGTGCTCAACGAACTCGGCATCGACTGCTACGCCACCTTGATCCTGTCCCCGGACTGGGGCGAACCAGAATTCGACGGCCTGATCCGTACCATCCGGGAGATGGGCATCCAGTTCGTCAACCTGCAGCCGCTGACTCCACTGCCCGGCACCGGCACGGACGTGCCCGACGAGCAGCTGGTGATCCCGCGCGACGACTTCCCCCGCTGGGACCTGGCCCACGTGACCGTACGGCCCACGAGGCTGACCGTGGACCAGTACTACGGCCAGATCATCCGCGCCTACACCCGGTCCCTGTACCGACTCGGCCCGCTGCTGGGCTACACACGGTATCCGGTGCACATGCTGTGGAAGATGGTCGTGGGCAACCGACGCGTGTACCAGCAATATCAGCGCAAGCAGAAGGAGGCGCGGGGATAGTGCCCAGGCTGCTGCTGATCCAGCCGACGCAGTACGGGGTGGACGGCGCCCTGTGCAAGCAGCGGCGCATCTACCTGCCCGGGCTGGTGTTTCCCCTGCTGGCCTCCATGACCCCCGACCCCTGGGACGTCGAGGTCGCGCTCGAGGTGGTGGACGACGTCGACTACGACGTGGACGTGGACCTGGTCGGCATCGGCGCCATGGGCTACGCCATCTACCGGGGCGTGGAGATCGCGCAGGAGTTCAAGAAACGCGGCAGGACCGTGTTCATGGGCGGGTACATGCCGTCGCTGGTGCCGGACCGTGTGCTGGAGTTCGCGGATTCGGTGGTGATCGGCGACGCCGAGATCTCGTTCCCGAAGCTGCTGCACGACTTCGAGACCACCGGCCGCATCGAACCGTTCTACGACCACCCGGTGAAGGATCTGGCCGGCCTGCCACTTCCCCACTACGAGCTGCTCACCGACAAGCCCATCGGCGACATGCTGCCCGTGCAGGCGGGCCGCGGCTGTCCCAACCTGTGCTCGTTCTGCTCCATCGCCTGCATCTACAAGGGCCGCTACATCGCGCGGCCCCTCGACGAGGTGATGCGGGACATCCACCGGGTCAAGGAGCTGGGCTTCAAGCGGTTCTACCTGCTGGATGACAACATCGTGGCCAACCGCAGCTTCCTGCGGGACCTGTGCCGCGAGATCGAGCCGCTGAAGATGGGCTGGTCGTCCCAGTGCTCGTTGCACCTGGCCCACGACCCGGAGCTTCTGGAGATGGTGGCGCGGGCGGGCTGCGAGATCCTCAGCCTGGGTGTGGAGAGCGTCAGCCAGGAGGGCCTGGACAAGCTGGGCAAACCGTGGCTCAAGGTGGACGACCACGAGCGGCTGCTCGGCCGGTTGCAGGCTGCGGGCATCATGCCGTCCACCGAGATGATGGTGGGCACGGACAGCGACACCGTGGAGTCGATCCGCGCGACCGCCGACTTCATCGACAGGACACGGATCCCGATCCCTCGTTTCTACATCCTCACGCCCATGCCCGGAACGGACCTGTACGAGGAGATGAAGGCGGACGGACGGCTGCTCACCGAGGATCACACGCGCTACAGCGGGTCCGAGGCCGTGCATCGGCCCGAGAACATCGATCCCGAGGCGCTCACCGAGGAGTACTGGAGCCTGTATCGTCGGGTGTTCAGCTGGGGAGGCATCCTCCGCCGCACGCTGTTCAATCCCTGGTTCCTGCGCCGGCCACGGCTGGCGCTGTTCTCCTTCGTCGTCAACCTGCACTACCGGCACTACGTGATGAAGCGCGTGCCGCCCAACATCTTCTGA
>CAZXHG010000331.1:0-9525 GCA_964639985.1 uncultured Rickettsiales bacterium
AAGCGGTTTAGTCCAACACCTCCTCGGGCTCGAACAGGCGTGGGGCGCCGATTCAGGGCGGGACAGGTGTTTGTTCGGGGGTGAACAGGCGTGGGGCGCCGGTTCAGGGCGGGACAGGTGTTTGTTCGAGGGTGAACCGGGGTGGGGTCAGTCGCGGCTGTTGCGGTTGGACCAGCCGCGGGAGGGGGGTGGGTTGCCGGGCTCGGGCTTCTCCACCGGGATGCGGAGCAGGGGGATCTCGCGGGGGGCGTCGATGGCGAGGCGCACCCAGTTGCCCTTGACGCGCTTGATGTAGATCTTGATGTCGTCCCCGATCTGGAGGATCTCGCCTTCTTTCTGGGTGAGGACCAACATCTTGTCGACCGCTTGCCTTCCTTGGCAGCAGGGGGTGCAGCCTCGATTTTAGCACGAACCGGGGACTACCGCCGTCCGGGTCTCCTGACGGGCGGCAGGGGTGTGCCCGTGGCCTCTTCCAGGGCGGAGCGGATCAGCATCAGGTCGTCCATGGCCTTGCGCTTGTCCTCGGGGTTCCGCAGCAGGTAGGCGGGGTGGTACGTGACCACGACCGGGCAGCCGTTGCGCCTCCGCGGGTGCACGCGCCCGCGCAGGCGCCCGACCCCGTCGGTGCTGTCGAGCAGGTACTGGGCGGCGAACCGACCCAGGGCCACGATCAGCCTGGGCTGCAGGGCGTCGAGTTGCCGCTCGAGGAACGGCGAGCACATGGCGATCTCGCCCGGCTCCGGGTTGCGATTGCGGGGCGGCCGGCACTTGAGCACGTTGGCGATGTACACGTCCTCGCGCTGCAGTCGCAGCACGTTGTGGATCATGTTGGTCAGCATCCCGCCGGCAGGCCCGACGAAGGGCTCCCCCTGTCGGTCCTCCTCGAACCCAGGGGCCTCGCCCACGAACACCAGATCCGCGGTGGGGCTGCCCACCCCGAACACCAGGTGCGCGCGGGAGTCGTGCAGGGCGCAGCGCTGGCACTCGCCGAGCTCCTGGCGGACCGGGGAGAGCGCGTCGTCGCCACCGCTGGTCGGCGCAGCTGGAGGCCCCGGAGGCGATGCGCCGGGAGCCGGGCGGGGCGGTGGCTCCGGTGCCGCCGGGGATTCCGGGCGGGCAGGTTCCAGGGCCGGGGCCTCGGGGAGCGCGCCTGACGCGGCCTCCGACTCCAGGGTGGAGCGCAGATCACGCACCAGCTCCAGCAGCTCGGCGCGGTCGTCGTCCGTCACGGTCAGCCGCCCACCGGGCCGGTGGTACCCGTGTTGCCGAAGGTGTCGGTCACGCGCAGCGTGTAGCTGCCGCCGGCGATCCCCGCGGTGTCGACGACCACGTCGCTGTGGTCGCCGTCGTCCGAGGCCGTCACGTCGGTCCAGGTGTGGATCACCGCACCACCGCCGTCGAGCAGCTCCACGGTGACCGCGGGGCTGTCGTCACCGCCCACCACCGGGGTGCGACCGCGGAAGTCGGCGCCCATGTGCAGCAACCGGAACGGTCGGGATGGTGCGCGATAGGCCACGTCGAGTCCGTAGTCACCGCCCCAGGCGTCGCCCCAGACGCTCACGTCGAGGGCGTCCTCGCCCGTGACCCCGAACGCCTCGCTGGCGACCTCGTAGGGCAGGCCGTCGTAGGGGTACTCCGTGTCGGCCGGATCGGTGCAGAGCCCGTGAGCGACGAAACGGTAGCGGCCCGCCGGCACTCCGGCCGCGTGGTCCAGGGACGGTCGGTCGGTGACGGCCTGCCACTCCACCAGCCAGTAGTGGTGGCGGTCGACCTCCTCGTACAGCTCCACCAGCGGGTCGGGGCTGTAACTGAGGATCATGTCGTAGCCGCGGTCCGTCAGCGGCAGCCCGTTGGGCAGCAGCACGTCGGTCCAGTCGTCGGTGCCCGGGGTCTGCTCGCGTTGCAGGGTGACCTCTGGGAGGTCGATCACCGGGTCGCCGCCCAGGAACACGAAGTGGGCCACGTCCGCCATCCGCCGCACTGCGCCGTCGGGCTGGGGCTGACCAGGCTGCCAGCCGTCGCGCGACCACAGGTCCTCGTACATCGCGTCCGGCACGGATCCGCATCCCGGGGCCGCGTCCGGGGCCACGGTCTCCAGGGGCCACGAGGGGTACACCTGGTCCGCGTAGTCGGGATACGCCGGGTCCTCGGCCACGTCGGTGCCCAGCAGCGCGGTGAGCTCCAGCAGGCGCTCGACGGTGTACTCCCCCTGCAGCGGTCCCCACAGGTTGATGGCGGGCTCGTAGCCACCGGAGAGCCAGTCCTCCACGCTCATCACGTACCCCTCGTGGTCCATGGAGTAGCCGATCACGATGGAGGTCTCGATCCCCTGCTCCTCGAGCAGGCGGGCCTGGAAGCTGCGGCCCAGCACGGTGCACACCTCGCCGGGCAGGAAGCCCACCACCAGCTGGTCGTCGTGGCTCCCCTCCCCCGCCACCGTGACCGGGACCGCGTCGATGCCCAGCGCGCCGATCATCGTGGACCTGCTCTCCCACAGGGGGAACTCCATCTCGTAGTACAGGTCCGTGTAGAACAGGTACGGGAACAGCGCGGCCACCAGGTCGACCAGGGCGCACGAGTTGTAGGGCGGCACCAGCACGTTCATCGACACGAAGGGGATCTCCATGTCGGTCTCGCCGCACAGCCCGGCGCCGTAGGGCGCGGTGAACTCGTCGAACGGGTTGAGCGGTTCCCCGTCGGCGCCCCAGACCTCCAGGTCGGGCTCGTACCCCTCCTCGTAGGGCAGGTAGTGGTAGTCGACCGTGCCGTTGCGGGTGACGCGGATGTCACGGCCCAGGTACACGGTGCGCACCAGGGGCTCGAGCACCACCGGCGCGGTGCTGGTCTCGACCTGCTCCCACAGCGCGACCACCCGTGGCGCGGCCCGCTCGCCGATGTCCTCCATGCGGGCGAAGTCGTCCTGGCTGCCAGCCGGCGACATGTCGCCGCCGTCCACCTGGAAGTGCATCAGCGACAGGGGCTGGTCGAACAGGTTCTCCAGCTTCAGCTCGATGGCGCCCATGGCCTCGCTCGAGACCAGCGGGTTGTCCTCGCCCATGATCGTGCCGTGGATCCCGAAGCCGAACAGGATGGCCATGGGGGTGTCGTCGCCGCTGTCGGCCGTTCCCTGGCTGGCGTCGATCCGGATCAGGTACAGGTTGGGATCCTTGTAGTCCTCGTCCACGACCACGCCGAAGCCATCGACCAGGCCGACGTTCTCGTCGCGCCGGGAGCGGAAGATCTCGTCGTCGGGATCGAACTGGGGATCCATGCCCACCCCGATCGCGGCCGGCTCCAGCGCGTCGTGCGCGTCGGCGGCCAGGTCGGTGGTCTGCGCCACGATGCGTTCGAAGATCTCGAGGTTGAAGCGGTCGTGGCCGAGGAACAGGTGGTGCGCCTGGCTGAACGTGCCGTACGCCGAGTGGCTGTGCCCGGTCATCAGGAACACCTTGTCGGTGACGTCGATGCCCGTGGCCTCGGAGATGGCGATCTCGAGGCCGTTGACCAGCCCGTCGAAGGCGTAGGCGATGTCGATCTTGACCAGCACGGCGTGCTGGTCCCCGGCGGCGAGCCACACCACGTGCATCGGGATGCGCGTCTGCACGCCGTTGGAGGGGATGAAGTTGACCGTGTAGGAGGAGTCTCGGCCGTCCACGGGATCGGCCCCGAAGAAGTTTGAGCGGCCGGTGTAGGCTGACAGCGGCAGCCCGACCGGCAGGTCCAGGGTGCCGTCGGCCGTGCCCGCGTTCAGCTCCGCGGCGGTGATCGTGGGCCACCCATCGGCGGTGTCGTCGTCCGCGGGGGGCTCGTCGTCCCGGTCGCACCCGGTACCGAGCAGCAGCACCGCGAGGAGCAGCAGGGGCCAGGGTCGCGTCATCGTCTCGCCTCCATGAGCGGCACCACCCGGTCGAGGATCTCGCCCGCGACCTGCTCCTTGGACAGCATCGGCAGGTGCCGCGCCGCGCCGCCCTCGTCCAGGATCGTGACCACGTTGGTCGGGTGGCCGAAGCCCGCGCCCTCGCGGGTGAGGTCGTTGGCCACGATCAGGTCGAGGTTCTTGGCCTCGAGCTTGCTGCGCGCCCGCTCGACCAGGTCCCGGGTCTCCATGGCGAAGCCCACGAGTACGCGGTGGCCCTTGTCCGGCCCCAGGCCGGCGAGGATGTCCTCGGTGTGCTCCAGCTGCACCGCGGTCTCGGCCTCGGTCTTGGCGATCTTGCCCGGCGACACCTCGGAGGAGCGGAAGTCGGACACGGCCGCGGCCATCACCAGCGCGTCGCAGGCGTCGAAGCGGTCCCTGACCGCCGCAGCCATCTCCGCGGCGCTGAGCACGGACGTCACCTCGACCCCGGGCGCGGCGGACAGGCCCGAGGGCCCGGAGATCAGCTCCACCTCGGCGCCGCGGCGCCGCGCCACCTGCGCGATCGCGTAGCCCATGCGGCCGCTGCTGGGGTTGCTGATGTAGCGCACCGCGTCGATGTGTTCCCGCGTGGGCCCGGCCGTGACCAGGATGCGGCGGCCGCGCAGGTCCTGCGGGGACAGGGCGGTCAGCACCCACTCCACCGCGGTCTCCGGCTCCGGCAGGCGTCCGGCGCCCTGGTCGCCACTGGCCAGGCGGCCGATCTCCGGCTCCACGACCCAGGTCCCGCGCTCTCGCAGCCGGCGCATGTTCTCTCGCGTGGCCGGGTTCTCCAGCATCCGGTGGTGCATGGCGGGGAACAGGATCACCGGCCCCTTGCAGGCCATGGCCGCCAGCTCCAGCGGGTCGCTGCAGCGACCGGAGGCCATGCAGGCCATGAAGTCCGCCGTGCACGGGTAGACCACCAGCGCGTCGGCCCAATCGGTCAGCTCGATGTGGATCTCGCCCTTGGAGGTGTGCTCCAGGTCCCACAGATCGGTGATCACCGGGTGACCGGAGAGGGCGTGGAAGGTGGCTGGCGCGATCATCTTGGTGGCGGCCTCGGTCATGACGACCTTGACCTCCATGTCGCGTTCCCACAGCCGCCGCAGCAGCAGCGTGGCCTTGAAGGCGCCGATGCTGCCGGTGACCCCGAGCAGGACCTTGCATGCGGACACGTCGCGTTCCTCCTCGCCGATCTTCTTATCACGCCGCAGACGGTTTGACCCGTCCCGCGAGCCGGTCCAGGATCCCCCCATGCACCCGCTCGTCGCTCTCCTGTTGATCCTGCTGGCCGCCGTCGCGCTGGGCTACGCCGCCATCCTGGTGCTGCTGCTGCGTTCGTACGGCCGCAGCCTGCCCACGGACGAGGAGCACCGCGTGCCCACGTCCAGTGGCTGGGATCTGGCCCTGCACCGGCTACGACCCGCTCCCGACGCGCCGCCGCGTGCCACGCCGGTGATCCTGGGTCACGGGACGGCCATGAGCCGTCAGGGCTGGCACATGAGCGAGGGCTGCTCGCTGGCCCGTCATCTCGCCGCGCGTGGACACGACGTGTGGATCCCCGAGTACCGCGGCGCCGGGGACAGCCGCTACCGGGGCACGGGCAGGCGGCCGTGGGCGTTCTCCATCGACGAGCATGTGCGCGAGGACCTGCCTGCGCTCATCGAGCGGGTCTGCGAACTCAGCGGCGCGGAGCGGGTCAGCTGGGTGGGCCACTCCCTGGGAGGGATCGTGATCTACGGCTACTGCCAGGAGAACGGCACCGACCGGCTCGATCGCGTGGTGACCATCGGCTCACCCGCTGCGGTCGGCAAGGCACGCGCGCTACACGTCCGGGCGGCCTGCCTGGCGTTCCGGCTGCTCATCCCCGGCTGGCGCCTGCCGCTGCACAACCTGACCCGGCTGTCCATGCCTCTGTGCGTGTACTTCAAGCGGTGGCTGATGGCGTTCTTCTGCAACCCCGCGCTCACGCGCGAGGCCGAGACCGCGGCGCTGCTGGCCCGCGGCGTGCAGGACATGCCCAACGACCTGCTGCGGCAGTACGCCGGCTGGCTGACCTGCGCGCGCATGGAGATGCGCGACGGTACCCGGCTCGAGGACGCCGTCGACGCCGTGGACGTGCCCCTGCTCGTCCTGGGAGGTGCGGCCGACCAGGTGGTGCCGGCCAGGTCGGTGCGGCCGGCGTACGAGCGATCGCCCGCCGAGCACAAGGCCTTCCGCATCTTCGGATCGGCCGGGGATCCCGCGCCAGCCATGGGTCACGTCGACCCGCTGATCACCACCCACGGGGCGGCCCACGTCTTCCCGGTGGTCGAGGAGTGGCTGGAGCGGGACTTCGACGCGGGTCAGAGCAGCCCGTCGTAGACACCGGTCAACGCGTTCACCCGGATCCGGCCGATCTCGGTCAGCATCCGACGGGTGTCCCGGCCCGGGCGTACACGGCTGTCCGGATCATGGGTCCACACGATCGGCACCTCCTCGATGCGCAGCCCCACACGCTGAGCCAGGAACAGCACCTCCACGTCGAACGCGAACCCGTCGAGCACCGCGTATCGGAACAGCTGCTCGGTGGCCGCGGCCGTGAAGCCCTTGAATCCACACTGGGTGTCGTCGATGCCGTGCACGGCGAGCAGTCGCACGATGCCGTTGAACACCCGCCCCATCAGGTGGCGGTGGGCCGGCTCGTCGACGCGGCGGGCCCCCGGCGCCTCCCGCGAGGCGATGGCCACGTCCACCCCCTGCTCGAGCCGTTGCAGCAGCCGGGGGACCATGGTCACCGGCATGCTCATGTCCGCGTCGCACATGACGCGGTATGGTGCCGTCGCAGCCAGCATGCCCGCGCGCACCGCGCCCCCCTTGCCTCGATGGGGTTCGACCTGCACGACCAGGTGGGGATCGGCGTCGGCGAACCGCTGCGCTGCGGCCGCGGTGCCGTCCTCGCTGCCGTCGTCCACCACCCGCACCTCCCAGTCCAGGCCGTTGTCGGCGATGTGTTGCAGGATGATCGGCAGGGTCACGGGGAGGCGTTCGGCCTCGCAGTAGGCCGGAATCACCAGGCTCACCGCGGGGTTCGGCATGGCGCTGTCGGCGGGGCCCGTCATCGGTCTTGTGCTGCTCCGTTGCACGCCTTATTCTTCGCCGTTCGAGGACGACGGTCCGTAATCCTGGCCCGAAATCCGTGGAAAAGCGAGGACTCGAACCATGGCATCCAGCAAGAAGCAGCCCCAGCCCCAGCCGGGCGTCCAGCTGACGCCCACCACCATGGCCCTGATGTTGATGACGCTGCTCGTCGGCATCATCATCGGCTACATCATCGGCGCCGGCACCAAGGGCGAGGAGACGACCTCCTCCCCCGGCACCACGCAGACCGCCGAGCGGGACCGCCCCGCCCCGCCCAAGCAGGGCAAGGCCAACCGCCGCACACCGCAGAAGGTCCAGAACGTGGACTCGCCCTTCACCGACGACGTGGCCTCGGCCAAGTTCGAGGGCAAGGAGGACGCGTTCGCGGACTACACCCGCGCCGTGGACTTCGTCGGCCGGCGCAACGCCCGCGCCGCCACCCCCCTGCTGGACAAGCTGGTCTCCGGCGAGCCGGACGCCGACTACCAGGAGGAGGTGGCGCTGCTGGTGGCCTCGAACAAGGTCAACCAGAACGTGGCCCAGGAGGCGCTGGACGCCCTGGCCGACTGGCGACACCGCTACCCCGAGAGCCGTCTGAAGGCCCAGGCCTCCCTGATCGAGGGCAAGGCGCACATGCAGCGCGGGCGGGGCCTCGCCGGCGGCAAGGACACCCCCACCGGTGAGGCGCGCACGGCCTACGAGCAGGCGCGTGACATCTTCATCGAGGTGACCAAGGAGTACGCCGCGGACGAGACGGCCAGCGGCGAGGCCCTGTTCCACCTCGGCTCGGTCTACGGCCAGCTCGGTGACGAGGCGCGCTCCCTGGCGAGCTACGACGACCTCGTGGCGAAGTACCCGCAGCACGGCATGGCCGCGCGGGCGCTGTACTCGGTGGCCAACGGTGCGTGGAGCGACGAGGACTACGACAAGGCCCGCACGTACTTCCAGAAGCTGCTGGACCACTACCCCAACGATGGCCTGTCCAAGCGGGCCAGGAAGAACATCAACGCCCTGGGCATCATCGGCCAGGACGCTCCTGAGCTGCAGGTCAGCCACTGGATCAACGGCACCGGCACCACGCTCGCGGACAACCGCGGCAAGGTCGTGCTGCTCACCTTCTGGAACGAGTGGTGCCCCCACTGCAAGCGCGAGATGCCCAAGATGGGGCAGCTGCAGCAGCGCTACGGCGACCAGGGCCTGGTGATCATCCCGGTGACCAAGCACACCAAGAAGCAGACCGACGAGAAGATCGTCGCATTCATGGAGGGCAAGAACATCTCCCTGCCCTGCGCCGTGGAGGCCGACGGCTACCAGTCGTCCCGCGACTACGGCGTCTCCGGCGTGCCGGCCGCGGCCATCGTCGACCGCGAGGGCCGCATCGTGTGGCGCAACCACCCGGCCCGCCTGACCGACGCACGCCTCGAAGAGCTCCTCGCCCAGTAGCCCCCCCGATCGATCGCTTGGCGCGTAGCGCCGTTGGCGTTACGGTACGTCCCGTCAGGAGGCGAGCATGCGCGTCGCGCTGATCAACACCACGCCCTACGACCTGTATTCGCCTGGCGCCCGCGCGCTGTCGGCTTTCCTGCGCGCCAACGGCCACGATACACGGCTGATCCTCGTGCCGGGCGAGACCAGCAAGTACAAGTACAAGGCCAACTACATCTACCAGCTCGAGCAGAGCCTCATCGAGGACATGGTGCGGCTGATCGGCGACTGCGACCTGATCGGCGTCAGCTTCATGTCCTGCAACTTCGACGCGGCGCTGCAGCTCACCCGCGCCGTGCAGCGGGCCCACCCGGACAAACCGATCGTGTGGGGCGGACACCATTGCACGGTGGCGCCGCTGATGGCCCTGGACTACGTGGACATGATCTGCGTGGGCGAGGGCGAGGGTACCCTGCTGGAGCTGGCCGATACCGTGGAGGCCGGCGGGGACGTCACCGGGATCCGCAACCTCGGCCTGGTGGTGGACGGTGAGAAGGTGCTCAACCCGCTGCGGCCGCTGATCGAGGACCTCGACGGCCTGCCGTTCATCGACTTCTCGGGTGAGGACCACTGGGCCTACGACGTGCCCCAGGAGCACCTCGTGCCCATGGACGGCGAGCTGCTCGAGGCCAACGTCGCGCAGTACCCCGACCGCGACAAGATCCTGCGCTACACCTACAAGGCGATGATCACCCGCGGCTGTCCCCACCATTGTGCCTACTGCGGCGCCGCCCACGACCACGACCTCTACGCGGGCCAGAAGGTGCTGCGCAGGCGCTCTGTCGAGAACATGATGGCCGAGATGAAGGAGGTCCTGCAGCGGTACCCCTTCTTCGGCATGTTCCACATGCAGGACGACGTGTTCTTTGCCGCGCCCACCAAGGAGATCCAGAAGTTCGCCAGCGCCTACAGGTCGCAGATCGACCTGCCCATCCGCGCGCAGATGTCCCCCACGGTGATCAACGACGCCAAGTTCAAGGCCATGATCGACGCGGGCCAGTGCTTCACCGAGCTGGGGCTGC
>CAZXHG010000332.1:0-9506 GCA_964639985.1 uncultured Rickettsiales bacterium
GACGATGACACAGCAGACGACGACGACGACGCGGACGACGACACCGCAGACGACGACACCGTCGACGACGATACGGATCTCCATGGACTCGAGTCGTTCAATTCCTTCGGTGAGCACGGTTTCATCGTCCCTGAGGGGATCACGATCCTCACGATTCGGGCCTGGGGAGCGGGAGGCGGTGGGATCTACGCAGACCCCTGGGATCCGGGCACCGGTGGAGACGGCGGCTACGTGGAGGGCGAGTTGCCCGTCGCTGGAGGCACGGAGCTCCGGGTCATCGTCGGGCAAGGAGGACGCAAGGCAGCATGCGGAGGCGGGACGTCCGGGTCAGGTGGCGGTGGTTTCTCGGGAGTGCTGGACGGGGGCTACGTACCGCTCGTGACAGCGGGAGGAGGGGGTGGAGCCGCCGAGGCCGCAGACGGCTGCAGCGCGGATGCCTGGTGCACGGAGGTCGCCTACCAGAGTGGGGGCCCTGGGTACGGGGGTCCCGGACAGGCCAGTGACATCACGGCAACCGATGGCACCGCCGGCACCGGAGCCCCCGGCTACATCGGCGGTTCGGTCGGATCGAACAACTGCGGTGGTACCGAGGGAAATGGTGGCTTTGGAGGTGGAGGCGGAGGCGGTGGTACCCACAACGGTTTCGGCGGTGGCGGTGGCGGAGGCGGCTTCCCAGGCGGCGCGGGTGGGGAGACGGACTACGGTGGGCTCGGCGGTTCCAACTACATGGTCAAGTCAGCGACAGCCCTCATGAACACCTCCGATGGAGCACCGGGTGGTGCCCCCGGGACTGACGGCGCCGACGGCCGAGTCCAGATCGAATACTAGCGCCTCGACACGGTGGGGCTCGTGTCAGGCACTGTCATCTCCGGATCACCGTCTCCTCTGAATCGCGTGTGAGCCGCCCTCACCCCTGGTACAGATACGGCATCGCCACGATCGCGATCCCCAGCCCCATGGCGATCAGCGAGCCGATGATCACCAGCGGCAGGTAGATCTTCCCCTTGAGCGCCCTCACCTTGTGGTCGTCGCGCATCTGCCGGATGCGCTCCACGTTGCCCTTGCGCACCGCCACCGACAGGCGGTGATCCTCGAATTCCTCGTCGGCCCGGCCGAGCCGCGGCGCCTCGATATCGACGATTTCCTGCAACAGCCGCTCGATCTCCTCGCGCTGCTCGGCAGGCAGGTCCTCCGGGATCTCGCTCACGGTTCACTCCTCCGGTAGAAGGAAACGTTCCAGGAAAAGGATGGTCACACACTGGAAGTAGTCGCGGTTGGCCTTCTTGCGGAATCCGTGCCCCTCGTCGCTGGCCAGCAGGTACCACACGTCCTGGCCGTTGCCCCGGATGGCAGCCACCATCTGGTCGGACTCGCTGGCCGGCACCCGCGGGTCGTTGGCCCCCTGGGACACCAGCAGCGGCGCCACGATCTCCTCGACGTGGTTCGTCGGCGAGATCGACTCCAGGAACTCCCGCATCTCCGGGTCCCGCTCGTCCCCGTACTCCACCCTCCTGAGGTCCTGCCGGTAGGGCTTCGTGTTCTCCAGGAACGTGACGAAGTTCGAGATCCCCACGTAGTCGATCCCGCACCGGATCCGTTCGGGCTCATGAAACAGACTCGCGAGCACCATGTACCCGCCGTACGACCCGCCGTACACCGCCACCCGGCCCGCGTCCAGGTCCGGATGCGACTGCACCCAGTCCAGCAGCGCGGAGATGTCCCGCACCGAGTCCTCGCGCTGCCGCCCGTTGTCGAGATTCCTGTACTCCTTGCCGTACCCGGTCGATCCGCGCACGTTGGGCTGTAGCAGGCAGACCCCCAGCTCGTTGACCAGGTACGCCCAGCTGCCCAGGAACCGCGGCTTGCGCTGGCCCTCGGGCCCGCCGTGGATGCTGATCAGCACCGGCCGCATGCCCGGGAATCTCTCCCTGTCCGGCATGGTCACCAGCAGGGGGATCATCCTCGCCCCACCATCCGCGTCGTCGAACGTCGCGTAGTGCACGATCTCGGTCGTGGGGAAGGTCGCCGTGTCCAGCCCGCCGACCTCGGAGAACGTCCAGCGCTCCACCTCACCGCCGGGCTCGAACGAGAACACGTCCCCGGGCGTGCGGTCCGTGCTCTGCCACAGGCTCAGCTCGTGGCTGTCCGGCCGGAACTCCAGGTTGCCCACCTGCCCCACGGGCAGCTCGGGCGCGGCCATCTCCTCACCGGTGGTGGGGTCCATCAGCCGCAGCGACCCCCGGCCGCCTTCGTTGACCACGTACGCCAGCACGGCGCCGTCGTCGGACAGGGCCATCTCGGACACGTCCCACTCCAGCTGCGGCCCGAACGCCTCGAACTTCAGCTTCTCCAGCTCGATGGTGCCCATCCGGATCACCTCGGAGCTCCGGTCCGTGGTCACGTAGATCGAGCCACCGTCCGGCGCGAAGCCCGCCTGACGGTAGGAGGCCACCGGATCCCGCTTCTTCTTCCTCGTGAGGTGTCGCGTCTCGCCCGAGGCCAGGTCCAGCAGGTGCAGCTCGCTGTGGTTGATCGAGATGTACTTCATCAGCAGCAGCTGGCCGTCGTCCGGCGACCAGTCGGCCACGCCCCAGCTGCCCTCCACCTCGAGCACGCGCGCGGCCGTGCCTGGCTCCATGGGGTCCATCACGTAGATGTCCGTGTCCACGCCGTTGCGCTGGGTGGAGGTGTAGGCGAAGCGATCGCCCGCGTGGTCGAACACCGGACCCGAGTGCCGCGACTCGCCGTCCGTGAGCAGGGTCACGGCGCCGTCGGCGAGATCCACGCGGAACAGCTGGTAGGCCTCTGAGCCACCCACGTCGCGCTTCACGACCATGGAGGTACCGCCCGACGCAGGCACGTAGCGCGCGTGCCCCACCGGCTCGTCGAAGAACGTCAGCTGGCGCCGGCTGCCGCCGGGCGCGACCACGTGATGCACCTGCGTCGTCTCGGCGAACCGGGTCCCGATCAGCATCTCCCGGGCCTCGGGGTGCCAGTCCACCAGCCAGGCCGTGCGGCTGTTGGTGTAGCGGTCCACGGCCGCGGCCAGCCCGTCCGGGACCTCCGGGATCCCCTCGGCCGTGATGTTGTCGGGCGCGGGCAGGGCGGCCAGGGCCAGGGACGGGGTGAGCAGGGCAACCAGCAACCACGAAGCGGTCCTGGGGGTCATGGTGATCTCCTCCGGCGCGACCGGGCCATCCTACCTCGGGACCGACGGCAACGGCTCACGAGGGTGGAGTGCACGAATACCCCCCCACGTGCGTTCTCTACCGGTGGAGGGGTGGGTCGACGACCACCGGTCACCGAGGGGGTGAAGATGAGGTTTCGATACCTGGCGATGGGGCTCGTGTTCGCGGTCCTGCACGTGGGCTGCCCGCAGTACGAGGAGACGGACGGGGGAGACACTGGCACGCCACCCACCGCAGCCGAGGTGAGGATCGCGCCGGCGTCCCCGGCCGAGGGGGAGGCGCTGGTGGCCTCGCTCGTCTCCCAGGCCTGGGACGCGGACGACGATCCCATCAGCTACCTGTGGTCCTGGACCTGCGACGGGCAGGCCGAGGCGGGGGCGGACGGTCCGGAGATCGACGCCGGCCGCACGGTCGAGGGGCAGACCTGGACGGTCACCGTGCAGTCCACGGACGGCGAGCTGTTCGGTCCGCCGGCCTCGGACACGGTCCAGATCGGCCCGCCTCCCCCGCCGGACATGGACGGGGACGGCTGGGACGCCAGCGAGGACTGTGACGACGCCGATGCGTCCACGTATCCCGGCGCCCCCGAGGTCTGTGACGGAGTGGACAACGACTGCGACGGCACGCTGCCGCAGGCAGAGGCCGACCTGGACGGCGATGGCCTGATGGCCTGCGAGGGGGACTGCGACGATAACTCGTCCTGGACGTACCCCGGCGCGCCCGAGCAGTGTGACGGCCAGGACAACGACTGCGACGGCACGGTCGACGAGGACGTGGACCAGGATCTCGATGGCGATGGTCACACGGCCTGCGAGGGCGACTGTCACGAGGGGGAGCCACTGGTGTATCCGGGGGCCGAGGAGATCTGCGACGGTTTCGACAGCGACTGCGACGGGGTCATCCCACCGGAGGAGGCGGACGCGGACAGCGACGGCGTGGCGGTGTGCGAGGGCGACTGTGACGACACGGATCCACTCACGTGGCCCGGCGCCGACGAGCTGTGCGACGACGTGGACAACGACTGCGACGGGGAGGTCGACGAGGTCGTGGGCGAGGATGGTGACGGCGACGGCCTGACCCCCTGTGACGGGGACTGCGACGATTCTTCACCCCTGACGTATCCGGGCGCCACCGAGACCTACGACGTGACCGACAACGACTGCGACGGGGTGATCCCCGCGGACGAGGCGGACGCCGACGGCGACGGCTTCCGGATCTGCGACGGTGACTGCGACGACGCGGCCGCTCCGGTGAATCCGGCCGCCGCCGAGGGCTGCAACGGGGTGGACGACGACTGCGACGGGAGCATCCCGGCGGACGAGGTGGACGCGGACGGCGACGGGTTCCTGGCCTGCGCCGAGTGCAACGACGGCGACGCCGGGACATATCCCGGTGCGACCGAGCTGTGCGACGGGATCGACAACAGCTGTGACGGGGTCGTGCCCCTGGACGAGGCAGACGACGACGGGGACGGGCAGCGCATCTGCGCGGGCGACTGCGACGACTCCGATCCGACCGTGGCCACGGGTGCACCGGAGCTGTGCGACGGCGTCGACAACGACTGCGACGGGATCGTGCCCGGCGACGAAGTGGACGACGACGGGGACGGGTCGCTGGCCTGCGAGGACTGTGACGACCTGGACCCGGCGAGGACACCGGGTGCGGTCGAGGTCTGCGACGGAATCGACAACGACTGCGACGGCATCGTGCCCGCGGACGAGCAGGACGTGGACGCGGATGGGTACCGCGCCTGCGACGGGGACTGCGACGACGGCGACGGGTGGGTGTGGCCCGGGGCGCCCGAACTGTGCGACGGCGTCGACAACGACTGTGACGGGGCGGTGGATCAGGGCGTGGACGACGACCTGGACGGGGACGGATTCTCCCCCTGTGACGGTGACTGTGACGACGACGAGCCGCTGCTCCACCCGGGCGCGAACGAGACCTGCGACTACACGGACGAGGACTGCGACGGGATCGTGGACGAAGGATTCCAGCTCGGCGGCGTGTACACGGCTCCGGCGCACTGCGGCCACTGCGGAAACGACTGCGCGGCCCACGGGTTCGACAACGCCGACGGGATCTGCGACATCGCCCTGGCCGTGCCGGAGTGCGTGCCCCTGTGCCTGGCCGGTTTCCACGACGTCAACGGCGATCCGGCCGACGGCTGCGAGTGCGAGTACCTGGCCGCGCTGGACGAGCCATTCGACGGGGTCGACGCGGACTGCGACGGCACGGACGGCGAACCATCCGATGCGGTGCACGTGTCTCCACTGGGCTCGCCGTCGGGCACCGGCTCCATCGGTGATCCGCTGGACAGCATCCAGGACGGCGTGGACGAGGCGGTGCTGCAGGGGCTGGCCTACGTGCGCGTGGCCACCGGCACCTACCTCGAGTCGGTGGAGCTGTCGCCGGGCGTGTCCCTGGTGGGTGGTTACTCGCTGGATTTCTCCGTGGTGGATCCCGCGTCGTACGACACGCTGGTCGTGGGCCAGACCACCACGTCACAGGTCCCGGGGACCTTCACGCTGCACTGCTCCGCGGGCCAGGCCCAGCGCATCTCGGGATTCCACCTGTTCGGCACCGATCCCGCGGCGGCCGGTGACTCGAGCTACGGGATCTACCTGGAGAACTGCGACGCCGACACCGAGGTCTCGTACAACCTCGTGGAGGGGGAGACCGGCCGCGCGGGCGCCGGGGGCGCGGACGGCAGCCTGGGTACGACTGGGGTCGACGGTGCGGACGGAGCCAACGTGCAATGGACCGACTGCTCGGGTCCCCCGGTGGGCGGAGGCGGCGGGGCCAACACGTGCGGAGGACACACCCGAGACGGTGGCGACGGCGGGGACACCGGGTGCCCCATCAGCTACGGCGGCTTCCAGCCAGACGGGGAGGACGGCTGGGGCGCGAGCGGAGGTGTCGGCGGAGACGGTGGGCGGAACGCCACGCAGTACACCGACGACCACTGCGACATCTGCTACGTGCCGTTCGGGTACGGGGCGGGAGACAACGGGGGCGATGGGGGGGACGGGCTGGCCGGAACGGGCGGGAGCGGTTGCTCCGACGCGACCGGGGCCGCCGGTGGCGGCCCGTACGAGGGCGAAACCGGCGGCACGGGCCAGACCGGGGACGCGGGCTCCGGCGGTGGTGGCGGGGGCACGGGCTCGGGCGTGGAGTACGACTGCTCGCCGGACAACATCACCGGCGGCACCGGTGGCGGCGGCGGCAGCGGGGGTTGCGGTGGGGACGCCGGGGTCGGTGGAGCGGGCGGCGGGGGATCGTTCGGCCTGTTCCTGGTCTACTCCGTGCCGCCGGCCTCCTTCCCGGTCCTCACCGACAACGAGGTCTACGCTGCTGACGGGGGCGCGGGAGGGGACGGCGGCCATGGCGCGCTCGGTGGCGAAGGAGGTGCGGGCGGCTACGGCGGCGCCATCAACTGGGGCGTACTGTTCTGCGGCGACATCGGCGGCGACGGCGGGAACGGCGGGGACGGCGGCGCGGGCGGCGGCGGAGGTGGCGGCTGCGGCGGTCCGTCGTATGCCCTGTCGGTGTGGGGGGCCAGCCCGGATCCCTCCTATGGCACGAACAACGACCTGCACCATTCCACGGCGGGCCTCGGCGGCTCGGGAGGAAACGGCCCGGGGGGGACGGACGGAGGCACGGGGTCCAGCGGGCTGTCCGCCAACCGCAACTTCTGATCGCCGGACGTGCTGGGGGTTGCCAACCCGGTGGAGGGATCATTAGGCTCAGGCCGGTCCCTGGGGGACCACACCAACCGTCGAGGAGGAGTCGAGACATGGCAGACTGGAAGAAGGAGATGCTCAGCGCAGGCAAGATCGGCAAGGAGATCGGCGCGTCGCCGGCCAAGGTCAAGAAGGCGATCGAGACGCTGGCCCTGGAGCCATCCAAGGTCCACTGCGGGTGCAAGTACTACGACAAGACCCAGATCGCGCAGATCAAGAAAAACGTCGAGGGCTGATCACCACACGTAGTCCCCCGCGACCTCGCGCTTGTCCTTGCCCCACAGCACGTGGAAGACACGGATCTTCTTGAGCGAGGCCGGGGACAGCTGCCCGATGGGCACGTACACGATCTTGCGTCCCTGCCGCTCCGCATAGGTGCGCATGACCGATCGCGGCGGCTCGGCCGCCACGTACACCACGTGGCGGTCCAGGCTGTAGTCGATGGCCGCGGCCAGCAGGATCTCGGGCTTGGTCCGGCACCACGCGTAGTCCGGGTCCTCCCACACGTCGAACAGGCGCAGCGGCGGGTACGACAGCATCAGCCCGCCGTACTCGCAGCGGTTGATGCCCGGCCCGACCACGTGCTCGAGCAGGCCCGTGGAGTAGAACGCCATGTCCGACTCCTGGTCGTGCTCGCCCAGCCAGGTCATGCGGAAGGGGTAGCGCTCGGCGTCGCCCGCGTCCTCGTCGAACACGATCACCACGGAGCCCACGCCGCCCGACGCCTTGCGTTCCTCGCGCACGTAGATCTGGCCCTCGTGCCAGTGCCGCAGGGTCTCGCGCACGTCGATGCCGTCCAGGATCGAGGTGGTGAACGGCTCGGTGCGGGCCAGCTCCTCGCCCACCACCTGCACCCCCTTCTTGCGCAGGTACAGGCCGTAGTCCTCGATCACCAGGTCCTCGGGTGGGTAGGAGCACAGGCCGGACGGGTCGAAGTGCTCCAGCCACTCGCCCGGGCGCTGCTCCCGCTTGCGCTTGCGCATGGGCACGCGGACCATGCGCTGCTTGTGCTGCGGGATCCGCCGCCGCAGCTGGATGCGCCGCGTGCCCAGTAGCAGCTCCTCGGCGGACACGCGGATGGTCGGGATCTCGGCGCTCTCCCGCTGCCACGGGTAGTGCTCGCCGAGCTCCCACAGCTCGTAGCAGAAATTCTCGTCCACGCCCCCCCGCGCCGCGATCAGCAGCTGGTAGAAGTCCGGCAGCAGGCGCCGCTCGAGCAGGGCCATGTTACGTGAGAACTTCTGCACGATGCGCAGCTGCCAGCGCTGGACCTCCTCCCCGGTCCGCTGCTGGTACCGCGCGGCCGCGCGCTGCAGCAGCTTCAGGTGCGCCAACCGCCGGTCCAGCGGTCGCAGGTGCTCGGGTCCGTCGCCCTCACCGTGGCTGCGGCGCGCCACCCAGTCCACGGCCGAGGTCAGGCCGGCCCAGCCGTCGTCCGCAGGCCTGTTCTCACCCTCGATCAGGGACAGCCCCGAGGTAACCGCCCGCTGCCTGGGCGGCCGCATCGCCGCCTCGTCCGGATCGGGCGGGAGGCCGTGCCGCCGCCGCTCGTAGACCGCGGCCAGGAACGGGAACGCGGTCATCACCTCGGACAGGCACTGGGGGTGCAGGTTGAACACCGCGACCTTGTCCCGCTTCGTGCGCGCGAACGGGGCGGGCTGGGGCTCGGCCAGCGCCTCGGCCAGGCGCGCGGCGTGGGCCATGCCGCACACCACCAGCACCGTGTCGTGCCGGGCCAGCATGCGCTGCACGCGGTGGGCCATGCCCTGCTCGCGGCGACGGTCCAGGTCGTGAACCTCCTCGCCGGCCGCGGCCTCGAGGTAGGCGTCGTGATAGGCACGCGCGCCGATGCGCAGCACCCCGTAGCTGTCGGGGAACGCCTGCGGGTCGCGCAGCGGGTAGTCCACGTCCACGTCGACGAGCCGCACGGGCACCCCCGTGTCGTGGCCCGCCCGGATGGCCTCGATCAGCGCGTCCGCCGGATCCACGGGCAGGTAGACCGGGTTGCCCTCCCCGTCCTCGTACAGCACGACCGAGATCTCGGGCAGCCGGTTCACGGCCGGTCGCACGGCTGCCTCGAGGGTGTCGGGCAGCTCCACGGCGATGGCGTCGGGCTGCAGCTCGGCCACGGCCCGGCGGACCAGGTCCGCGTACTCCAGGCGGTGGTGCAGGATGGGCAGGATCAGGGCGTCGCCCTGTCGCAGGATACCGAGCTGGGCGTCGATCGGCGCCAAGCTCACTCCCCGTCGAGGTAGGGCAGCGCTTCCTCGCCGAGCACCATGCGCACGGCCGCGCGCACGTCGTCCGTGTCCGGGTCCCGCTCTCCGTCGCCGGCCACCTTGGCCGCGTACCGGGCGATGTTGACCCCGTCGCGGGCGGTGTAGCGTTCGTCGCGGGCGTGGGCCCGCTGCAGGAAGTCGACCACGTACGTCAGGATCTGGCCGTCCACGAAGGGCAGGTTCTCGGCCAGGATGGCGAACTCGTCGTCCCGCTCCGGGAAGTCCAGGAAGATCTGGGGCTGCAGCCGCGAGTGGATGTACTCGGGCAGCTCGAAGGTGGAGGAGTCGTCGTTCAT
>CAZXHG010000333.1:0-9313 GCA_964639985.1 uncultured Rickettsiales bacterium
ATCACCAAGAAGGAGCACGGCGTGCACTTCCTGCTGGGCCGCCGGCACCTGTGGGTGCGATCGCGCCGTCAGCACGCCATCCTGCGGGTGCGCCACACCGTGGTGAAGGCCATCCGCGACTTCCTCGACAGCAACGGTTTTCTCCTGTTCGACGCGCCCATCTTCACCCCCAACGCTGTGGAGGGCACGTCCACGCTGTTCTCCACCGACTACTTCGGCCGCGCTGCGTACCTGACCCAGTCGGGCCAGCTGTACCAGGAGGCCGGGGCCATGGCCTTCGGCAAGGTCTACTGCTTCGGTCCGACCTTCCGCGCGGAGAAGTCCAAGACCCGTCGGCACCTCACCGAGTTCTGGATGGTCGAGCCCGAGGTGGCCTACGCCGACCTCGACGACGTGATCCAGCTGTGCGAGGACTTCACCATGGCGATCGTCGAGCGGGTGCTGGAGCACAACCGCGACGATCTGGAGCTGCTGGAGCGGGACATCGCGAAGATCGAGGCGATCCAGCGGCCGTTCCCCCGCATCAGCTACGACGAGGCCGTGCAGCGACTCGAGGACGCGGGCGTGGCCAAGGAGTGGGGCGGTGACCTCGGCGCAGAGGAGGAGACCGTGCTGAGCGAGCAGTTCGACTCCCCGCTGTTCGTGCACCGCTACCCGCTGGACGTGAAGGCCTTCTACATGAAGACCGACCCCGAGAACCCGAAGCTGTCGATGAGCGTGGACATGCTCGCGCCCGAGGGCTACGGCGAGGTGATCGGCGCGGGGCAGCGCGAGGACGACCTCGACACCCTGCTGGCCAAGATCCATGCCCACGACCTGCCCGAGGAGGTCTTCGAGTGGTACCTGGACCTGCGCCGCTACGGCAGCGTGCCCCACGCGGGCTTCGGCCTGGGCGTGGAGCGCGCGGTCACGTGGCTGTGCGGGATCCACCACCTGCGCGAGGCCATCCCGTTCCCGCGCATGCTCGAGCACCTCGAGCCCTGATCCCGCCATCCGCGGGTGACCCTGGACCAAGGGGCACCTTTCGGCCCTGCCTCGATCCGTGAGAGACTGGTGATCGAGGAGAGGTGGGTGAGGGGTCGAACCACCACGATCCGACTGCTGCTGGCGGCCGCCCTGGGCCTGATCGCGGCCTGCGGCCGCGGAGGCGAGGTGTCTCGCGCCGAGCTGCTGGAGCAGTCCGAGCTGCTGTTCCGCGCGGGTCGGTACGACGACGCGGTCGCCTTCTACGAGGAGGTGGCCCTGCAGAACCCCGGCTGGGAGTACGCGGGCTACTCGCTGACCATGGCCGGGGTCTGCCACCAGCGCATGGGCAACGACGCCGAGGCGGTCCGCACGTGGGAGCGCATGGTGGAGGCCTACCCCGAGCTGCCCGGCTTCTCCGAGACCACCTGGTACTACCTGGGTCAGGCCTACGCCGAGGCCGGCCGCGAGCCCGACGCCCGCGAGGCCCTCACCCGCTGCGTGGCCCTGTGCGAGTGGGGCGTGCCGCCAGGCGCCTTCCCGCGCCGGGACGCCGAGGAGCTGCTGGCGTTGCTGCACTGACCGGCTTGCGTCGGCCACGCTCGTGGTGTTGGATGGCCGACGGAGACCGGACCCATGGACCCATCCGAGCGACACGAGGCGCTGACCCGCATGCTGGTGCGCCTGCGCGACGCCCTGCACCGCCGCGGCCGGCTGTCGTCGCGCAACGAGGCCCTGGACGAGGTGGGCAAGCTGCTGCTGGCCCACGAGCTGGACCTGGGGCAGGGCGGGGCCGGGATCGGGGCCCTGGCCCGGGATGGCGATCCTGCGTGCGCGCTGCGGGCCTTCGTATCGGACCGTGCCGCGCGCGCTGGTCTCGAGCCCCTGGAGCTCGCCCTGGGCGTGGACGAGCAGGCGCTCGCGCGGGACATCCTGGGAGCATTCATCGACCTGCGCGCGGCTGCGGCCGGGAGCCACGCCGACCTGTTCAACGACCTGTTCGCGTCGTTCCTCGCCGACTCGTTCGTGGACGAGAAGGAGCTGGGTCAGTACCTGACCCCGCCCGAGGTGGTGCGGGCGATGGTGCGGCTGGCGCTGGCCGAGATGGATGACGGGGAGATCGAGGCGCTGTGCGAACCGGGATGTGGCGACGTGGTGCTGGATCCCAGCTGCGGGGTGGCGTCGTTCCTCGCCGAGTTCCTGCACGCGCTGCCCGAGCCGCGGCGCGGCGCGGCCTCGCGGGCGCTGGTGGGGATCGACAAGAGCGACCGCATGGTGCGGCTGGCGCGGGCGCAGGCCGCCACCGCGGGGGCGGCCGCAGCGGTGGTGCACCGGGCCAGCGCGCTGGCCTCGCGAGGAGAGGAGGGTCGCCTCGCGCGGCAGCTCGAGGGCCGTGCGGTCCTGATCCTGAGCAACCCGCCGTTCGGCGCGTCCCATGAGGGCCAGGACCTCGATGGGTTTCGCGTGGCTGGCCCGTGGGCGACGAGGAGGCCGGCGCGGGTGGACAGCGAGGTGCTGTTCATGGAGCGCTACCTGCGCTGGCTCAAGCCCGGCGGCCAGCTGGTCGCGGTCGTGCCCGACAGCATCCTGACCCACCGTGGGCTGTACGCGGACCTGCGCGCGGCCCTGGCACCCGAGGTCGAGATCCTGGCGGTGGTGTCGCTGCCGGCGAACACCTTTGCCGCGGCCGGTACGGTGACCAAGACCTCGATCCTGCAGCTGCGGCGGCGCGCCGGCCGCCGCCGTGGCGGCCACGCGTTCATCGGCATCTGCCACGACGTGGGCTACGACGTGGTCACGCGCGGCTCCCACCGCAGCCGCCGCGCCCGGGACGGCGGCGACCTCGACGCGCTGATCGCCTCGGCCTGCGGGGAGCGGCCCGCGGACGGCCTGACCGCGCGGCATGTGCGGGCGCTGGCGGACCGCGAACGCTGGGACGCGGAGTTCCACGCCTCGCTGCCGCCGCTGCTGGCCGCGCGCCTCGCCGATCCGCCGCCGGACGCGGTGTTCGTGCGTGACGTGGCCGAGCTGGTGCGCGACCGGATCCAGCCACGGGACCTGGGCGACGACTCCTTCCGCTACCTGGAGATCGCGGACGTGGACCCGGCCACGGGCTTCATCGCCGACAAGCAGGTCCGCGGCCGGGACGCGGCCACCCGCGCCCGCCTGCGTGTGCAGACGGGCGACGTGCTGGTCTCCACCGTGCGGCCGGACCGCCGCGCCGTGGGCGTGGTGCGCGCCCACCAGCATGGCGCGGTCTGCACCACCGGCTTTGCCGTGCTGCGCCCCCACGGGATCCACCCCCTGCTGCTGTGCGAGGTCCTCCGCTCGGACGCGGCCACGGCCCAGCTGGTCCGCCAGGGCCAGGGCATCGCCTACCCGGCCATCGAGGACCGGGTCGTGGTCGACGTGCTGCTGCCGGTCACTCGCGACGTGATCGAGGCCCGGCGAGGTGATGCCGAGAACCTGATAGCGAGGGCGGAGCGGCTGGACCGCGACTTTGCCGCGCTCCGGGAGGAGCTGGCGGCAGCGATGAACGCGTGGTCGCGGTGATTGTGCACGCGCTGCGTGCACAATCAGAATCTGGACTCGGTCCCCGACACCAGCCGCCGGATGTTGCTGCGGTGGCGCCAGACCATCAGCAGGCCCATCACCGCGGCCACGGGCAGCAGGGGGCGGGTGGTCGCGGAGATGGCCAGCACGGCGACCAGCGCACCGAGGCCGGCCATGGCGCCGAGGGACGACTTGCGGGTGGTGGCGACCACCCCGACCCAGACGCAGGTGGCCAGGACCGCGCACCACGGGGCGGCCACCAGGAAGGCGCCTACGCCGGTGGCCACGCCCTTGCCGCCGCGGAAGGCGAGGTAGGGCGAGTAGCAGTGGCCGAGGAACGCGGCCAGTACGGTCAGGGACACGCCGACCACATCGCCGAACAGCTGCGTGGCGATCAGGGTGGGCACCAGGCCCTTGAGGATGTCGCAAGCCAGGGTGGCGATGCCGAGGCGCTTGCCGGCGAGGCGGTAGACGTTGGTCGCGCCGATGTTGCCGCTGCCCGCCGCGCGGATGTCGATCGAGGTCGTCAGCGCGGTCAGCACCAGGCCGAACGGCACGGCCGCCAGCAGGAACGTGCTCAGCAGGAAGGTGACCTGGATCAGCAGCATCGGATGGGCCGAGCCTAGCCCTTGTCCAGCACCTGCTGCAGGGCGTCGGCGGTCTTGACCAGGTTGGGCTTGATCAGCGAGACCACGAACTTCTCCACCTGCGGCGCGATCTTGCGCCCGAGCAGCCGGGGCACGCCGGGCAGTCGCGACCCGTCGATGTTGAGCACCCCTCGGATCTCCACCCGGCAGCGGTCGCCCATGTCCACGAAGTGGTTGCGGCCGTGGGTCTGCACGATCTCGTTGAGGAACGCCAGCTCCATGCGCCAGTCCACGCACCACTCGTCGTCGTGCCAGTCCGCGAAGTCCTTCCAGCGCAGCATGTGCGGCTTGATGAACGCGGTGGCCACCCTGGGGATGTCGCCGTTGGCCTTCCACTCGTTGAGCAGGTGCACGGTCGAGCCGTCGCGCTCGTTGCTCAACACCGTGATCCCCTCCACGTTGGGCAGGTAGGGCACGGTCTCGACCAGCCGGTCTCGGTACGCCTCGTACACCACGTCGCGGGGGTAGGTGAGGATGGTATCGGTGCGGATCTCCATGGACGACGGACCTCCTTGTCGGAAGGTAAGGTTACACCCGATGAACGTCTCTTTCACCGCCACGGGCGTCGTGCTGGCCGCCGGGCTGTCCCGGCGCATGGGCGCGCACAAGCCGCTGCTGCCCCTGGGGGAGCGGACCGTGCTGGCCACGACCATCCGGACGCTGGCCGACGGCGGTGTCCGGGACGTGGTCGTGGTCACCGGCCACCGGGCCGAGGCCGTGGCGGCCGAGGCGCACGCCTGCGGGGCGAGGGTGGCGCACAACCCGCGGTTCGAGGACGGGATGTACACGTCGGTGCAGGCGGGGGCGCGGGCGCTCGAGCCCGATGCGCAGGCGTTCCTGCTGCTGCCCTGCGACATCCCGGCCGTGGGCGCGGCCACGGTGCACATGCTGGTCGCGGCCTGGCGCGACAGCGGCCAGCCGGACGTGTGTGTCCCGGTGCACGGGAATCGGCGGGGCCATCCCCCCGTGATCTCGGCCGCGCTGGTCGAGGAGATCCTGGCGTCCGAGCCGGTCGGGGGACTGCGCGCGCTGCTCGCCGATCGGTCCACCCTCCACGTACCCACGCCGTCGCTGGGGGTGTTGCTCGACCTGGACACGCCGGGCCGTTACGAGGTGATGCGGGCGGCCCCGCCCCTCCCGGTCGAACCCACGCCCGCCGAGGTCGAGGCGAGCCTGCCCGTCGACGAGCGGGAGGCCGCGCGACGTCGGGCTCGAGAAGCCATGAGGCTCGCGGAGATCGAGGTCCTGCGGGGGCAGCCCGCGCGCGTGGAGGAGCTGTACGTGCAGGCCCTGCGGTCTTCAGCGGCGACGTAGTCGCCGGGCGACCGCCAGTAGGCCGAGGGCGGCCAGGGCCAGGGCCGAGCCCGAGGGGGCCGCGCCGGTCAGCAGCACGCCGAACCCGGACAGGCCCATGGGCTCGAACGCGAACGGCGACGCCGCGCAGCCCGCGCTGCCCAGGGTGCCGGCCGACGCCGTGCCGCGGTGGGGGGCCAGGTCGCGGCCGGTGACGACCACGTGCAGGTCGCCCTTCTCCTCGATCGAGATGGCGAACGAGGCCACGCCGTCGGCGTCGGTCAGCGCCACGCTGGCGAACCCGTCGTCCATGCTCAGCGCGACCGTGGCGTCGGGGAACGGCTGGCCGTCCACCGTGACGGTCACCGCGAACTCGGTGGTGGAGAGAGGGAAGCCATCGGGGTAGTCCACCTCGGGCACGATCGGCGGCTGGCTGCGCATCATCAGCGAGGCGTCACCGAACAGCACCCACTGCTGGAACAGCCACTCCGAGTCCATGCCCGAGCCCCAGCTCTCGAACACGTACACGCGCGCCCACAGCGCGGATGAGCCCCAGTAGGCGTGGCCGTGGTCCAGGAAACCGTACGCCATGCCCTCGGCCAGGTCGCCGGCCGGGTCCCACGACGTGGAGGTGGACGAGCCGAACACGCCGATCGTGCCCTCGGGCGCGTCGGGCGTGCCCTTCTTCATGAACGCCTCGTCCAGGCTGTCGTCCTGCCCGTCGAAGCCGCCGTTGAGGCACGAGCAGTCCACCAGGAACGGCCAGGCGTGGGTGTTGTTCAGCTGCTGCACGTGGCTGACGCCGAACGGCGGGCTGAGCGAGGAGAAGTCGTAGCCGCTGCCGTGGCCCAGGTAGTACAGCAGGCCGCGGCCCTCGTTGACCGCGGTGACCACGTTGGTGGCGCTGCCCGAACCGTCGGTCACGTAGAGCTTGTCGACCACGGTGTAGCCAGCGGAGGTCATGGACGCGGCGATGTTGTCGAACCGCTGCTCGTCCGTGGGGCCCATGCCCGCCTCGTTGGTGGCCGCGCCGGTGGCGTGGCGCATCCACTCGGCGTCCTCGCCCAGGGGCGGGTCGCGCTCGTACACCAGGAAGCGGTTGACCTGGGTGCTCACCTCGTCGGCCGTGCCGCCGACGATGCGGCTGATCAGCACGTCGGGCAGCAGGTCTCCGCCGTCCAGGGTGGTGAACATGTGGTCCGAGGCGCAGTTGTCGTACGTACCCCGGTAGAACGGCACGTTGTCGCCGACCAGCAGGACGTAGGTGACCGGGATCTCCCAGGTCTCGTAGGCCTCGGTGATCGCGGCCTGCACGTCCTCGGTGGCCGAGCCGACCTCCTCCAGCATGCGCACCGTGACCTGCAGTCCCCGCTCGGTCTTCCACTCCACCAGCGGCTGCATGGCGTCGGCCAGGGCCTCCTCCACCACGATCAGCATGGACTCCGGCGGTGCGGGGACCCCGGAGTCCGGGAGCTCGTAGTTGAGCACCAGCGCGTCGGCCACCCCGGCGAATGCCGGGCTGCGGGGCATCGGCGCGGACGAGCCCGGGCCCGGGTGGTGCACCCGGAGGCGGACCGAGCTCATCACGCCGAGCCGCCCGGTGGCGAAGTCGTAGCGGGTGGTGCGTAGCTCGATCCGAGCCACGTCCAGGTCACGCAGCGTGGCAGGCCCCTCGACCACGGCCACGTCCGCGGGCCACTGCGCGTCCGAGGCGTACAGGGCCTCGTCCACGACCCAGGCCGACGGATCGGCCTGGCGGGTGGGGTGGGGGGCGGCCGCGACAGGTGGCGGCGCGTCGATCCAGGTCTCGGTCAGGTCGAGCACCTCCACGTCCAGGTTCGCACCCGTGGGCACGGCCAGCAGGCGCGCCACCGTGCCCACGGCCGGCCGGCCGACCTGGCGCAGCGTGCTTCCGGTGGGGATCTGGATCTCGGTGCGGGTGGCGCCCTTCTGCTCCACCGAGGTCAACCAGAGTCCGGGGACCTCGATGTCCAGGGTGGTGGCGTCCAGGGTTTCGTCGACCAGCAGCACGCGGGGGGCGTCTCCCTCGGCTCCCCCGGCCAGGGAGAGCCACTCGGCCGACGCCGGGAGGGCCCACAGGACCACGACACAGGCGATCAGAACACGACAGCGGCGCATCGAAACCTGCCCTTCCAAGAACCAGTAGGGCCGATCGAGGGGGTGGTTGCAAGGCGCGCGTCCGCGCGAGGAGCGCTCTTGACAGGCCGCTGACGAGAGCGGCGTTCAGCCCGGCGCCTCGTAGCCGATGCGGTGGTAGGGGTTGACCACCACCGAGACCGCGTTCTTGAGGTGGGCGCCGACTCGCTTGAGGTAGCGGATGTGCAGGACCAGGATCAGCATCGAGCGGTCCACCCCGCCGTCGGGCACCTCGACCAGGATCTCCTCGAGGGTGCGGTCGCACCAGTGGGAGATGGTCCGGTACTGCTCCATGGCCTCGCGGGCCACGTTGCCGTCGTTGTGGGCGAGCGCGTCATGGGCCCGGTCGAACAGCTCCAGGATGTCGTCCTCGGCCCGGCGCACGTGCTCGTCGTAGGGGGCGAAGTCCAGGGAGCCGGGAGTCGACTTGGCCAGCTCGCCGATGTTCTTGGTGTAGTCGCCCACCCGCTCCACGTCGACCACCACGGACACCAGCTGCAGCCCGGTGAGCAGGTCGCGGGCGCGTGCCACGGCCAGGTGGGAGAACACCTTCTTGCGCACCTGCATCTGCTGGCGGTTGACCTCCTGGTCCATCTGGGTCAGGCGGTTCCAGTTCTCGTCCGTGATCTCGTCTCGCAGCGCCTCGGTGGAGATGCGGAACATCTCACGGGTCTTGCGGAACATCTCCAGGCTGTCGGCCTTGGCCTCGTCCAGGAGGGCCTCGGAACTGCCCACCAGCCCCAGCAGCTTGTCCAGCATGGGTGAGTCTCCGGTGTCTGCGGCGTCGGCGCCACGCCCTCAGTGTACTGCATGCCGGGGGTGGTGCGGCGTCAGGTGCAGGTCGTTTCGGCGGGCGGCGGCTGATCGCCCGGCATGCGCTTGAGCAGGTACCCCAGCGTGGAGCGGATCAGCGGGACGTCCGTGCCCTGCGGCACGGTGTACAGCGCGCGGCGGGACAGGTAGCGGCCGAGCTGGCGGGGGGACAGGTAGTAGCGCAGGTAGAAGTTGCGCTGGAACGCCAGCAGCTGCTCGTCGGTGACCGCGCTGAGGTTGATCGGGACCGCGGTGTTGTAGTGGGAGAACCGCTCGGGGTGGGCCAGCAGGTCGGCCTTGCGCTCGGGCGGGAACTCGTCGAACCCGCGCGAGGTGGGGTAGGGCGTGTAGATCGCCACCTGGATCATCTCCGAGCCGATCCCCCGCGCCACCTCGAAGGTGCGCTCCATCTGGGCCAGGGTCTCGCCCGGGAAGCCGAGCATGTAGTACGCGGTCAGGGCCAGGCCGCTGCGCCGTATGGCGCGGCCGACCTCGATGGTCCGGTCGAGCGACAGGTTCTTGCTGACCATCTCCAGGATGGCCGGGTCGCCGGACTCGACCCCGAACTTGATGCCCACGCAGCCCGCAGCCTTGAGCGACGGCAGCATGTCCTCGTCGAGGAAGTCCGAGCGGGTCTGGATCACCCAGTGCACGTCTACCCCCCGCCGCCGGATCAGCGAGGCCATCTCCAGGGTGCGGTTGCGGTCGAAGGTGGTCACGTCGTCCATCAGGTAGAACGCCCGCAGCCCGTGGTCCCGCCGCAGCCGGGCCATGTCGTCGACCACCCGCTGCGCGCTCTGCCCGCGCCAGCGGTGACCGTACGACGCGCGCAGGGTCTGGCTGCAGAACAGGCAGTCGAAGGGGCAGCCCCAGCTCGTCTGCAGGAA
>CAZXHG010000334.1:0-9311 GCA_964639985.1 uncultured Rickettsiales bacterium
GGGCCAGGTCCGCCGGAACCCCGGTTCATGTCGCTGCAACTGTCAAACTGGGGCTACAGTGCGCGTCGAATGGCGAACGGTCGGGGGGACCGTTGAGCGGTCGAATGGTCGGGGCGAACGGTGGGCGGTCGGCCGCTACTGGGACACGCAGTTGCGGCCCGCGGCCTTGGCCCGGTACAGGGCGGCGTCGGCGGCGCGTACCACCTCCGCGGGTTGCATGCCGTCCTCGGGGCAGGACGCCAGGCCGATGGAGATGGTGGGGTGGACCACGGCCTTGCCGAAGCGGAAGTCGTCGCCCTCCACGGCCGCGCGGATCCGCTCGGCCACGTCCAGCCCCTCGGCGCGAGCACAGTTCTCGAGGTACGCGGTGAACTCGTCGCCGCCGAACCGGGTCACGCACCCGCGCGGGTTGATGATCTCACCGAGGATGCGGCCCACCTGCGCGATGGTGCCGGCCCCGACGTGGTGGCCGTTGGCGTCGTTGATCTGCTTGAGGCCGTCCATGTCCATCATCAGCGCGGTGAGCGGCTTGTTGTCGGTCGCGGCCACGTCCAGGGCGAACTCCAGCCGGCGGTCGAAGGCGCGCTTGACCACCAGGCCGGTCAGCTCGTCGATGTTCATCATCCGCTCCACGCGCACGTGGAAGTCCTCCTCGAGCTCGTCCTGGAAGGTGAACTTGAGCACGGTGCGGCCGATGAACAGCTTGTCGCCGTCGTCGATGGCCGTGGGCTCGCCGCGTCGCAGCACCTGGCCGTTGAGGAACGAGCCGTTGAGCGATCCCAGGTCCGTGACCGCGAACCGCCCGTCCGCCCGCTCGATGCGGGCGTGGGTGGAGGAGACCTCCAGGTCACCCTGCAGCACGAGCTGGGCGCGCTGGTGGTGGCGGCCGAGCACCAGGGTGGCCTCGTTGAGCAGGTAGCGGCGGCCGATCTCCCCCCCGTGCAGCACGATCAGCACGGGCACGCGATCGGTCTCCAGGGTGACGGAGCGTACCTCGTCGCCCTGGATGGACAGCTGGGTCTTGAGCAGCGGATCGTCGGGGGGCTGCTGGCTCACGGATCTCCTCCGCGATCAGGATCGCACAACCGGTCGAGGGCGGGAAGCGGCCTACCAGCCCAGCAGTTCGCGCAGGTGGCGGGCGCGCCGCCGGGAGACATCCACCTTCAGGTCCAGGGGGTCGGCCATCACCGCGACGTACGTGCCGGAGAACATCGGCTCGAGGTGCGCGACCTGGCCCAGCTGCACGATGGCCGACCGCGAGACGCGCACGAACGGTGGGCTGGGCAGCCGGGACTCCACCTCGTGCAGGGTCGTCTTCAGCCGGAAGCGCCCCCCGGCCGTGTAGGCGAAGGTGATGGTGTCCTCCACCTGCACGCAGGCGATGTCGTCGATGGCCAGGCGCACGATGCGGCCCGCCCGGTGCGCGGCGAGGTGGCCCACGTCCTCGGCCGGGGGCTCGGCCGGGGGCTCGGGTTCGGCGGGCGCGGGCGGCGCGGCCGCCGGCTGGGGGGAGGGCGTCGGCGCTGGCGCGGGGGTACGGGCCCACAGCTCCTTGCGCACCCGGCGCAGGGCGCGGGCCAGGCGGTCCGCCTCCACCGGCTTGAGCAGGTAGTCGGTGCCCTCCAGATCGAAGGCCTCCACTGCGTGCTCCTCGTACGCGGTGGTGAACACCACCAGCGGCCACAGCTGCTCGGGCAGCGACGCCTGCAGGGTGCGCAGCGCCTCGATGCCGGTCTGGCCCGGCATGTTCACGTCGAGGAAGACCACGTCGGGCCGCAGGCCCAGGGCCTCGGTGACGGTGTCGGGGCCGCTGGCGGCCTCGCCCACCACGGTCACGTCGGGGTGGGCCCCCAGCAACCGCTTCATGCGGCTGCGGGCCAGGGGTTCGTCGTCCACGACCAGGGCGCGGATGCTCATGGTTCGCTCCTCTGCGGCGCGGGCAGGGCCAGGGGTACGTGCAGCACGATACGGGTGCCCCCGCCGTCGGCCTGCATCACCTCCATGTCGCCGCCCTCCCGGTAGCTCAACGACAGGCGCTGGCGCGCGTTGGCCAGCCCGCCACCGGCGCCACCGGTGCCCACCTCGGCCTCGGGTGCGCGGGCGGCCAGCCCCGGACCGTCGTCCTCCACCTCGATGCGCAGCTCGCCGTCGCGCAGGGCCGCGGCCACGCGGACGTGACCTCCCTCCGGCCGGGGCGCGACCGCGTACTTGACCGCGTTCTCCACCAGCGGCTGCAGCACGAGGCCGGGCACGGGCACGTCCCGGGCCTCGTCGGCCACGTCGAACACGACGTGGATCCGATCGCCCAGCCGGGCGCGCTCCAGCCGCAGGTAGCGCTGAACGGCCTCGATCTCCTGGGAGAGGGGCACGAGCCCGGACGCGGACGAGCGCAGGCTGTAGCGCAGCAGGTGGGCCAGATCGCCGACCATCTGCTCGGCGTCGTCCGGGTCGCCGTGCACCAGCTCGGCCAGGGAGTTCAGCGAGTTGAACAGGAAGTGGGGATTGATCTGCGCCTGCAACGCGCGCAGGCGCGCGCGCAATTCGGCCTCGCGCAGGGCGGCCATGCGGGCCTCCCGGGCCTCGATCTCCCGCTGCAGCCGGCGGTGGGTGTAGACCACCGCGGCGATGCCCAGCCCCAGCAGGGCGGCGGCCGCGGGCAGGGACACGACCTCTCGCCCCTTCAGCACCCAGTAGGGGAAGGGGTAGCGCACCAGGGTCGCCCACACCGTCAGGAACACAGCGCCCGTGGCCACGCCCGCATCCAGGGGCCGTCGGATGAAGGGCGGCAGGGCGGCGTAGGTCTGGCCGACCAGCCGCCGCAGCAGCACGGCGCCGAGCACCCCGCACACCACGGCCCAGCCCGGCTGCAAGCCGCCGTGCAGGAACGACAGCAGCGCCAGGGCGAGGACGGAGCCGGCCAGCGCGTAGGCTGCCTCGGTGACCGCGGTCCGGATCATGGGCGCACTCCGGTGGCGTCTGCCCAGGGTACCAAGGGAGCGGGCGGTTGGCTTCAGTCCGCGCTGAGACCGTCGATCCAGGTGGCGAGGTCGGCCAGGTAGGCGGTGCAGCCCTCGGTCTGGCCCGCGCGCTCGGCCACGGTCGAGGCGATGGCGTGCTGCGCCTCGGGCGCGGCCATGGCCAGTACGCGGGGGAAGGCCGTGTGCTGCAGCGTGGGGTGCGCGGCGAGCACCCGGTCCAGTCGTGCGGGGTAGGACAGGTCGACCGGCTGCTCGGCCCAGGCCGTGCACAGCGTGGTGACCGCGTAGGCGTCCTGCGCGTCGTCGTCGAGGCCCTCGAGGGGCCGTCGCTCCTCGGCCAGGCGCTGCTGCTCGGAGGCCTGCACCACCAGCATGGCCGTGGCCTCGTCGCTGGGGACCAGCACGGGCTCGTGCACGATGTCGAATCCGGCCAGCCGCTCGGTCAGGGCGGTCGCGAGGGCGTAGCTGTCCTCGACCGGGACCTGGGCGAAGCCCTGCACCACCAGGAAGGCCGGCTCGGTCGAGCCGGCGTCGTCGTCGAGGCCGAAGCGGACGAAGCTGAAGCGCGGGTGGGGCTGGCCGTCGAGGACGGGCGCGATGTCCTGGGCGCCCACGAGCAGCTCGCCGTTGCCGCACACGCGCTCACAGCGGAACAGCAGCAGCTGGTCGGTGAGGCGGGACAGGTCGTCCCAGGCCTGCTCGCAGGTGCGGCCGCCGGTACAGGGGGTGGCCACGATCAGCTGGCGCTCCCAGCTGGCGACCGGGGTCTGCGCCTCGCACACCAGCGCGGCGCTCTCCGCGTGGGTGGTCTCCTCCCCTGCGTTCACGGGCGCGGGCGCGGCCTCGGGGCGCGCGCTCCGGCAGCCGGTCGCGGCCAGGGCGGAGCACAGCAGGATGGTGGTCAACAGTACACGCACGATGGTTCGGGCCCTCGGGTCCGGTAGACGCAAGGTTGGCGTATGCTATTCATCGTGGCGGAAAAGGGAAGCCCCGAACGGTCCCGGGTCGCGCGGTACGGTGTGGCCGCCGTGGTGGTCGCCGGTGTGGTGCTGTTCGCCGCGCCCATGTTCACCGTGCCCGACGGCATCGCGTCGGGCGACGCGTTCCGCGACAACGACTGGCTCAACTGCCGCTGCTTCGACCTGATCACCCGTGACGCGCTGCTGGACCATGGCCAGCTCCCGCTGCGATCCCACCTGATCGGCGGCGGATTCCCGGTGGTCGCCCACCCGTCCGACGGGTCGTGGGCGCCCACGTTGCTGGCCGTGCTGCTGTTCGGCGACGTGATCGGGGTGAAGCTCAACCTGCTGGCCATGCTGCTGGTGGGGACCTGGGGGCTGTACGGACTGGCGCGGCGCTGGCTGGGGCTGTCGCGGGCACCCTCGGTGTTCGCGGCGTTGCTGTTCGCGTTCTCGGGTTGGGCCCCGGCCATGTTGCTGGTGGGGTTCTACAACCAGGCGTTCTACCTGCTGGCCCCGGCCGTGCTGTGGCTGCTGGTCTCGGGGGTGGGGCGGCCGGCGCGGTTGCTCTGGGCGGGCCTGCTGCTGGCCGTGATCCTGCAACAGGGAGGCAACGCCTTCCCCACCGTGTGTCACTTCCTGGGCCTGGTGTGCTGGTTCGTGGCTGCGGACGAAATCGCGCCCGACCAGCCCGCGTGGCGGCGCTGGTGGCGGCCGGCCGCGCTGCTGCTGACGCTGACCCTGCCCTTCGGACTGGCCAAGGGACTGGGCGTGCCCGCGGTCGTGCTGGCCGGGTTCGTGCTGGCCGCTGCGTGGGTGTGGAGGTCCGCACCCCTGCGGGCGTACCTGCGGACCCTCACACCGTGGGCCGGGCGGCTGGCGCTGGTGGTCGTGGTCGCGCTGACCCTGGGCGCGGCGCGCATCGTGGGCCTGGTGTACCTGGCGGGCGAGGGGGAGTACGAGCGGGGCCTGGACGAGCTGCGCTACTGGTTCCCCATGGAGGGGCTGGACGAGCACTGGGTGGAGCGGTTCTACGAGGACCCCGTCACCTTCCTCACCACCCTGGCGGGGCGGGTCCCCTCGGCCGCGGCCTACGGCGAGGCCATTGGCCGCGATGGCGAGAACGTGGGCTACGAGTACGCCTGGCTGGGGCTGACCTGGGGGGCGCTGGCGCTGGCCCTGGCCGGGGCGGCCCTGAGCCGCCGCCGCCATGGCGTGCAACGGCTGGGGTTGTTGTTCGTGCTGTACGCGGCCATCTGCGCGGGCTGGCACGTGCCTCCGGACTTCCACTTCATGCTGGTGTGGGGGCTGCCGTGGCTGGGCGAGTTCGGCCAGCCGCTGAAGTACTACAACTTCTACCTGCTGGTGCCGCTGGTGCTGCTGGCCGGGGTGGGGGTGTCCCGGCTCCGGGACGTGGTCCCCGCAGGCCGTGCCCGGTGGGTGGTGACCGTGGGCCTGATGGCGGTGCTGGCCGTGCCGTTCGCGCAGAACCGCGCCATGCTCGGTGAGCTGTTCGCCTTGCCAGCGCCGGCACCGGACACGGAGGCGGAGTACACGCAGCTGGCCATGATCGCGGATCCGTCCTGGCTGGCCCTGGACGAATCCGAGATCCGGCGCCGGGCGTGGCACCTGCGGCTGCGGGAGTTCCGCCGGCCGCAGCTCGCCACCGAGTACCACAACGTGCGGCGTGGCGTGGGCACGGTCGACTGGTACGGCACGGTGGTGATGGCCGAGCACGCCGTGCCGCACACCTACGTCACGCCCGACGGCCAGGCCTTCCCCAACCTGCGCTACCGCGGCGAGGCCTGGGTGGCCGACGGGATCGGGCGGGTGCGGTCCGTGACGGTCACGCCCAACCACGTGGACCTGGACGTGGACCTGCGCACCGACGCGCTGGTGGTGGTGAACCAGAACCACCTGGCGGGCTTTCGCGCGGATATCGGCGAGGTACGAAATCACCAGGGCCTGCTGGCCGTATGGTTGGGGCGTGGGCAGCACCAGCTGCGGCTGGACTACCGGCCGCCGCACCTGCTGGCCGGACTGGCCGTGTCCGGCGTCGGGTTCGTGGCCTGGTGCTGCGCGATGGTCGTGTCGACCGTACGACGGAAGAGGTGGAGACGATGAGCGAGCGGACGAGCTGGAAGTACATGTCGAGCCGGGTGCGGGACCTGCTGGATGGGCAGACCGAGGACGCGGTGGTGCTGGTGGGCGACCTGGACCTGGTCGAGCCGGGCCTGCTGGCGTTCGTGGGTGACGAGGGCGGTGGTGCCCTGCTGATCGGCGTGGAGGGCGAGGAGGAGGGGGACGGCACCCACGTTGTCGGCTGTGCGGTGGACGAACGAGCGCGGCAGCGCGTGCTGGACGCGGCTGGAGGCTGTGAGCCGCCGCTGGACGTGCAGGTGTTCGTCGAGAACACCGCGCGTGAGCCGTTCCTGCGGGTGGAGATTCCCGCGGGTCCAGCGGGGGAGGAGAAGCTGGCCCTCGCCCTGGACGCGTTGACCTCGAGGCTGGACGACATGGCCGCGGTGCTCGAGGCCACGCGGGCCGAGGTGGGAGAGCTCCGCGAGCTGGTCGACGCGGGGCGCGCCGACGCCCAGGTGGTGCAGGGCAAGCTGGACAGGCTGCACAAGACGACGACCGATGGCGTGTCGCGGGTGCGCGCCCTGGCGCGGCATCTGGGCGCGGACGACAAGCTGGTGGCGTGGGAGCGGCGGCAGCTGCGGACCCTGCTGACCACCGCGATCGACATCGCGGCGAAGAAGAGCCGGCCCAGCGAGTCCGACGACGTGGTGCGGCAGGTGCGCAAGAC
The DNA here is from genome assembly GCA_964639985.1 of uncultured Rickettsiales bacterium. GTDB lineage: Bacteria > Myxococcota_A > UBA796 > UBA9615 > CAYRNR01 > CAZXHG01. The sequence goes on from CAZXHG010000334.1 coordinate 6,747, forward strand.
CTGGTCGCGGCTGTCGGAGTGGGTCAACGACGAGCTGGTGGACCCGCTGCAGAAGGACGCCCAGGACATGTTGCGCAACCTGGGTGAGGAGACGGACGAGGACCAAGCCGGCGAGGAGTAGTCATGCCCCTGTTCAAGCGGATCTTCGGTATCAGCGTCACCTCGACCCCGGCGGACGAGGGGTGCTTCACGGTGGGCGACGGCATCGTCGAGGTGGACCTCTTCCGGGCGCCAGAGCTGTCCGCCGCGGGCAGCGCGATGCGGCTCGAGTCCGGCGATCTGCCCTCCCGGTTGATGGTGCTGCACGGTCTCGACGGCGTCCATCGCGCCTACACCAACACCTGTGCGTGTTCGGGCTGGCGTATCGATCCGGTGCCCGGCGAGCACAAGGTGCGCTGCTGCACGCTGGCGCAATCCACGTACGACTACGACGGCCACAAGCTCAGCGGCCCGGCCAAGGGGGACCTGACCACGCACCAGGTCTCGGTGGCCGACGGCAGGCTGACCATCACGCTGGCGTTGCCGTAGAGGGCGGTGGGCAGGGGCTGCCGGGGCTCCACCTCAGAACACGTACGGGATCAGCGCCTTGCGGTCGGCCGGGTAGTGGTCGAACCGCTCCAGGTACCAGCGGTGGTTGGACCGTGCCCGCGGGACCAGGTTGGCCGCGGTCCAGATGGCGAACACCAGGCCGGGGATGGACCAGGTGAGCACGGCCCAGCCGATCCACTCGACCAGTTCGCCGAGGTAGTTGGGGCACGACACCCAGCGGTAGGCGCCGCCGTGGGGGATGCCGTAGCTGCCGGAGCGGCCCAGCCGACGGAGTACGGCGTCGGCATGCTGGTTGATCCCGTAGCCGGCCACGAACAGGGTCGTGCCGATCAGGAAGCGGGGATCCCACAGCCAGCTCAGCTCGTACCGAGGCCCCAGCGAGAACAGCCAGCGCCCCTGCAAGTAGCCGTTGGCCAGGTTGAACACCACGCCCATGCCCACCACCAACCACGGCATGCGCCGGTCGGTGGCGCGCATGCGCCAGGGATAGACCAGGTCCCGGTGCAGGTAGTGGCTCATCCACAGCGCGAGGAACACCAGCGCCACCACGTCGGTGTGCCGGTCCCCCAGCGCGAAGCAGGCCGCCACCACGAGCACGGGCGGCGCCTCCATGAGCAGCCAGCCGATGCTGCGGCGTACCCCGGGCCCCCAGCCCCGGCGGGTGTGGCGGCCGTACGGCGCGGTGATGAACAGCAGCACGACCGCGACCGCCGCGGCGATGAACACCATCGCCACGAGCAGGGCGTCGAACAGCTGGCGTTCGGTCATCCGCCCTCGGGCAGGCCGAAGTAGGCGCGGGCCTCGGTGGGCGAGGCGATCTCGCGGCCGCAGTCGCGGGCGACGGCCACCAGCGCGTCCACGAGCTCGCCGTTGGAGCGGGCGTGCTCGCCAGTGGGCAGGTAGAAGGTGTCCTCCAGCCCGGTGCGCAGGTTGCCGCCCATCTCCGCGGTCCTGCGGTGCAGGTCCCACACCTCGGCGCGGCCGATGCCGATCACCTGCCAGGTGGCGTCTTCGGGCAGCTCGTCCACCAGCAGCGGCAGCCAGGCGGGCTTCGCGGCCATGCCGCTGGCCACCCCCATGATCAGCGACACGTCGATGGGCGGCCGCGCGATGCCCGTGCGGCGGTACAGCTCCACCGAGCGCAGGATGCCGGTGTCGAAGCACTCCCATTCCGGCACGATGCCGTGCTCGTGCATGAAATCGGCGAACGGCTGCACCTTGTCCACCGGGTGGTTGTCGAAGATCAGCGGCGGCCAGGCCCACGTGCCCTTGGACGTGGCCTTGAGGTAGTTGAGGGTGCCGCCGTTCATGGCCGCCATCTCGGGCTTCACCCGCTCGAGGCAGGCCAGGGGGCCGCTGATGTCGGGCCCCATCACGCCGGTGGTGAGGTTGATCAGCACGCCAGGGCAGGCCTCGCGGATGGCCTGGCAGACCGCCTCGGCGTGGTCCGGATCCCACGAGGGGAAGCGGCCCATGCCGGGCCGTGGGTCGCGGACGTGGGTGTGCATGATGGAGGCGCCGGCGTCGAAGGCCTCCTTTGCGCTGGCCGCCATCTGCTCGGGGGTGACCGGCACGGGGAAGCGGTCCGGGTCGGTGAGCACGCCGGTGAGCGCGCAGGTGACGATGGCGCGATCCATGGTCACTCGTCCCCCTTCCACTTCGGGGGCCGCTTCTGCATGAACGCGGCTACACCCTCGTGGAACTCCTCGCTCTGCAGGCCGCGGGCGAAGAACCGGGCCATGCCGTCGATGCGATCGTGCAGGCCGCCGTCCATCACGTCACGCACGGCCTCCTTGCCCAGCATCTGGGCCAGGGGGCCACCCGCGCACAGCGCGTCGGTGATCAGGCCGACCTCGCCGTCGAGGTCCTCCCGCGGCACCGCGCGGTTGATCAGGCCCATCTCCATGGCCTTGGTGGCCGGCACCTTGCGGCCGGTGAGGGCCAGGTCGGCGGCCTTCTTGGGGCCCACGTGGTGGGATAGCAGCGGCAGCACCATGAACGGGAACAGCCCGATGT
>CAZXHG010000335.1:0-9292 GCA_964639985.1 uncultured Rickettsiales bacterium
CGCCTCCATGCCTGAACCGCCACCACCACCGCGAAGCGGTTTAGTCCAACACCTGTCCGACCCCGAACCGGAGCCACGGGCCGGTTCACCCCGCGACAAACACCTGTCCGACCCCGAACCGGAGCCACAGGCCGGTTCACCCCGCGACAAACACCTGTCCGATCCCGAACCGGAGCCACAGGCCGGTTCACGTCTCGGCAGCTGCTTCTTCGAGGGTGAACCGGATCGCCGGGCCGGTTCGCTTCTCGGCAAGTGGTTCTCCGGTGGTGAAGAGGCTGGACTGCGGTTTCACTCGATGGCTTGCTTCTTCTCGAGCCACTCCCGCGCTGCCGCGATCAACAGGTCGGCGCCGATTGGCAACGCGTCCTCGTCGATATCGAACGCCGGATCGTGGTGCGAGGCCGTGATCCCCCGCTCCTCGTTCCTCGCGCCCACGAAGAAGAAGCACCCCGGTACCCGCTCGAGGAAGTCGGCCATGTCCTCCCCGCCGAGGGTCACCTCCTCGACCACGCGGTCCGCGCCCACCCGCGCCTCGGCCAGCCTGCGCACCCGCGCGGTCACCCGGGCATCGTTGACCAGCGGACGGTCCAGGCGCCGGTAGTCCAGCTCCAGGGTGCAGCCGTGCGCCTCGCACACGCCCCGGGCCACCTGCTCGATCAGGTCCGGCATCCCCTCCCACACCTCGGTGTCCAGGGTCCGCACGGTGCCGGTCAGGCGGGCCTCGCCCGGGATCACGTTGAACGCCGTGCCTGCGTTGAACTCCCCCACCGTGACCACCACCGGCTGGATCGGATCCACCCGTCGCGAGACCACCGTCTGCAGCGCGACCACCACCTCGGCCGCGGCCACCAGCGCGTCGGACGCGTGCTGGGGGATGGCCGCGTGCCCGCCGCGCCCACGCACCACCAGCTCGAAGCGGTCCACGCTGCCCATGATCGGCCCGGCCTTGACGCCCACCGTGCCCGTGTCCTTCAGCGCCCAGTAGTGCAGCCCCAGCATCACGTCCGGCCGCGGGTCGTCCAGCACCCCGTCGGCGATCATGGCCTTGGCCCCGCCGCCCCCCTCCTCGGCAGGCTGGAACACGGCCACGATCGTGCCGGTCAGGTGCTGCCGCTGCCGCGCCAGCACCCCCAGCGCCGTGACCAGCGTGGCCACGTGCCCGTCGTGGCCGCACGCGTGCATCACGCCCTCGTTCAGCGACCGGTGCTCCCGCCCCTCGACCTCGGTGATCGGCAGCGCGTCCATGTCCGCGCGCAGGGCCAGCACCGGGCCCTCGCCGCACCGCAACACGCCGACCACTCCGGTCCGACCCACGCCCTCGGTCACGTCGAAGCCCAGCTCCACGAGCCGCGCGGCGACCCGGCCAGCGGTCCGCGTCTCGGCGAATGCCAGCTCCGGGTGCCGGTGCAGGTCGCGCCGCCACCGCACCAGTTCCCCCTGCTCCTGCGAGGTCAGTTCCCAGCCGCTCATCGCGCCTCCCGTCGGCGTGACACCGCCGTTGCTTCCATTGTATGACTGTCGGACCGGGACCCGGGTCCCGGCCACCCATCTCGAGGGGAGCCCCCGATGCGCAGCCAGGTACCGGCCCTGGGAATCGTCCTGATCATCCTCGGTCTCATCAACACGCTGTGGTACCTCGTCTACGCGATCCTCAGCTTGCTGGGCGTGTCCCTGGACCACATGGACAACTCCTACTACATGTCCGAGTCCGAGCAGATCGGCAACCTGATCGGGTCGGGCATCGGCATGCTCTGGATGTTCGTGTGGGTCCTCGGCGGGGTCCTGTGGGCCGCGGCCGGCTTCATGATCCGCGGGTTCAAGGGCCGCGGCTTCGCCATCGGCGTGATCATCGCCGGCATGATCCCGTGCTGCCTGGCGCACCTGTGCTGCACGTGGGTGTTCAACCTGGGCGTGGGCATCTGGGCGCTGATCGTGCTGTTCAACGGCGACACGGCCAACGCCTTCGCCGAGCGCGCGGCCGGTTCGACCGTGGACGAGGTGCTGGGCCGCGACGGGTTCGAATTCTAGAAAAAAGGGGCCCGCGCGGATGCGCGGGCCCCTTTTCGCGTTCCTACGCCGATTCCGGCTTCGCCCTCCGGCTGAACCAGACCATGAAGGCGCACAGGGCGACGAGTCCGATCAGTCCCAGTACTTCCCCCGCCATCCCCTCGAACGCGTGCTCGCTCAGCACATGCACCTTGGCCTTGGCCGCGGTCGATCCCGTCGCCCCCTTGATGATCGCGTTCACGATCGCGTCGAGCACGCCCATGATCGCGCCACCCGCGACCAGCCCGGACGCGATCAAGACGCCGCGGTCCGTGCGCGCCTTGACCATCGTGTCCGTGTCGCTCGCGCTCTTGCGCGCCACCAGGTAGGACAGGAAGCCACCGAGCAGGACCGGCGTGTTCAGCTCCAGGGGCAGGTACATGCCCAGGGCGAACGCCAGCGCGGGCACGTTGGCCATGCGCAGGATCAGCGCCAGCAGCACGCCGAGGCCGAACAGGTACCACTGCAGGGGTGCCTCGGTGGTGCCGAAGATGCCCAGCAGGATCTCCTTCATCGCCGACGCCTGCGGCGCAGGCATGGCCGGGCTGCCGAAGCCCTGGCCAGTGTCCGCCTGGCTCATCACCCACATGGCCACGCCACAGAACAGGGCGGCCACGGCCGTCCCCGCGAACTTCAACGCCAGCTGCTTGGCCGGCGTGGCACCGATCCAGTGGCCGATCTTGAGGTCCGAGGCCAGCGCGCCGGACGCGGCCAGCGCGGTGCACACCACGCCGCCGACCATCATCGTGACGAACATGCCCTGGCCGCCAGTGAGCCCCATCTTCAGCAACACGACGCCGGTGATGATCAGCGTCAGCATGGTCATGCCGGACACCGGGTTGGTACCCACGATGGCGATGGCGCGCGCGGACACCGGCGCGAACAGGAAGGCGATCACCGTGACCAGCACGGTACTGACGAACGCGTAGCCGAACGCCTTGTCGATGCCGATGCCGAACGAGAAGAACAGGAACGCGCACAGCATGAAGATGACGATGCCGACGGCGGCCACGCTGCCCGACAGGGAGCGGTCCACACGGGGCACCTCGGCCCTGGCCCGCTCGTCCTTGCTGCCCAGGGCCTTCATGTTGGCGAAGATCGACTTCACCATCGACGGCAGCGACCCGATGATGCCGATGATGCCCGCGCCGGCGATGCCGCCCACGCCGATGATGCGCACGTAGTACTTGAACACCTCGCCCGGCTCCATGGCCGAGATCAGCATCGTGCCCGGCGGGAGGATCGTGGGCACGTGCTCGCCCACCGCGTGGATGGCGGGCACCAGCACGAACCACGACAGGAACGACCCCGCGCAGATCACGGCCGCGTACTTCAGCCCCACGATGTAGCCGATGCCGATGATGGCCGCGTTGTTGAGCAGCTGCAGCGTCATGAAGTGCTCGCTCAGCAGGCCCTTCACGCCGATGGCGCGGAAGTACAGGGTCTCGGCCATGCCGTGGAACGTGGCCACGATGCCGTCGTACGCCGCGCCCAGCCCGGCGGCCAGCGCCAGGATCTTGGCCTGGCCGCCCGCCCGCTGCCCCGACAGGATGATCTCGGTGGTGGCCGTGCCCTCGGGCCAGGGGAACTTGCCGTGCATCTGCACCATGAAGTGGTAGCGCAGCGGGATCAGGAACAGCACGCCGAGGCAGCCGCCCAGGAACGACACGATCACCACCTGCAGCAGCCCGGGCTCGGCCACGCCGTGGGTGCCCTCGGCGGCCAGCATGTACAGCGCCGGGATGGTGAACACCGCCCCGGACACCACGTGGGAGCTGTTGGCGCCGATGGACTGGATGATCACGTTCTCCAGCAGCGTGCTCTGCCGCGAGAACAGCCGCGACAGCCCGATGGCCAGGATCGAGATCGGGATCGCCGCCTCGATGCCCTGCCCCACCTTGAGCGCCAGGTAGGCCGCGGCCATGGCGAAGATGGCGCAGAAGATCAGCCCCATGATCACCGACCGCGGCGTGACCTCGGCCACGCCGGTCTCGTCCGGCACGACCGGGACGTAGCTCTCCCCCTCTTCCAGGGGTCGCCGAGCATTCTCGGGAAGGCCTTCGATCGCTCCAGAAGATCCGTGCACGTCACCACCTCCGCAGTGCGCGGGGAATACCACATATGCGAACCCCGAGTCACGGGCGCGCTGTATGCTGGCGCGAGCGCTGGCGACCGCGTCCGCGCACACACGGAGGCAATCCCATGCGCAAGACCACCGCACTCGTCATCACCACCGCCCTCACCCTCGGCCTCGCCGTCGGCTTGCTGTTCGGCCGCCCTGCCCTGGCCAAGATCAGCGGTGGCCAGGTCGACGGCCCCTGGCGCTGTGAACGATTCGGCGCCCTGAACGAGCGCGACGCGGCAGCGTGGCTGTCGCAATACGCCCCCGGAGGGCCGACCCAGGCGCTGGTCGCCGCGGGTGGCGAGGGTGGCGGCAGCTGGATGATCTGCGCCCACGGCCCCCAGGTGGCCGGGGACGAGTAGCCGAACGCAGCTGTCTACAGCTGCGAGTCCTCGTCGTACGTGCCGACGTACGACTGCTCCGTACCCTCGTCCTGGCCGATGAACTCCTCTTCCAGGCTCTCCAGGCCCCGCAGCAACGCCAGCCGCACCACGGCCGTCCGCGTCACCCGGCTCCACACCCGCATCTCCGGCACCTGCTCGAACACGGGCACCAGCGCGTCCGCCCGCTCCACCAGCTCCACCGGAATCTTCACAGCAATATCTCGAGCCATCTTCCAGCGTCCTCCGGGTTGTCCTAGGTCGCCCATTGTTCACCAGCAGGAAACCGAATTGCAACCATCTCGAGTACCTCCGGTCTCGACCACGCCCCTGCCTGAACCGCCTCCGCCGGGGACATGCACACGAAACCCACCCCGATGTTTCGAGCGGCCCCCATCCCACCGGGGTTTCTTGTGCGTGTCCCCTGTGCCGCCTCCAACCACCGGTCGGATCCCCGGAGCCTGCGGAGCAGGCGACGGGCTGCGTCCCTTGGAGAGCTGGAGCGGTCCGTGTGGATCCGGTCAGGCGACTGGAGGCGGTACGGGGACAGGTACAAGTAACTCCGGTAGGAAGGGGGTGATTCGAGAGTCCGGGGTGAGTTACGTGTACCTTTCCCCGTCCGGGGTGGTTCGGTGCGGGGGGTGGGATCGAAGCGGATCGGAGTCTCGTGCCTCTCCCGTCCGGGGTGCTCCAGGCAGGAGTGACAGCTACCCCGTCAACGGGAAGAACACCCCGGCCAGCGCCAGCGTGGCCACGAGCACCACCGCCTGCAGCCCCAGGCCGACCTTGGTGTAGTCCGTGAAGCGGTATCCGCCCGGACTCATCACCAGGGTGTTGACCGGCGTGGCGATGGGCGTGGCGAACGCGGTCGACGCGGCGATCGCCACGGTGATCAGGAAGGTGTGCGGCGACACGTGCATGCTCTGCGCCGCCTCGTACGCGATGGGCGCGACCAGCACCGTGGTCGCCGTGTTGGAGATGAACTGGCTGAACAGCGACGTCAGCACGAACAACCCGGCCATCACCGCCAGCGGCCCCAGCTGCCCCAGGCTGCCGGTGAGCCCGTCCACCACCAGGCCCATGCCGCCGGTCTTCTCCAGGGCCGTGGCCATGGGCAGCATGGCCGCGATCAGCACCACGCTCTCCCAGCTCATCGAGCGGTAGACCCCCTCCATGCTCAGACAGCGCGTCAGCACCATGGCCACGGCCGCCAGCAGCACCGCCACCACGGTCGGCACCACGCCGGTGGTCATCAGCACCAGCATGCCCACCATGATCCCCGCGGCCAGCCACCCGTTGCGCGACAGGCCCCTCCCCTCGCCGCTGCCCCGCGCGTCGGCCACCACCACGAAGTCCCGCGCCTCACCCCGCAGCGCCTCGATCTCGTCCGCGCTGCCCTGCACCAGCAGGGTGTCGCCGAACCGCAGCCGCACCTGGCCGAGCCGCCCGGCGAACGGCTTGCCCAGCCGCTGTAGCGACAGCACCGTGAGGTCGTACTGCTGGCGGAACCGGCTGCCCCGCAGGGTCCGGCCCAGCAACCGCGACCGCGGCGTCAGCTGCACCTCGGCCAGTGCACTGCTGCGGGGCAACGACACCTGCTCCACCCCGTGCACCCGCCGCAGGCCCAGCTCCCCGCACATCCGGTCCACGGCCTCCACCGCGCCCAGCACCACCAGCCGGTACCCGCCCTCCAGCTCCCGGGCCGGGTCCACCTCCTCCTCCTCGTCACCCACCAAGGGCAGCGGACCGTGGGGCTCGACCACGTCCAGCACGGTCACCCCGAACCGGCCCCGCACGTCCGCCTCGGCCAGGGAGGCGTGGTCCAGGCGCGAGCCCTCGTCCACCTCCAGCAGCACCAGCCGGTCGCTCAGCCCGTAGGCCCGGGCCAGCTCCTCCAGCGACACCCCGTCCCCCTGACCCACCAGCGGCGACGGACGGTCCGGCAGCAGCTTGCGGCCCAGGGTCAGCATGAAGCCCACCCCCACCACCAGCACGCACAGCCCGATGGGCGTGAACGAGAAGAACCCGAACGTCTCCTCCCCGCGCTCGGCCAGCTCCCGCGCCACCACGATGTTGGGCGGGGTCCCGATCAGGGTCAGCATGCCGCCCAGCAACGACGAGAACGCCAGCGGGATCAGCAGCCGCGACGGCGACACCCCGGCGCGCTGGGCGAGCGCCACGGTCACCGGCAGGAAGATCGCCACGGTGCCGGTGGAGCTCATCACCGCCGACAGCAGCGCCACCACCACCATGATCACGGCCAGCAGCCGCACCTCGCCCGCGCCCGCGGCCCGCCCCAGGCGCGCGCCCAGCCACGACGCCACGCCCGTACGGAACAGTCCACCGCCGACCACGAACAGGCCCGCCACGATCAGCACCAGGTCGTCGGAGAACCCGGCCAGGGCCTCGGCCGGCCCCAGGATCCCCGCCAGCATCAGCGCCAGCAACGCCATCAACGCCACCAGGTCCAGGCGCAGGCGGTCGCTGAGGAACAGCGCGATCGTGCCCCCGAGGATGCCGAACACGATCCAGGTGTCCGCGCTCATGCCCGCCTCCAGCGGGCCCACCGTACCACGCGTGCGGTACAGTGATCCCCGCGCACGCGGAGGTCCCATGCCAGCGCGCTGGTTGCTCGTCCTGCTGATCGTCATCCTGGGTTGCCACCCCGAACCCCTGGTCAGCGACTACGTCGCCCCGGACGTGGGGGATCCCCTGGAGGCGACGTTCGACGACCCCCTGTTGCTGACCATGGCCGCGGCCCGGGAGCGCACCGAGTACCTCGTGGACGAGGGGTACACGTTCCACGCCGCGGACGACGGCACGCTGGCATTCGTCACGGACACGGCCGGCGACCTCGGGCTGGCCTTCGACTCCGGTGACCTGGCCGTGGCCCAGCCCTCGGGCGGCACCTCGAACGTGCGCCTGCAACACACCACCTCCGACACCCTGATCGCCACCTGGGACCTGGACGAGGGCCTGGCCGTGGAGCTGCGCTTCGCGGCGGCCACCTCGCGCACCGCGTTCATCGAGGCGTGGCTGCGCAACGACGGCGCCGAGTCCGTACACCTCACGGCCATCGCCTGGCTGCGCCGCTGTGACGGTGGCTACCAGCGGGTGGGAGAGGAGGCCGGCAGCCTGACCGCCGAGCACGGGATCGAGATCTCCGAGGAGGAGCAGCTGTTCGCGCCCGGCACCTGGATCGACCACGCCGCCGACCGGTTGACCCTGGAGGGCGGCCTGGTGGAGCTGGCCTGGCGCCAGACCTGCACGGACCGGCCCGGCACCGACCTGGCCGACCTGTCCGAGGGCCCGGACGAGCTGCCCGGCACCGTGGCCGTGATCGCCCTGACCACTCCGATCGAGGTACCGGCCGGCACCGAGGTCCCCGTGCGCGCCTGGCGGGCGCTGGCACCCGAGGAGGAGGGGGGCATGCTCGCCGCGGAGGTCACGGCAGCAGCGGACCTGAGCATGGTCGACCTGGTCGAGGCGGGCCACGACCGCCTGGCCGCCGTGCCCGACCTGCCCGGCGTGGACAGCGAACGCGATCTCGTCGTGCGCTCGGCCTTCACCCTGCTGGACCAGCTGATGATGCCGGCCGAGGGCGACATGCCCCACCCGTACTACGTGTTCTCCCGCGAACCCACCTGGTGGTTCGCCCGTCTGGGCCAGCACGCCCACGAGAGCCTGTCGCTGATCACCCTGGCGCAGCTGGACTGCGACCTGGCCACGCAGTCCCACCGCAACCTGCTGGACCGGGTGGAGGCCGACGGCTACCTGCCCTACAACGTGGGCCCGGTCGTGACCACGGACACCCTGGGCACCGCGACCGCCCCTTTCCTGTCGTACGTCTCGTGGGAGCTCGCGCAGGCCTGCGACGACGCGGACTTCCTGGCCGAGGCCTACGCCGCCGGCGCCCGCGTACACGACTTCTGGGTCGAGCAGCGGGACCGCGACGGCGACGGCCTGGCCGAGTTCGGCGGGTTCGCCGTGTCCGAGGCCACCCGCGACCTCAACAACGTGGTCTGGGACGAGGTCGCGGCCCCGGACGAGGTCGAGGCCGTGGACCTGAACTCCTGGCTCGTGATGGAGGCGCGTACCCTGGCCACCATGGCCGACGCCCTCGGCGAGTCCGCCGAGGCCGCGGCGTGGGAGCAGACAGCCGACGCTCGTGCCGCGCTCATCGACGAGGCCATGTGGGACGAGGAGACCGGCTTCTACTACCACGTGCACCACGACGACAACGACTTCGAGGTGGCCGAGCCCGGGGACCTCAAGCGCATGGAGATCGCGGGCTTCATGCCCCTATGGGCCGGGATCGCCCAGGGCGATCGGGCCGACTCCCTGCTCCAGCACCTCGCGGACGAGGACCGCTTCTGGCGGGAGTTCGGGATCCCGTCCCTGGCGGCGGACGATCCCTCCTACGATCCCGAGGCCTCGTCCTGCTGCCGCTGGAACGGCCCGGTGTGGGTCCAGTGGCAGTTCCTGCTGATGCGCGCGTTGCTGGATCACGGGGAGCACGAACGGGCGGGCCAGCTCGCCGACCGGGTGTACACCTCGGTCACGGCCCAGCTCGCGGAGACCCACCAGTTCCGGGAGCTGTACGACCCGGACGAGGCCGACGCCGACAACCTGTCCATGCCCAACTACATCTGGACCGCGATGGTCGCCCAGCTGCTGCTGGAGACCGGCCCCTAGCAGTCTTCGGGGAAAGGCGCCTCGACGCAGTCTGAGGACTGCGCTGGCC
>CAZXHG010000336.1:0-9230 GCA_964639985.1 uncultured Rickettsiales bacterium
CCGCGGTCTCCAGGTACAGCCGGCGCCGGGGCTCTCGCGGCGGGGTCGCGTAGGCGTCGGCCTGCTCGCCGAAGCGGCTGGCCCAGCCGCGGGCCCGCCCCAGCCGGGACTCCCGGTAGGCCTCGGCCTCGGACAGCAGTCGGGCTGCCTCGCCGCGGGCCTCGGGGAGGATCGCGTTGGCGTAGGCGTCCGCCTCCTCCTTCATGCGCGCCTCGTCCGCCTTGGCGCTCTGCACGTCGTGGAAGGCGTCCACGACCTCCCGCGGCGGATCCATGCCCTCGAACGACACGGACGTCACCACGATGCCGCACTCCCACGCGTCGAGCAGCTGCTGGATCCCCACCTGGCTGCGGCTGACCAGGCTGCCGCGGCCCGAGGTCAGCACCTCCACGCCCTCGTGGCCGACCAGGTCGGTCAGCACGGCCTCACCCGCCCGCCGCACCAGCTCGTCGGGGAGGTCCGCCACCAGGCGGTAGGCGGCGGGATCGGCGGCGCGGTACAGCACAACCATGCGCAGCTCCACGATGTTGGTGTCCCCGGTGAGGAAGCGGCTCTGCTCCGGCGGCGTGGGCACGCCCATCACCATGTCGCGGATGCGGAAGCCCACGCTCATGGTGTGCACGGTGGAGGTGTCGACCCGGATCACCCGCGTGACCGGCCACGGCAGCCGGTAGTGCAGCCCGGGAGGCACCCGGTCCGCGGTGACCCTGCCGAACGTCAGCACCACGCCGTGCTCGGCGCGGTCCACCGAGTAGATGCCGGACGCGGCCCACAGCACGACCACGGCCGCGGCCAGCAGCCACGGGCGCCTCAGCGCGCGCAGCGCCGCGCCCAGGGGAGGCGTCGGGGCGTTCACGGCCCCTCCATCAACAGGTCGAACAGGCCCGCGTCCGCGGGCAGCACCAGGGTGGTCTCGTCGTCCACGATGGTGTCGTAGGCCTCGAGGGTGCGCAGGAACTCGTAGAAGCCCGGGTTGGCCCGGTGGGCCTCGCCGTAGATGCGCGCCGCCTCGGCCTCGGCATGACCGCGGATCTCGGCAGCGTCCTGCTCGGCCTGCGCCAGGATGCGCGAGCGCTGCAGCTCCGCCTCGGAGCGGATCAGGGTCGCGGCCTCCTCGCCCTCGGAGCGGTGCTTGACCGCGATGCGCCGCCGCTCGGCGCGCATGCGCTCGAACACGGACGCGCGGTTGCGCTCCGGGAAGCCCAGCCGACGGATCCCGACGTCCACCACCTCGATGCCGTACTCGTCCGCCGCGATGGCCGCGCAGCGCTCGCCCAGCTCGCCGGTCAGGGACGCCAGCCCGTCGGACTCGCCGTCCACGTTGATCAGGGACGCGAACTCCGCGTTGCCCAGCAGCGTGCCGAGCTCCGACGACACCAGGTACGACAGCCGGGCCTCGGCGCCGTCGCGGTTGCCCACGGCCTGGATGAAGACCAGCGGGTCGGAGACCCGCCACAGCAGGAAGGACGAGACGTTGAGGTTCTTGGGATCGCGGGTGAGGTACTCCGAGTCGGCGGGCAGCAGCAGGTGCAGGCGGTTGGAGATGCGGTGCACGCGCTCGATGCCCAGGGGCCAGCGCAGGCCCAGGCCGGGCTCGAGGGAGGTACGGCGGGGTTCGCCGAAGCGGGTCACCACCACGTACTCGGTGGTGTCCTGGATGAACGGGGTGGTGGCCACCGTGGCCAGCAGCAGCGTCGCTGCCAGGCCCAGGCCGAGCCACCTGCCGAGGGACGTCATCGCATCACCTCCATCATCGCGTACCCCCCGGGTAGCCCTGGTCCAGGTCCACGGTCGCGGACGTTGGATCGCCGGCGCGCTGGGGGATCACGGGGACCTCGATCGTGTTTCCGTCGTCGCCGGTCTCGCCCGGCGGCACGAGCCACAGCTCGAACTCGCCACTGCCGGGCCGGATCACCTTGCGGCGGCCGGCCAGGGCGCGCTCCAGGGCCTCGAGGTAGAGGCGCTCCCGGGTCGCAACCGGGTGGCTGCGCTCGGCCGCGGAGAACTCGGCGAAGGCGCGGGCCTCGCCGCGCGCCCGGGCCACGAGCAGTCGCGAGTCGACCTCGGCGTCCGCCACCTGCTGGGCCGCGTCCGCGCGGGCCTCGGCCAGCAGCCGGTCGTGCTCGCCGCGGGCCCTGTTCACCGCGGTCTCCGCGTCCTCCATGGCCGACGCCACCTCGCGGAACGCGTCGTGCACCTGGGGCGGGGCGTGCACGTCGAGCAAACGCAGGGCCGTGACCTCGATGCCGGCGCCGTACGCGTCCAGGCGCCGCTGGGTCGCGGCCAGGGCCGCCCCCTGGATCGGGTCGCGGTCCACGGTCAGCAGGTCGTCGATGCGGTTGGCCAGCACCACCTCGTCGAGCGCGCCGACCACGGCCTGCTGCACCAGCGGGTCCGGGTCGGCCACCACGTACAGGAACGCGTACGGGTCGGCCACGCGGTACTCGGCCACCGCGGTCAGGTCGACCAGGTTCTCGTCGCCGGTGATCAGGTCCAGCTCCCGGGCCACCACCGGATCGCGCAAGCGCAGCCCGTCGTGGGTGCGGAAGCCCAGCTCGATCACCCGTACGTGGTCCACGGCGCAGGTGTCCACGGTCTCCACCGGCCAGGGGAAGCGCAGGTGCAGGCCCGGAGCGAGCGTCGTGTCCGTGGGCGCGCCGAACCGGCGGGCGACGCCCACCTCGCCCGGGCGGATCACGGTGAAGGCGCTGATCAGCCACAGCAGCGCGACGATGGCGGCGAGGATGCCCACCAGGCGCCGCTGGGGCCGCTCCCAGCGCCGCACACGCCACACCAGCAGGGCCAGGGCGGCCGAGGAGTCGGCGACCTCCCTGAGCGGGCCGCGCAGGCCGGTACGGCGGTACCCGATCACGATCAAGCCGGCCAGCAGCAGGGCGCAGCCGATGTCGAACAGGCCGAACGGCGCGGCCTCGTCCGTGCCCACGAGGCCGAAGACCTGCCAGCCCGTGGCCACCAGCAGCCACTCCAGGGCCAGGCCGGCGACGAGGGAGACCACGATCACGGTGCCGACGTACACGCGGATGAAGCGGTCGCCGTAGAACCGGCGAACCATGGTGATGGTGGCCAGGTTGGTGGCCGGGCCCACCAGCAGGAAGACCAGGGCGGCCCCGGGCGAGAGCCCCTTGGCCACGAACGCCGCCCCCAGGGGGGTGGAGGACGAGGCGCACATGTACAGGGGCAGGCCCACCGCGATCATCAGCAGCATGGCGGGCAGGCCGGCGCCGAGGGCGCGGCCGGCCAGGAAGTCGTCGGGCAGCAGCGCGCCCACGATGGCGGTCAGCAGCAACCCGAGCAGCAACCAGGTGGACAGCTCGGCAAGCAGCTCGCCGAAGCCGTAGCGCACGATGGCCTGCAGGCGGCCCTCGGCGGGCGGGGGAGGGGACTCGTCGCAGCCGTCCTCGCACGTGCAGGGCTCGGGCTCCTCGCCCAGGTTCTCGTCGAGCTCGCCGCCGGCCTCGTCGTCGGCCGCTTCCAGGATCAGGCCGCCGACCAGGGCCGTGACCAGGGCCACGATGGGGCGGAAGATGGCCATCACCGGGCCCATCAGCCCGAAGGTCAGCGCGATGGAGTCCACGCCGGTCTCGGGGGTGGACACCAGGAACGACATGGTGGCCCCGCGCCCCGCGCCCTTGCGCCGCATCGTCAGCGACACCGGCACCACGCCGCACGAGCAGATGGGCAGGGGGATGCCGAACAGCGACGCCACCACCACGCCCCGGGCCCGACCGCGGCCCAGCAGCCGCAGCAGCAACTCGTCGGGCAGCAACACGCGCAACGCACCCGCGGCGAGCAGCCCCAGCAGCAGGTACGGCGCCGTGCGCACGAATGCCCACAGGAACTGCTGTGGGATCTCGACCAGCACCGTGTTCAGCATCTGGTCTGGTCCTAGGTCACTGGTAGACCCCTGTCAATCGTCCTCGGTCGTCTCGATCTCGTCCCGCCGCTTGATCTGGATCCCCGGTGGCAGGGCCGCGCCAAAGGAGAACTCGTAGCTGACGGCCTCGTCGAGCTGGACCGGCGCCGGCCGGAGGTCACCCCGCTTCGCCAGCGCGACCATGCCGAAGTACGGGTGGCAGCTGGGCAGGTACACCGACACGCGGCCCTCGTCGCCCTCGCCCACGTCCGCCTCGCTGGACGTGATGAATCCCAGCGCGACCAGCTCGTCGCTGATCGGCACCCACACCGCCTCCTTGAACGGGCGGTCCTCCTTGCGGGTGAGGGGGTCGAGCAGCCGCTTGATCGCCTTGTACAGCTGGCCCAGCCCGGGCAGCCGCAGCACGCTGGCTTCGACCGCGTCGATCACCCGCTGGGTCAGCCACCAGCGGGTCAGCAGGCCCATGCACAGCACCAGCAGCACCGTGGCCACGATGCCGCTGCCCGGCACGTGTCGGCCGAAGATCGGCTCGAACACCTGGCCGAAGGAGTGGTCCACGAACCCGAACGTCCACACCAGCACCTGGATCGTCAGGTAGATGGGCAGCAGGGTCAGCAGCCCCGCCAGCAGCACCTCTCCGATCCAACCCAGAACCTTCATGCCTGACCTCCAGAGCGCCGCAGGATATCAGCCGACGTACCGCAGGTGGGCCACGAAGTACAGCGCTGCGGACACGCACCCGGCCACAGCCGGCGTGATCACCCACCCCAGCCCGATGTTGCGCAACGAGGACAACCGCACCGACCGGGCCCCACGCACCAGCCCCACCCCCAGCACCGCGCCGATCACCGCCTGCGAGGTGGACACGGGCACGCCCACCATGGCGTACACGTGCACCGTGATCGCCTCGGCCGCCACCACCACCAGCGCGGAGTAGGCGTCGAGCTTCACCACCCCCTTGCCCACGGTGTCCATCACCCGCCGGCTGAACGTCACCACTCCCAGGCAGATGCAGGCCCCGCCCAGCAGGGCCGCGGGCAGCGGCTCCATCAGCCCGCCGCCGACGAACATCGAGCTGACGTTGGCCACGTTGTTCGCACCCAGCGCGTACGCCCCGTAGCAGCCCACCACCACGAGCCCCGCCCGCAGCATCGAGTCCTGGCGATACATGCCCAGCTGCAGCCGGTTGAGCACGAACGCGCCCAGCGGGTACAGCACCGTGGCCAGCAGCATCGCACCGATGGGCGTGCCCACCCAGCAGGCCACGACCTTCTCCAGGCCGGCCAGGTTCACGTCGCCTTGCATCAGGCCCACGCCGATGATCGACCCGACCACGGCCTGGGACGTGGAGATGGGCAGCTTGACCAGGGTCATCAGCGTCACGGTCAGCGCCGCGGCCAGGGCGGTGAGGCCGGCGGTGAGCGTGGTCTGGGTGGTCAGCCCCTCCAGCGTGTGGATGCCGCGGTGGCCCTCGGCCGCCGCCCCGATCATCAGGAACACGCAGCACAGGATCGCGGCCGTGCCGAACCGCAGCATCTTCGACGAGACGGCCGTGCCGAAGATGTTGGAGGCGTCGTTGGCGCCCAGGGACCAGCCCAGGTAGGCGCCGCCCAGGATCGGCAGGACCACGGACTACACCTGGCGCTTGATGCTCACGATGTGCACCGTGTCCGCCGCGCTCTCGGCCAGGTCGGAGATGGTGCCGATGCGCCGCACGAAGTCCTTGAGCTGCAGCTTGCGCGCCAGGTCGAGGTCCGAGGCGAAGATGCGGCCGAGCAGGTCCTCCTGCATGTGGTCGCAGCGGCTCTCGAGGTCGTCCACGCGGTGGGCGAGCTCACGGATCGGGGGATCCTCGCCGCGCAGCAGGCACCCACCCGCCTGGTACAGCGCCTGGCAGGCGTCGATGGTGCAGTCGGTCATGCGTGCCAGGTCGGGGCGCATCCACGGCTCGAGCTCGAGCCGCTCGATCACGATCTGGCGGATGGTGCTCTCGATGCGGTTGACCACCTTGTCCAGGACCTCGAGCACCCGCAGGATGTCGCCGCGGGACTCGGGCATCAGCGCCTTCTCGAACAGCTCACGCTCGATGCCCCGCCGCAGCTCGTCCCCCCGGGACTCCTCCTTGTCCACGCGCGAGTAGTAGTAGTCCACGGTCTCGCCCGGGCCCTCGTCGAGGTAGGCGTCCATGCCGGAGCGCAGGCACTCCACGCACCCCCACCAGTGCTCGAGGTACTCGCCGAGCCGGCGCTCGATCTCCTTCTGTCGTCCGAAGAACAGGTCGCTGAGGGCCATGGGGGCTCTCAGAGGCGCAGCACGAAGCGCGCGTTGGCGCCGGTGATGACGCCGCGCAGGTAGCCATGCATGCCGAACATCTCCACCGGGATGTGCAGCTCCACGCCGAACTTCTCGTGGGCGTTCCAGCGCAGGCCGAGGTCCAGGCCGCCGCGAACGGGCACGCGGGAGCGGAAGGACAGCGCCTCGTCCATGTTGATCTCGCCGTCGTTGTACCAGGACTTCCACGCGTCGATCATGTGGTAGTCCGCGTCCCAGGTCACGCCGATGCCGAAGCGGAGCCCGACCATGGGCGAGAACATGCGGTCGGGTCCGATCACGTAGGCCGCGCCCAGGCCGAGCAGGGCCAGGGGCGGGGCGTAG
Organism: uncultured Rickettsiales bacterium; assembly: GCA_964639985.1. GTDB lineage: Bacteria > Myxococcota_A > UBA796 > UBA9615 > CAYRNR01 > CAZXHG01. The sequence goes on from CAZXHG010000336.1 coordinate 6,551, forward strand.
ACGGTCTCCCCGCTCTGGTCCAGCACCGTCTCGGTGCCGTTCTCCCACTCCGCGATCATGGAGGCGTTCGCCCGCTGGCTCATGCCGGACAGGGCGAAGTGGAAGCCGATCACCAGCCGCTCCTGGGCCACCTCGAGGCCGACCTGGATGTCGAGCACGGGCTTGGTGATGAAGTAGAAGTTGCGCAGCTCCGAGTCCTCGACCAGGCCGTTCTTGGGCACCTGGTAGACCGACTCGACCGTGTAGTCCATCCACTGGTTGCCGATGTTGAGGCCGCCGCCGATGCTCATGTTGAAGCGGAGCGGCTGCGTGCGGCTGCGCGAGCGGGAGCGGGAGCGCGAGGAGCGCTGCTGCACCCAGCTGCCCGGATCGAGGTCGAGGTCCGACAGGGCGGGCGCGTCCTGTTCCTCGGGTTCGACCGCAGCCCCCGGCAAGGCCGGCATCACCAGCGCCAGGGTCAGCAGCAGGGCAAACAACGTCGTGGGTCCCGTCGATCGGATGTGCATGTCGACTCAGCAACCTTTCCACGCGCGTCTGGGTGGGAGACGCCTCAGCGGCGCCGCCACAGCAGGCCTGCCAGCCCCAGGACCAGGGCCACGGCCCACGGCGAACGAGTAGCACGCCGGCTACTGCAGGCGCAACCCTCGGGCTGGTCGTACTCGTCCTCGTCGATGTGAGGAGCGGGCAGCTCCTCGATCGGGGGCATGGTGTCGTCGTCGTCGCCGACGAAGTCGTCGTCGTCGCTGGCGTCATCGTCGTCGTCGTCCGGCGGGGCGGTCTCGTAGGGATCGAAGTAGTCGTCGAGGAAGTTCAGCTCCGCGTCCGCGCGCATCTCGTAGCCGCCGCCGTTGGTGCACGGGTCACCGCTCTGGCTGAACACCGACGAGTTCACGCCCGCCACGTACCAGTCACCGTCGATCTCCACCATGCCGGGGCCACCGGAGTCGCCCGAACAGGTGTTGGTGCCCACCGTGTAGTGGATGTACTCGTAGTTGTAGTACTCGTAGACCTGGATGTCGGTCTCGCGCTTGATGCCCGACCCGCTGCCACCGTAGTGGGAGTCCGAGCCGAACCCCACGTAGTGGAACCACTTGCCGACCCACGAGTTGTCGAACGACGTGGTGTTCACGGGGATGATGTCGATGCTGTGGATCGGGTCGTCCAGCAGCAGCACGGCGATGTCGTGCGGGTGGTAGCTGTTGGGGTTGTACGAGGGGTGCTCGATGGCGGACGAGATGGTGTAGATGTCGTTCCAGGTGGCGTTGTTGACGTTGCTGCCCACGTAGAACATGTCGTCGCTGCCCGACGTGTCCGTGCAGTGGGCCGCGGTCAGCAGCACCTCGGGGTGCACCAGCGTCGCGGTGCACATGCCGCCATAGCCTCCGTCGATCAGGTACGCACCCACCGCGGGCCAGTCGGCCGTGGACATGCCGCCGATGATGCCGTAGCCGCTGGAGGCGAACAGGTCGTCGGGCAGATCCAGGGGTTCGTACGGTGAGCAGGAGGGACCGGTGAGCAGAAGGGCGGTGACGAGCATTGCAGGCAGCAGTCGGGCGCGGGCCGGGTGCGGCATCGTCTCCTCTTTCACCCCTTGGCGCGCCAAGGGGATGCTGTCCCTCCGGGGTCCCCTCCGATCCATTTCGGGATAGCACGAAAGCCAGGGACGTCCAAGCGGATCGGGGGGCGCTGAGGGCAAGCGATTGTCAAACTTCGTACGAGCGCGTTCGCGTTCGCGCCCGCGCACCCGGTTCACTACAATGAGCGGCCCTGCGCGGAGACCCGATGCTGGCCGACCTACACATGCACTCCACCTGCTCGGACGGGACGCTGCACCCCCTGGAGCTCGCCCGGGTCTGCGCCGGGCGCGGGCTCGAGGCGATCGCCATCTGTGATCACGACACCTGGCAGGCCAGCGACCTGCTGGCCGCGGCCGACCTCGGCGGGTTGCGCTGGATCCCGGGCATCGAGCTGTCCACGGGCCACCCGCGCAGCAACCTGGGTCTGCACGTGCTGGGGTATGCGCTGCGGCCGGACGACGCCTTCACGGCGATGCTGGCGGAGCTCAACGGCGCCCGTCAGCGCCGGATCCTGGGGTTCGCCGAGGTCCTGGCCGCGATCGGCATCCGCATCGACGGGGAGCGCATCGTCGAGCGCGCGCCCTCGCCCGGCAAGCCGGACGTGGCCCGCTCCGCCCTGCGCGAGCCGGCCAACCGCGACCGGCTGGCCCGGGACGGGGTGGTGGACGTGGGCAGCTTCATCCAGGCCTACCTGGAGGAGGGGGGTGCGGCGCACGTGCCCAAGCTCAAGGTCAGCACCCCGGCCGCGGTCGCGGCCATCCGCCGCTGCGGCGGCCACCCGGTCTGGGCCCACCCCGCCCTGGACCTGCGCGTCTTCCCGGGCGAGCAGCGCGACCAGGAGCTCTCCCTCACGCTCGACGAGCTGGTCGAGGCCGGCCTCGAGGGCGTCGAGACGATCAACTTCTCCCACACCCCCGACGAGACCACCTGGCTGCAGTCCGAGGCCCGCCACCGCGGCCTCCACGAGACCGCCGGCTCCGACTTCCACGACTTCGAGGATGACTACACAGGTCGCCTCCTAACCGACTGCGATCAGGACATAACCTGGCTAACCGACTAGCCCCACCCGCGAGCGAAGCGAGCGCAGGTGGGGGTAGGTCGGG
>CAZXHG010000337.1:0-9199 GCA_964639985.1 uncultured Rickettsiales bacterium
GTCACGTTCATGGTCAGCGAGGAGCCCGCGCCCAGCTGCTGGAAGTCCAGCACCGACGGGTTGACCTCGATCTGCGCGTCGAGCTTCGTGGGGTCACCGATCCCGCCCTCCGGGGAGAAGACGTAGTCCTGGCAGCCCATGGCCAGGGCCATGCCGAGTGCGATGGTGACGAACGCGATCCTGTTCATCTGAGCCTCCGTCTGTGCGTGTCGAACGTACACGGGCGCGTGACCCGGTTACCCCGATGGGTGTGACGTTCGCGCATTTCCTTCAAGAATTATGCATACCCCGCTCACGGTTCCAAGATCCGTTCGATCTCCCGCGGAGCCAGGGACAGGAACCGGTCCGTGGGCGAGGGCTCGTTGTAGTCCGGAGCGCGGACCCAGCGGTGGCGCTGGTCGGGCACGATCCACATCTCCATGTCGTCGAGGATCACGTTGCGCTCCACCGGGAACGCGCAGGCACGCAGGTCCTTGCGCGCGCCGTCGAAGCCCCTCGACCACGCCACGTACTCCATGCGCTCGGCAACGGACGGGTCGATCTCGCCACCGTAGACCAGCCCGCTGAGGATGTCGTTGGCTCGCGGTTGATCGACGCAGGTGTACACGAAGATCCGGTCGAACCGCCGATCGCACCAGTCCAGGAAGGCGCCGAGCCCCGGTCGGGGGTGTGCCTCCAGCGCGTTGGTGATGATCGTGCCCTCGAGGTCCAGCGAGATGGCCATGGGGTCACACCAGTCGGGCCGCTGCTGGCGCCAGCCCGTGAGCGCGTCGCGCAGCGCGGCCATGTCCGGGTAGCGTCGCTCGGGCCGATACGAAAGGCAGCGGGCGATGACCGACTCCAGCCCCCGCGGCACCGGCGGGTGCAGCTCGTGGCCGGTGAGCTGATCTGGCCGCAGGCCGGTGATCATCTCGTGCAGCAGAACCCCCACACCGAACACATCAGTGCGCTGATCGACCCTGCGCCCGCGCGCCTGCTCGGGGGCCATGTAGCCCTCGGTCCCCAGCCGACCGGTGGTGCCAGCCGACGAGTCGGCCTCGGGCAGAGGGCGGGCGATGCCCAGGTCGATCAGGCGGGCGCTCCGCTCCCAGTCGAACATCACGTTGCCCGGCTTGATGTCCCGGTGCACGACGCCGGCCGCGTGCACCGCCGCCAGCGCGTCGATCACCTGGTCGGTGATGGCCAGCGCCCGCGACGCGGGCAGGGGACCGCCACGCTCCAGCAGCTCCTCGAGATCACCGCCCGGCAGGTACTCCATCTCCATGTAGCGGTGGTTCCGGGTCGCCCCCCGCTCGAAGATACGGATCACGCCGTCGCCCTCGATCCGCTCGCGGTAGTTGCCCTCGTCGATGAACCGCACCAGGTTGCGGTCGAAGCGGTTGTCCTCGGACACGAACAGCTTGATCGTCGAGAGCTGGCCGCTGTCGCGGTTGCGAGCGAGGTAGATCTCGGCCACCCCGCCCCGCGCCATCCAGCCGACGATGCGCCAGCGATCCGCGAAGTCGATGCCGTCGTCGAGGTCACACACCGGATCGACCAGGCTATGGGCGTCCACCAGCGACAGGTCGATCTCGCCCCGCACCGGCGGGGTGAGGTCCGGCTTGGGCGCCAGGTAGGCGTTGGAGCCGTCGTGGGCCATGTAGCGCGCCTCGTTGCCCTCGAACCCGACGAACAGGTCCAGGCGCCGCGGATCGGCCACGTACCGGATGTACGGCTCCAGCGTGAGGTAGCGGCCGTCCTGCGGGTCGACCATCAGGGGTCGATGCAGGGGCAGGTTGCGCCAGTCGGCGTCCTGCAGCCACACGGGCAGGGGCTCGCCCGGGCCCATGAAGATCCACCCCTGGGTGAACCGCGGGCCGTGCTCGTGCAGCACCACCAGCCGGTACCGCGACAGCCACTGCAGCCGCCGCGTGAGGTGGCGGATGCGCTGCAGCAGCACCTCCACGTCGTCGTCCAGGGAGGTCTCGTCGGCCAGCCGCATCAGGCCGCGAGCGCCGGGCCACGGCAGGTCGAGGTCGTGCAGGAACGGGTCGTCCCGGGGAGGCCAGCGCAGGGCCTCGGCGTCGGCCGGGATGGCCGGGCCGCCTCCCGTGGCCTGGCGATCGGCCTGCACGACGGAGCCGACCGTGCGGCCGATCTGCTCTGCCGCCCAGGCAATGGCCTGCCGGCGCTCCAGCTCCGAGTCCGCGATGGCGATGCGCCGGGAGGCATAGGCCGCGAGCGTGGGGAACCGGTATTGCGCCAGGAAGTCGATCTCGAGCAGCTCGGGCACGGTGACCATGGGCGTGGATTATCGGGTGGGCTGCGCTGCGCGTGCAAGCGCCTGCGCAGGCTGGCGCCTCGGGGTTGCGCGCAGGGCAGGCACGATCCAGGATCACCTCGTGACCGACCCGACCCCCCGGGGACCGCGCGTCCCCCTCGCCGACCGCGTCCGCCCCTGCACCCTCGACGAGGTGGAGGGCCAGGCTCACCTGCTGGGGCCGGACATGCCGCTACGCCGCTCCATCGAGGCGGACCGGCTGACGTCCCTCATCCTGTGGGGGCCCCCCGGCTCGGGCAAGACCACGCTGGCGCGCTTGCTCGCCGGCCACACGCGGGCCCATTTCGAGTCGTTCTCCGCCGTGCTCGGCTCGGTCAAGGACGTGCGCCGGATCGTGGCGGACGCCGAGACGCGGGCCACGTGGTCCAAGCAGGACACCCTCCTGTTCGTGGACGAGATCCACCGCTTCAACAAGGCGCAGCAGGACGCGTTCCTGCCCCACGTGGAGTCCGGGCTGCTGACCCTGGTCGGGGCCACCACCGAGAACCCGTCGTTCCAGGTGATTCCCGCGCTGTTGAGCCGGTGCGCGGTGATGGTGCTGCACCCCCTGTCGCCCGCCGACCTCGTCACGGTGCTGCAGCGGGCGCTGGCCGACACGGAGAACGGCCTGGGTGGCGGCAACATGGCCCTGGAGGACGCGGCCCTGGAGCGAATCGCGCTGCACGCGGGCGGTGACGCCCGCAAGGCCCTGGGCGCGCTGGAGCGGGTGGCCGTGGTCAGCCACGACCGGGACGACGACGCCGCGCCCATGACCGTGGACGAGGTCGCCGCCACTCTGGGACAGGACACCCTGCGCTACGACCGCAGCGGCGAGGAGCACTACAACGTCATCTCCGCGTTCATCAAGAGCGTGCGGGGGTCCGACGTGCAGGCGGCGCTGTACTGGCTGGCGCGCATGGTGGAGGCGGGCGAGGACCCGATGTTCATCGCCCGGCGGCTGGTGGTGCTGGCCTCCGAGGACGTGGGCAACGCAGATCCACGGGCGCTGCAGCTGGCGCTCGCGGCCAAGGAGGCGGTGCACTTCCTGGGCCTGCCCGAGGCGAAGTTCCCGCTGTCGCAGGTGACCATCTACCTGGCCACGGCCCCCAAGTCGAACAGCGCCTGCGGGCTGTTCCGGGCCGCAGGCGCCGCGCGCAAGCACGGCGCCCTGCCCGTCCCCGTGCACCTGCGCAACGCGCCCACCGCCCTGATGAAGGAGCTGGGCTACGGCGATGACTACGACTATCCCCACGACTACGACGGTGGTCACGTGGCCCAGCAGTACCTCCCCGACGCCCTGGTCGGGCAGCGGTTCTTCGAGCCGGGCGACCAGGGATTCGAGAAGATGATCCGCGAGCGCATGGCCATCTGGGAGTCGCGTACCGAGCGCTCGGTGCGCTCGCTGCGGCCGGGGAAGAAGGGGAAGAAGCGGTGAGAAATCGGCGTGGTCGTCCGGGGGTCCATCGTGTACCCTCCCCTCCCATGCGCTGCACTGCCCTGCTGACGATGCTGCTGATCGCCGCCCCGGCGGCCGCCTCCCCCATGGGCCCGTCCGTGGCCGGTCTGGCCCCGGGCGCCCTGCGCCTCGAGATCTCCTACGACTACGGCGGCCGCACGGTGGACGCCGAGCTGCAGACCGACGAGGAACGGGAGGATGCGCTCGACGGCCAGGCGCGAGTCCTCGGCGGCGGCATGTCGCTGGCCCTGACCTTCGAGCCGGTCCCGTACGTCTCCCTGGAGGGGCGGTTCTTCGGCCACCAGTCCAACATCGAGCAGCTCGGGTACGAGGGGCCGTTCAGCTGGGGCTGGGGCGCGATGGCCCGGGTCACCCCCGTCCACGTGGCGCACGACAGCGTGCACGTGGGGGTCTACGGCTCGTTCGACGCCCAGATGGTCGGCTGGCCCAGCGCACCCTACGCCCCCATGCAGCTGTACAACCTGCGCGCCGGCCTCGGCGTGGGCTTCGGCGGCGCGCGGCAGGGGTGGTACGTGGACCTTGGCGCGCACTACAGCCGGCTTTGGGGCCAGCTGGTGATGAGCGTGGACGAGCAGTACGAGGTGGAAACGGAGGAGGGCAACACCGTGCTGGAGACCGAGACCTGGCGCGCGATGTACGACCCGTCCCTGGCCCTGCCCGTCGGGGCGCGCATCGGAGCAGGGTTCTTCTCCGGCCCCATCGCGCCGGCGAACAACACCCGCTCCCGCGTGACCGCGGGCATCGACATCCGCCTGATCGACGAGTGGGCCGCGTCCGTGCGCATGGGCGTGATCTTCTAGCCCGTCCCCGCCAGCCAGCGCGCGTGGATGGCTCGCACGCAGTCCTCGACCCCGCTGCGCTCCACCGCGATCCGCAGATCGTCCGGTCCCAGCGAGAGCGCGCAGGGGATCACGTCGGCCGCCTCCAGCACCCGCCGAATCTCCGCGACGAGGGCTGGCGCCTCATCCAGCGCCCGCCCGATCACCGTGACGAGACACGTGTCCGCCGTGGTGTCGCCGGTCTCCGCCAGGATCAGCGCGTCCTCCGCCGTGGTCACCAGCAACCGGATCACGGCGCCCTCTGCGGCGAGCTCCTCCAGCTCACCGGGGAGCGCGTCGGCGCTGCACGAGCATTCGACGAGTCCCTTCACCAGGGACGTCACCGCCAGCACCGCAGGCCCGGACCGGTCCGCGGGCGGGAACCTCCGCACCAGGGTCTGACCCGTGCCATGGGACGGATCGGTGGCGCGGCAGTACAGCACGATGCCCTCCCGTCGGGCCATCTCCACCGCATCCTCGGCCAGGACCCGCGCACCGCCTCGCGCCAGCGAGGCCATCGCGTCCACGTCCAGCTCGTCGATGCGCACCGCGTCGGGCACCTTGCGGGGATCGGCCGTGTACACGCCGTCCACGTCGCTGTACACCTCGACCCAGGCCGCGCCCAGGGCCGCGGCCAGGCCGATGGCGGTGGTGTCGGACCCGCCGCGCCGCAGGGTGGTGATCTCCCGCTTGTAGCTCATGCCCTGGTACCCGGCGACCACCACCACCTTGCCCCGCGCGAGCTCGTCCTGGACCCGCACGGGCCGCACCTCGATGATCGAGGCGTCCTGGTGGCGGTCGTTGGTCAGGATCCCGGCCTGGGAGCCGGTGAACGAGATCGACTCCCAGCCCCTCGCCTGCAGCGCCATGCACAGCAGGGCCGTGGCGATCCGCTCCCCCACGCTCACCAGCATGTCCCGCTCGCGATCGCAGCGGTCGGTCGTGACCTGGTCCGCCAGGGCCATCAGCTCGTCGGTGGTGTGGCCCATGGCCGACACCACCACCACCACGTCGTGGCCCGCCTCCCGCGCGGCCACGACCCGGTCGGCGGCCCTCCCGATGCGCTCCGGGTCGGCCATCGAGGTACCGCCGAACTTCTGCACCACCACGCTCAAGGGGCCGCCCCCTGAACCAGCAGCGGATCGGCGCCGAGCACCACCTGGCCGTCCTCGACGCGGTGGGGCTGCACGCCGAGGTACGCCTCCCCGTCGGCCAGGTTCCACACGTCCACCGCGGTGACGCCGAGCAGCGCAGCGGCGTCCAGGGAGCCGGACGAGGCCAGCAGCACCAGGGCGTCGCCCCGGTCGTCCCGGCGAATGCGCCAGCCCTCGACGCCATCCAGGGGTTCCACGGCGGTCCATCCCTGCAGGGCGTCCGCCATCAGCTGGAAGGTGCGGCCCACCGGCTTGAGCTCGAACCCTGTGCAGCGGGGCACGTCCCCCGGCAGCGTCACCGGATCCACGCAACCCCACAGGCTGTTGGTGCCGAAGGCGCGCCACTGGCGGCTGTCGTGGATCGGCGGACCGTCCGTCAGGGCGTGCCAGAACACCTTGTCCACGTGTCCCGTGGACAGGGCCTGGCAGACGAGGGTCGGGAGGATGCGGGCCTGACGCTGCCAGTCCCACCCCTTGCGCGCGGCCGCATCTCCGGGCACCGAGGTCTCGGTGATCCAGATGGGCACGCGCCCCCCGGTCAGCTCGTTCAGCATGCCGATGCGGCGCAGCTGCATGCGCGGATCCGTGCTGTAGTCGTGCATGTCGACCGCGTCGATCACGTCGAGCACGGCTCCGTCCTCCAGGGCCAGCAAGCGCTCGGTCCAGTGACTCTTCTCCTCGGTCACGTGCCCGAAGGTCATGGACGCGGCCAGGCGGGCGTGCTCGCTGGCCTCGGCCATGGCCTCGGCCGTGATGCGGGACAGCTGCAGGTACTGCTCGGGCGACGCGTACTCGCGCCCGGCGCGCTCGCACGCCTCGTAGTGCAGGTCGTTCTCGTTACCGAGCTGGAACCAGTGGATCGGCGCGGCCAGCCCGGGCATGTCATCCACGCCGTCGCCGTCGTAGCGCTCGACCACCCGACGGACGTACTCCCTGTACTGCGCCTCCTCCTCGCCTGACGCGGGCAGGTACTCGGCGGGCAGGTCCTTGGCGAACTGGCGGCACGACGCGATCCCGTTGGTCCGCCCGATCATCAGCAGGATGTCCACGCCCGCCGCCTGGATCTCGGCCACGGTCTGGTCGCGGAAGGTCCAGTCGAACCCGGAGCGCTCCAGCGTGCGCTGGTCGAACGCCGGGAAGTGGGAGGAGTGGTAGCGGTACCAGCGGCTGTTCACGCCCTCCAGCCGGTCGGCGTCCGCCGCAGCCTTGGCCGGCCACTCGGCCAGGTCGTAGGTGCGCAGGATCCGGGGGGGCACCATGCCGACGCCGGTGGTCACGCCCATCGGGTGCGCGGGGTTCAACAGGCCGGGCGGGGCGGCGACCTCCTCGACCTCGGGCGGCACGTCGGACGCGGTGCTCCCGGAGGTCTGCGGCGTGGCGTCGGTCGCACGGCGGCACGGGCAGCTCAACACCACCAGCAGCACGGCCGCGGCGATCATGCCGGTGATCACGGCGATGCGGGTCACAGAACGTCGGTGCACAGTTCCTGGATCCTCTCGTCCCACTCGATCAACCCGTCGAGGTACTGGTTGGGCCAGAACGCCACGTCATCACCAACACCGTCGATGAAGCCGTGGTTCCACAACCCGTACAGGTGCAGGGTGTGGTCGGCCCCTCGGGGGTGGAACACCTCGATGTGGTAGCTCTGCTCGAACCCGCCGGCGCTGACGTCCTCGGCGGCGGGCGCGGGCATGTAGTTGCGCGCGGTCATCACCTCGGTCTCGACACCGTCCGCGTCCGTGTGGCGGAAGCGCTTGATCCGGGTGAGCAGGCCATAGGTCATCGGCCACAGCCCGGCGATGGTGTCGTCCACCTCGGAATGCCAGTCCACGGAGTCGCACTCGCCGGTGGCGTAGCAGTCGGGGTCCGTGTCGAAGAACCGCTCGTAGTCGTCGTAGCTGTCCGGGAACAGGGACAGCTGATCCGGCTCCAACGTGAGCTGCACGATCTGGTCCAGGGAGCAGTCGAGCTCGACCAGGATGTACACACCGATCGCCAGGGAGGGATCGGGGTCGCCGGTGAGCCCGCCGAGGATGGCTGTCTCGTCGGCGACCAGCGCGCTGACCTGGCCCTTGCTGCCCGCCGGCAGCTCCACGCCGTCGCCCGCCCAGTCGTCGGTCACCTCGCCGCCGGTGTCGTACCACGTGCCCAGGTTGACCGCGCCGGCGCCGATCAGGTCACCGTCGTCGCCGGCCATCTCCGTCCAGAAGAAGTGCACCAGCTCGTCGAGATCCTCGGGGGCGTCCGGCGGCGCCGGACGGCAACCGACGACCAGCAGGAACGGCACCACGGTGAGCAGCAGCGGACGCATCAAGGCGCATCATACCTCGACGTTCGCGACAAACGCGCGCGCACACCCGCAAAGCGTCTTGCAAACACACGCTGGAGGATTATGCTGACTCTTCCGCCCATCAACCACGCGATCGCTCCCACGGGAGGGACCGATCTCCGGAGGAGAAGATGACGATTCGAGTTGGCATCAACGGTTTCGGCCGCATCGGGCGCCTGGTCTTGCGCGTGCTCGAGGCAAGGGACTCGGTCGACGTGGTCGCGATCAACGACCTCGCCGACGCGAACACCATGGCGACCTTGCTGCGCTTCGACTCGGTGCACGGCCGCTTCCAAGGCACGGTCGAGGTGATCGACGAGGAGAGCATCCGCGTCAACGGCGACGTGATCCGCGTCACCACCGAGCGCGACCCCAAGGCGCTGCCCTGGAAGGAGCTGGGCGTCGACTTCGTGGTCGAGTCCACCGGGGTGTTCCGCAAGCGGGCCCAGATCGCCCAGCACCTCGAGGCAGGCGCGCCCAAGGTGCTGCTGACCGTTCCGGCCAAGGACGACATCGACGCCATGATCGTGATGGGGGTCAACGAGCACGAGCTCGCGGCCGACCACCAGATCATCTCCAACGCGTCCTGCACCACGAACTGCCTCGCCCCGCTGGCGAAGGTGATCAACGATTCCTTCGGCATCAGCCATGGCCTGATGACCACCACCCACGGATACACCAACGGCCAGCGGCTGCTGGACATGGTGCACAAGGACCTGCGCCGGGCCCGCGCGGCCGCGGTCAACATCATCCCGACCACCACGGGCGCGGCCCGCGCGGTGGGCAAGGTGCTGCCGGAGCTCGCCGGCAAGCTCGACGGCATGGCCATGCGCGTGCCCGTGCCCGACGGCTCCTGCGTGGACCTGTGCGCGGTGCTGGACTGCGACGTGACGGTCGAGGAGATCAACGCCGCCGTGCGCACCGCGGCCGAGGGTCCGATGCAGGGCATCCTCGAGTACAGCGAGGATCCGCTGGTCAGCAGCGATATCGTCGGCAACGGCCACAGCTCGATCTTCGACGCGAAGTCGACCATGGTGATCAACGGCAACCTGGTGAAGCTGATCTCGTGGTACGACAACGAGTGGGGCTACTCCAGCCGCGTCGCCGACCTGCTGGTCAAGG
>CAZXHG010000338.1:0-9189 GCA_964639985.1 uncultured Rickettsiales bacterium
GCGAGGTCACGATCGCTGGCGGGAACTGGCTTTCTGAGTTCCTGCGGCTGCTCTCCGTAACACGGCCGCTGTGCGGTTTGACCAAACGAATAGACAGGCCGCGGGGCGGGTCTGTGGAAGTGAGAGGAAGAGACGATGTGGCCCCTGGCGATTCGAGAACCCGATCTCAGAAAACTGACCGTCGGCGCTGCCGCGTACGCGCTGGCGTTGATCTTCCTCGGCGCGGGCGCGGTCAAGCTGGGAGGGCTGGGGATCCATGGCGCGAGCTTCGGCGAGTGGGGCTTCCCGGGCTGGTTCGTGTTCGCGGTGGGCGGCGCCGAGATCCTGTTCGGCGTGCTGGTGGCCCACCCGGGCACCCGCTTTTCCGGCGCGCTGGGCCTGCTGGCGATCATGGCCGGCGCGTTCACCACCCACTGGCTACACGCCGAGTACGACCTGGCCCAGATCCCGCTGCTGTACGGCACGCTGGCGTCGCTGGTGGCCCTGGCCGTGTGCCCGCCCGCGCTGGTCGCGCCCCAGGACCCCTCACTGGTGCTGGTCGAGGTCGACCGCTAGCGCGCGCTCGAGCCTCACCCCCCCGAGCGTGACGCGAGCTCTGTACGCCAGCACCTCCACCCCGGCGACCGCGGCCTCGCGCAGGGTCTGGCCGTACAGCGGGTCGATGTCGTCGGCCGGGCGGACGCGCTCGGCGTCCCCCATGGGCACGTGGAACACCAGCACCGCGCGCTCGCCAGCGGCCACCACGCCCATCAGCTCGCGCAGGTGCTTCGTACCTCGCGCGGTGACCGCGTCCGGGAACCGCGCCCGACCCGGCTCCTCCAGCAGGGTTACGTTCTTGACCTCCACCCAGCAGCGGGGTCGGGCGTCGTGCTCCAGCAGCATGTCGATGCGGCTGTTGGTGCCGTAGCGCACCTCGGGGCGGAGGCCATCGTAGCCCGCGAGTTCGGGGATCCACCCCTGCTCGATTCCCTCCCGCACGATCCGGTTGGGCAGCATGGTGTTCACCAGCAGGCGAACGCCGCCGCGGACCTCGATGATCTCGAGGGTCCATTGCAGCTTTCGCTTCGGGTTGCTGGCAGGGGAGAGCCACACCGGACTGCCCGGGTCGGAGCACGAGCGCATCGTGCCGGAGTTGGCCACGTGCGCCGTGACCTCGGTGCCGTCAGCGAGGCGTACATCGGCCAGGAAGCGCTTGTAGCGCTGCAGCAGGACACCCTCGACCAGGGGGGACGGGAACTCCACGGTGTGCCTCCCGATTGTGCGCTCTACCCTAGCGTGGATCCAGCACCGATCCAGGTTGATCTCTGCTACACTCCGCGCCTTCTCCGCGCCCGCTCGGAGTAGAGAATCGGAGCGTTCGACCATGGCCAGATTCGAGAACATCACCCAGGCCGTCGGCGGGACCCCGGTGGTCCGCCTGCGCAAGGTCAACGACGGCTTGAAGTGCAACCTGTGGGCCAAATGCGAGTTCCTCAACCCGGGTGGGTCGCTCAAGGACCGCATCGGCGTACGCATGGTGACGGAGGCGGAGAAGGCAGGGCGCATCAAGCCCGGTGACACCCTGATCGAGCCCACCTCGGGCAACACCGGCATCGGCATGGCCATGGCCGCGGCCGTGCTCGGGTACCGCTGCATCATCACCCTGCCGGAGAAGATGAGCTACGAGAAGCAGGCCGTGCTGGCCGGGCTGGGCGCGGAGATCGTGCGCACGCCGACCATGGCGGCCTGGGACTCACCCGAGAGCCACATCGGTGTGGCGAAGAAGCTGCGCGACGAGCTGCCCAACGCCCACATCCTCGACCAGTACAGCAACCTGGACAACCCGAACGCCCACTACGAGGGCACGGCCGCGGAGATCCTCGAGGACTTCGGCACCGACCTGGCCATGGTGGTCATCGGCGCGGGTACCGGTGGCACCATCACCGGCGTCGCGCGGCGTCTCAAGGAGGCGATCCCGGACATCGTCGTGGTCGGCGCCGACCCCCACGGCTCGATCCTGGCCGGTGACGGCCCGATCCACAGCTACCACGTGGAGGGCATCGGCTACGACTTCGTGCCCGACGTGCTCGACCGCGGTGTGGTCGACCACTGGATCAAGACCTCGGACAGGGAGTCGTTCCAGATCGCGCGGCGGCTGATGCGCGAGGAGGGCCTGCTGGTGGGCGGCTCGTCCGGTACCGCGGTCTGGGCCGCGCTGCAGATGGCCAGGGACCTCGAGGAGGGCCTGAACTGTCTGGTGGTCCTCCCCGACTCGATCCGCAACTACATGACCAAGCACCTGTCCGACGAATGGATGAACGAGCAGGGTTTCGACGACGAGGAATAGCCATGAAGTTCGACACCAAGGTCGTCCGCGCGGGCATCGAGCCCGATCCGTCCACCGGCGCCATCGTGCCGCCCATCTACCAGAGCGCCACGTACGTGCTGCCCGAGGTCGGCGTGAACAAGGGCTACGACTACACCCGCTCCACCAATCCCTCGCGCCATGTGCTGGAGAGCAACGTGTCCGCGCTCGAGGGCGGCAAGCACGGCTCGGCCTTCTCATCGGGCATGGCCGCGGTGGACGCGGTCCTGCGGCTGCTGTCCGCCGGCGACCACGTGGTCTCCAGCGACGACGTGTACGGCGGCGTGTCCCGGCTGTTCACACGGATCCTGACCCGCTACGGCCTCGAGTTCACCTTCGTCAACAGCTCCAACCCCGACGAGGTGCGGGAGGCCATCCGCCCCAACACCAAGCTGCTGTGGGTCGAGACCCCGACCAACCCGCTGCTCAAGGTCACGGACCTGACGGCCATGGCCGAGATCGCGAGAGAGCACGGCATCCTGTCGGGCGTGGACTCCACGTTCGCCACCCCGGCGCTGCTGCGGCCCCTGGAGCACGGCATCGACATCGTGCTGCACTCCACCACCAAGTACATGTCCGGCCACAACCAGATCATCGGCGGCCTGGTGGTCACCGACAGCGACGAGCTGAAGGAGCACTTCCACTTCATCCAGCGCTCGGTGGGCTCGGTGCCGTCCCCCTTCGACTGCTGGCTGACCCTGCTGGGGCTCAAGACCCTGTCGCTGCGCATGGCCCGCCACAGCAGCAACGCGCTGCGCATCGCGTCGTTCCTCGAGGAGCACGACAAGGTGGCGCGCGTCTCCTACCCCGGGCTGCCCAGCCACCCCGGTCACGCGGTGGCGAAGGCCCAGATGAGCGCCTTCTCCGGCATGATCTCCTTCGAGCTGAAGGGCGGCATCCCCGCGGGCAAGACCCTGCTCAACAGCGTGCAGCTGTGCCGCCTCGCCGAGAGCCTCGGCGCGGTCGAGACCATGATCACGCACCCGGCGACCATGACCCACGCCGACGTGCCCAAGGAGGATCGCCTGGCCCGTGGCCTGACCGACGGCCTGGTGCGGCTGTCCGTGGGCATCGAGGACGCCGACGACATCCAGGAGGACCTGCGCCAGGCCCTCGAGCACGTGTGAGGTGACCATGCCCGTCACGTTCCGCTCCACCAACCGCACCGTCGACGGCTACACCCTGGGCCAGGCCCTGCTCACGGGCATGGCCCCGGACAAGGGCCTGTTCATGCCGGATCCGATCCCGGCGTGGAGCCTGGCCGGGCTGCAGGCGCTGAAGGGCGCCAGCTACCCGGAGATCGCCCACGCGGTGCTGTCGCGCTACGTGGGCGACGAGTTCACCGACGAGGCGCTGCGCGGGATCTGCGAGGACGCCTACGACTTCGACGTGCCCCTGGAGCGGGTCCACCGCAACCGGCACGTGCTGCGCCTCGATCGTGGCCCGACCGCCTCGTTCAAGGACTTCGCTGCCCGCATGATGGGCCGTATGCTCGGCCGCCTGGTGCAGCCGGGGGAGCCGCCCCTGGTGATCCTCACGGCGACGTCGGGCGACACCGGGAGCGCCGTGGCCCAGGCCTTCGCTGGCGTGGACAACATCGAGGTCGTGGTGCTGTTCCCCATCGACGAGGTGTCGGACCGGCAGCGCAAGCAGATGACCACCATCGGTGGCAACGTGGCCACCATCGCCGTGGACGGGAAGTTCGACGACTGCCAGGCCATGGTCAAGCGGGCGTTCAGCGATCCCGAGGTCGGCCACATCCGCCTGTCGTCGGCCAACTCGATCAACATCGGCCGGCTGCTGCCGCAGTCGGTGTACTACCTCTACGCGTGGTTGCGGTTGGCCGACGTGGACGCGGGGGAACCCATCACCTTCAGCGTGCCGTCGGGCAACTTCGGCGACCTGTGCGGCGGGTTGCTGGCGCACCAGGCGGGCCTGCCGGTGCGGCGGTTCGTGGTGGCGACCAACGCCAACGACGAGGTGCCGATCTTCTTCCGCACGCATGAGTACGCGAAGATCGTGCCGTCCCGGACCTGCATCTCCAACGCGATGAACGTCGGCCACCCCTCGAACCTGACCCGGCTGGTCGACCTCTACGGCGGCCAGCTCGACGAGACCGGCCAGCTGATCGAGCTGCCGGACATGGACCGGCTGCACCGGGACATGTGGTCCGTGTCCATCGACGACGCCGAGACCCGGGAGACCATCGGCGCGGCCTGGCGCGACCACCAGGTGATGCTCGAGCCCCACGGCGCGGTCGGCTGGGCCGCGCTGGAGCGCTACTTCGACGACACGGACGCGGATCCCGACGAGCTGGCAGTCAGCCTCGAGACCGCGCACCCGGCCAAGTTCCCCGACGAGATCCGGGCCATCACCGGCATCGACCCCGAACCGACGCCCGCGCTGGCTGCCCTGGACACGCTCACCGAACAGTACGAGAGCATGGGTGTGGACTACGACACATTCTGCGCGTGGCTCGTCAAACACCACGGCTGAGGCCTTCCCATGACCACCAAGACCATCATCCTGCTGGTGGACGGCTCCGCCGACCACCCCATCGAGCGCATGGGCGGGCTGACCCCCCTGTCCGTGGCGCGCAAGCCCACCATCGACCGCCTGGCGGCCGAGGGGCGATGCGGCACCCTGGCGACCGTGCCCGCGGGCATGACCGCGGACAGCGCCGTGGCCAACCTGTCGGTGCTGGGGTACGACCCCCGCCAGACCTACCAGGGCCGGGGCGTGCTCGAGGCCGCGTCCCTCGGCGTGGAGCTCGGTGACGACGACATGGCCATGCGGGTCAACGTGATCCACACCGAAGACGGCCGCATCGTGGACCACTCGGCCGGGCACATCCACGACGAGGAGGCGCTGCCCCTGATCGACATGCTGCAGGCCGAACTCGGTGGCGACGGCGTGGAGTTCCACCCGGGTACCAGCTACCGGCACCTGCTGGTGCTGCGCGGTGCCGGGTTCTCCCCCGAGCTGGATTGCTTCCCGCCCCACGACCACGTAGGCCGGCCCGTGGCCGACTCCATGATCCGCGCCACCTCGGCCGAGGCCGAGGCCACGGCCGCCCGGCTCAACGCCCTGATCGACGCATCCGTGCCCCTGCTCGCCGAGCACCCGGTGAACGTGGCGCGGCGAGCCGCGGGAAAGCGCGACGCCACCACCATCTGGCCGTGGGCGCCCGGCCGCCGGCCGACCATGCGCACCCTGCAGCAGCGGTTCGGCGTCACCGGCGCGGTCATCTCGGCCGTGGACCTGATCCACGGGCTGGGCCGCTACGCGGGCTTGACCTCCATCGAGGTGGAGGGCGCGACCGGCCTGTTCGACACCAACTACGAGGGCAAGGCCGCGGCCGCGCGCGAGGCCCTGCGCGACCACGACCTGGTGTACGTGCACGTGGAGGGCCCGGACGAGGCGGGCCACGCCCGCGACCTGGGCCTGAAGATCTACTGCATCGAGTCCATCGACAGCCGGCTGCTGGCCCCGCTGCTGGCCGGCCTTGCCGAGGACGGCATCGACCCGGTGGTGGGCATCCTTCCCGACCACCTCACTCCGGTGGAGCGCGGTGACCACGTGGGCGAGCCGGTGCCCGTGCTGATCCGCGATCCCGCGCAGCCGCCGGATGGCGTGCAGCGGTTCGACGAGGTCGCGGTGGTGGAGGGGAGCCTCGGCGCCCTGGTCGGCGTCGAGTTCATGGAGGCGCTGCTGGGCCGCGGCGAGCGCTGAGCGTCCCGGCTGCTCTGTCCGGGGACTATTTCCGCGATAGACTGTGTACGTCGTAGAGACGAACGGGAGGCGCCCATGATCCAGGCCTGCCACCGATGTGGCCTCCAGTACGACATGGCCAGCTACAACGCCGGCACCGAGGTCCGCTGCAAGTGCGGCGAGCTGATGACGGTCAAGGAGCATCGCGGGGCCATGGTCTCCTGCGCGTCCTGCGGTGCGCGCGTGCCCACGGACGCCACCACCTGCCCCTACTGCAAGGGCGCGGTGCGGCGGAACGTGTGCCCGAGCTGTTTCCGTGGGCTGAGGCACGACTCCAAGTTCTGTGATCACTGCGGCGCCGCGATCCGCGTGCAGATGGTCAAGCCACCCGAGGCCACGGGCCAGGAGTGTCCGCGCTGCGACGGCAAGCTGTTCCACGTGCAGCTCGAGGGCTACGCCCTCGACCAGTGCGGCAGCTGCGGCGGGCTCTGGGTCGACCGCAAGACGGTCGACTCGATCATGAGCGACGCGCCGCGCACCATCGAGACCGGGTACCGGCCGGACACGAAGATCGGCAGCGCCGAGGGGCTGGCCCAGCTCACCGGCGAGACGCGGTCGCCCATGGCCTACCTGCCCTGTCCGGCGTGCAGCAAGCTGATGAACCGGCAAAACTACGCGCGCTACTCCGGCATCCTGATCGACGTGTGCCGCGAGCACGGCATCTGGTACGACGCGGGCGAGCTCAACCAGATCCTGGAGTTCATCTCCCACGGCGGCCTGGTCGAGGCCCGCAAGAAGGAGACCGAGCGCGCCAAGGAGGACGCCCAGCGGGCCAAGATCGACGCAAGGTCGGCGCAGATGCAGGCCAACCGCGTGGGCGGCGAGGCCCAGTACGGCGCGGGCATGCCGCGGTCCACGGGCGGCAACCTGCTGGCCGAGGCGATCGTGGAGGGTGTCTTCGGCCTGTTCGGCAAGTGAACCCCAGCGATTGGATTCCATGCGACCCCTCACGTTCCTCCTGATCGGCCTGCTGGTCGGCTGTGTGCCGGAGGAGCCGGCGGACGACGACACGGCCGGCGACGACGACACCTCGGGCGACGACGACGCGAGCGGAGGCTGCGCAGACGTGGTCGATCCCGGGCTGACGGTCTGGATCGACGAGGACGGCCCGGACACCCAGATCCACGCGGCCGCAGCTGCGGACGGCGACGGGATCTGGGTGGCCTACAACCGACCCCGGGACGACGGCTACTTCGACGTGTTCGTCAAACGCCTGGCCTGTGACGGATCGGTGGAGGTCGCGCCCATCAGGCTCAACGAGGACGACGGCGCCAACCACGTGGACCCGGCCGTGGCCGTGTCGCGGGACCGCCTGCTGGTGACGTGGCACCGGGACGACGGGCAGTACCCCTACAACATGTCGGTGCACCTGGCCGTGATCTCGCAGACGGGTGATGTACCGACCGCGGACCAGCGGCTGGTCACGACCCACGACGGGGCCGAGCACGAGGGCAACGTGTGGATGCCGTCGGCCGCGGCGCTGCCGGACGGTGGGTTCGTCGTGGCGGGTAGCCGGGGGCACCCGGTGTACGAGCAGTTCCAGGTGTTCGCGCAGCGGCTGGACGCGGACGGGGCACCGGATGGTGAGACCATCGACCTGCACGACGATCCAGACGCCAGCCAGACCGCGCCCGCGGTGGGAGCGGTGGACGGTGCCCTGGTGGTGGCGTGGTCCCGCACGGACTGGGAGGCCGGCACGGACGAGGTGTGGGGCGCGGCCGTGCCGGCGGGCGCGGACGCGGCGGGGGCTGCGGCGCCCCTGGCCGTCGACGAGACCAGCTACACGCCCGCGGCGAATGCGGGCACGTACGCCTACACCGTCGAAGGAGCGGGCGGCGCATCCATCGCCGTGCAGCTCGCCGACGATCCCGGCACCCGCCTCGCCCTCGCCGAGCCTGGCCGCTATCTGCACACCCCGACGCTCGCCGCGGACGGCGACCGCGGCGCCGTGGCCTGGTACGCGATGATCAGCGGTCTGGACAACGACCTGCAGGTCGCTCGCCTCGACCTCTCCGGCGGCGCGCCGGACGAGCTGCACCGCCTCACGATGGACACCGGTACTCCGGTTCCGCCGTATCCGCCGGCCCTGACCCACCTGGTCGACGACGTGTGGTTCCTCGCCTGGTCCGAGGGCGACAACCCGGACTACCGGGTGCGGGGCGGGTTCGTGGATCTCGCACCCTGATGGGGGGTGGTATCCTCCCCCACGAAGGGGGAGTCTCGATGCCACTGCCTCGTTCCCTGGTGGTCCCTGTCCTTCTGATCGCGGCGTTCATCGTGTCCGGATCGGCCGCAACGTCCCACGCCCAGCAATCCATCCCCGCCATCGGCCACGCCGAACCCGAGGTGGGCCAGGCCGTGGAGTCGGGCATGCTCGTGACCTTCGAGCTGGACATGGCCATCGACCTGGCGCACGGCGCCGCGTCCATGGAGGCCCGCATGGTCGGCGACTCGGCCGAGGTGTTCGTGGCCACGCCGCTGGCCGTGCGCAACGGCGTGGTGGAGCGCATGCGCCTGGAGTGCACCCGGTACTCCGATCGGTCGGGCATGGAGGGCGCGCTGGAGACGACCACGTCACCCACGCAGGGCCGGAGCTACGATCTGCGGCTCACCGGCCGCAAGCCCAGGGTGCGCTACACCGAGGGCGGCAAGCCGCCCCAGGTGGAGGTCGACGAGGTGCTCGAGCAGCGCACGTTCTTCGACGATCTCGGCGGGTTCGCCGCGGACTTCCCGTCGGAGCTGCTCGTGGTGGGCGCCGAGGTGGAGCTGACCGGCGACGCAATCGCAAGCGTGTTCCCCAGCGATCACGCCATGCTCGGCGGCGAGGACGATGGCGAGATCGGCGCGGTCCGCCTGCGCCTGGTCGAGATCCGGGAGACGCCCCTGCAGACCCTGGCGGTGATCGAGATGAGCTTCGACTTCTCCATGACCGACATGGGCGACGGCATGAGCGGCGCGGGTACGCTCGCGGGCACGGTCGAGCTCGACGTGACCACTGGCTGGGTCGAGCGCGCTCACTTCTCCGGGCCGCTCTCGCTGCACATGGAGGGGGACAACGACGGCATGTACATGAT
>CAZXHG010000339.1:0-9003 GCA_964639985.1 uncultured Rickettsiales bacterium
CGGTCGTGGATTTCCTCGTATTCGCGCACGATTCCGAGGATGCGCTGCGCCATGAGGTCACGAATGGCACCGACTCCGACGACTCCGCAGTTGGACTATCATCCATGTTCGGAAGGAGAGTGGGCGATGGTTGGTGCGAGGGGGAACCGCTGCGACGCGGAACCGGCAACTGCCAGCATGTCGGATGCGTCCGGCAACTGCAGCTCGGAGCGCAGCCACAGAATCCGCTGTGGACGAATCCGGCAGGCGTGCACACCGCCTCTGGGACAGTGGACCACGTTCGCGTGGTTGCTATCGGGTCTGCTGATCGCGGCGTGCAACTCCCCAACGGAGCCCGGTGAGGAGTCACTCCATGCACCACGGGAGCCACGCCCGACCGGCCCGCTGGAGCCAGTGTCTCCCGGGGGCGAGGGCGAGGAGGAGGGCCCGGGTTCGGATTCACGCCTGCTGAACTTGGATTTGCTGAACGCCAGCGCCGAGGGGACCGGCCGCCTCCTAGCTTCGGTGACTCATCGATCACTCGTCATCGAGCAGGATATTCCCGTCACGATCACCATGCAGGTCGCGAGGACGCCCGCCAGTGAAGCGATTGCGTTCGTGCGAGACGAGCTCGCCACGGCGGGGTACAGCCTGCTGACGACAGACGAATACATGCTGATCGTCGCGGAAGGTAACCCGGAGTCGCGGAATCTGAAGATCTACCCCGATTCCAGCCGAGCCCTGGCCAACCACCCCCCCCAGGCCGACGAAACGCTCGAGGGGAAGCGCTGCCCGACCGAGGTGGCGGCCTCCGCGTTCCCGGAAGAGGCTGACTCGCCGCTCGACCACCTACACGTGACACCCCACCTCTCGGAAGACAACGAGGTCGACGGCTACCGCCTGATGGACGTGCGCGCGGATGACGCGTGCGGACTGCTGGGCTTCATGAACGGTGACGTGGTGCAGGCGATCTCCGGTGACGTCTCGTGGTCGCACACGGATGATCTCCAGTCACTCGACGAAGCGCTGGCGGCAGCGACGCGGCGAGGCGCGGCCACGAGGTTCCTGATCATACGCCGAGGAGAGCCTGACGTCTTCGCCTGCACGGTTCACTGAGAGGCGTTCCTGGTGGCCTTCCTCACCGCGCAGGGTCGACCTCGATGATGAAGGTGTTCCCCACAGCGAAGTGCACGACCTCGACCGGACCTCTCGTCGCGATCTGGACGACCACGCCCTCGTCCACGTCGAGGGGGATGACCTTCGCGACCGGTACGTCCGCGAACTCCGATGTGTCCAGCGCAGGCGAGATCCTCTCACGGATCCCGTCGCCCGGCACGAACACCTCGATCAGCCCATTCTTCGAGTCGTCGGTGACCTCCACGTCGGTCGCCCGGCTCGTAACGACGGTGATCGTTGCACCGGGAGCGCGCACGTAGAAGTCGAGCCCGCAGACGATGGTCTCGTCGCGACCGCTGCAGGCCTCCGTGGTCGATGTCCTGACGAGTGGCGAGACCGACGAACGCCCAGGCGTGAAGAACACGCAGGCGCCGACGACAGGTGTGTGGGGCTGGGTCAGGTGGGGGTTGACGGACCACAACCTCGGCCACATCTCTGCGTCGCCGAAGAAACGCGCGCTGAGATCGGGCAGCGAGTCGCCCTCCTCGAGCAAATACAAATCATCGGCCAATCCAGCGGACTGCGCTCCCCCCGTGACCTCGAGGAAACGCTGACAATCCGCCACGGTCTGCTGGTCCAGGTAGCGGGTGCCCGGAGTGCTAACGCCCGGGAGCCCATGCGCTTCGGCGTCGGGATTGATCGATGAGGGGGCCGGCCCGGTCAGACTCCCGTTCTCTCCCGGTCCAAGGACGCCGGACAGCAGCGTCCACAGGAGCAGGACACCGGCGAAACCCAAGCCTGACAGCAGAACTACCGGCTTCCATCGTGCGGCTCGACCGCGCTCAGCTGTTGGTAGCAGGTCCAATCGGCGGGCTACGAGGGGGCTCATGCTCCCTGCGGCCACCCGCGGCGACCGCCGTCTCGCGACGGTTCCCAGCGCCCCGCCGCCCTGCGAGAGCCGGTCGAATGCCTCGCGCGCCGTGGGCCGGTGGTCAGGTTCGGTGGCCACCATCTCGCGGATGAGGCTCCCGAAGGGCTCTGACACACCCTTCCCAGGGGTCAGGGAGCCGGTCTCGCCGGTGAACAACTCGTGGAGGATGACACCCAGGCTATACACGTCCGAGGCTGGTCCGGGTTCCTCCACACCGCGCAGCTGTTCGGGCGACATGTAGGCCGTTGAACCCATCTGCTCCCGAGTCCGCGTGAGCCTAGCGTCGCCAGAACACAAGGCTATCCCGAAGTCCGTCAACAAGAGCCCGTTCGAACCGTCGAGCAGGAAATTCGAAGGCTTGAGGTCGCGGTGGATGATGGGCTGGTCCAGCCCGTGCAGGTAGACCAGCGCGCCGAGCATCTGCTCTGCGAGCATCAGCGCCTGATCCCGCGTTGGCGGACCGTCTACGAGGTGGTCCGCGAGCGAACCGCCTTCCACCACCGGCATCGAGAGCCAGCGCCGGCCGTCCAGCAGCAACCCGGTATCCAGCACGCGCAGGACATTGGGATGGTCGAGCTGGTGCATGGTCGTGGCTTCGCGCTTGAACCTCTCCTGGAACTGGTAGTCGTTGGACAGCTCTAGCCGTAGCACCTTGAGGGCGACTTCTGCGCCGCGGAAGTCGTCCCTGGCCCGGTAGACCACGGCCATGCCTCCACGACCCAGGACGTCACGCACCTCGAAACGGCCGTCCAACCACTGCGACGGCTCCCTTCCCCGGTCGACGTCTTCCACCGCGAGCCCGCGGGTCACAAGCTCGTTGCGGACGAACAGGTAGGACTGGTCGTTCCGGTCGAGCCAGTCCGCGAATCTCAACTCGCCCCCCGGGGTGTCCACGAACACCGACAGCGGGGAACCTGTCTCGGGGTTGGTCATGACGACTTCGCCGGCGCGGTTCGCCCGTCGGTGGATGAACAGGCGACTGCCGCCAACCCGCTCGTCATGCGCAACGCGCATGAAGGGCGTGAGCTCGAGCAGCGCTATCCCCGACGGCTGGCAGAGGTACGTGGCGTCCTGGAGCAGATCAGCCCTCCAGCCGCACGTCGTTGGTTGGGGTAGAGGCTCGGAGCCCACGTAGAAACGGACGATGCCGTGTGTGTCGCCTGTTCGCGTAGGGCCGGAATCCACCACGTGCACGATTCTGTAGCCGGTCAGCCATCCGAGCTGGGCCAAGATGGCCTGCATATGCG
This sequence comes from uncultured Rickettsiales bacterium, assembly GCA_964639985.1. Lineage (GTDB taxonomy): Bacteria > Myxococcota_A > UBA796 > UBA9615 > CAYRNR01 > CAZXHG01. The sequence goes on from CAZXHG010000339.1 coordinate 3,274, forward strand.
CGTTCGCACGGGCGAAGTGATGTGCGTACGCGCTCTCGGCCTGCAGCTGGTCAGGATGGCCGGTCACGGAGTTGCGCAAGGCGATCAGAGCCTCGAGGTGGCGAACGCTCTCGGAAGGTTTTTGGCGGCCATCGAAGAACCAATCCGTCAACTCCGGGATGAAGGGGGCCAGTCCGACGCGCTCCGGCAGAAACTCGATGATCGAGCGCAGAAGGGGCATCCAATGGCCCATGGCTGGTTTGCCCAGGGGCTCGAGCGTGCCACTGACCCGATCGGATGGGGGGCCACGCAGGTAGTCGGCCACGAGGAAGCAACCCAGCGTCCGGAGGGTAGTCTCCAGGCAGGCGTTGATGGCGTTGAGCCGCTCGATATCCGACGTGCTCGCCAGGACCTGGCGCCAGGCGGCGGCGACCGGCTGCGGAAAGCCATTGACGACGGTCTGGTCGACGACGCGATTCCTGCTCATCTGCGCCCGATCCTATCCGATCCCAGCGATGACCTGGAGGCAATGCGGAGGCTACCAGCGCGCCGGTCGACTGGGTCGTCACCGGCTACGCGAGGGCTTGTGACGGCCTACCCCCTCATCCCTTCCCACACCCGCTGGGGCATGATCGGCAGGTCCCGGGGCGGCTCTCCCAGCGCGTCCGCCACCGCGTTGGCGATGGCCGGCGCGGTCGCCACCATGGCGGGCTCGCCGATGCCGCGGGCGCCGTAGGGGCCGGCGTCGTCGGGTTCTTCCACGATGATCGGCACGATGGGGGGGGCGTCCACGGAGGTCGGCAGGCGGTAGGTGTCCAGGTTCCACGTCACGGGCACGCCGCCGTCGATGCGGTGCTGCTCGGTCAGGGCGAAGCCCAGGCCCATCACGGCCGCGCCCGCGATCTGGCCCTCGACCATGGCCGGGTTGATCGCCTTGCCCACGTCGTGGGCCGCCACGATGCGCTGCACGGTGACCGCGCCGGTGGTCGGGTCCACCTCGACGTCCGCCAGCTGGCAGCCGAACGCGTAGGTGCCGTACGCCTTGCCCTGCCCGTTCTCCAGGTCCAGCTTGCCGGACTTCAGCCGGTAGCGGGCCTGCTTCGCCCGCCGCTCGCCAGCATCGTCCAGCACGCTGACCAGGTTCGCCCACGACACGACCGTCGCGCCGTCCGCGTCCACCACGCCGGCGTCGGCCGTGGCCAGCGCCTCGGCATCCAGCCCAGCGTGCTTCGCCACGCCAGCGATCATCGCCTTGCGGAACACGCGCGCCGCCTTCTCCACCGCGCTGCCGCTGACGATCGTCTGCCGCGACGCCACGGTCGATCCGGAATCCGGCGTGGCATGGGTATCCCCGGTGATCACCACCACCTGGTCCCCGGACACGCCCAGCACGTCGCTGACGATCTGCCAGAACACCGTGCGCGCGCCCTGGCCGTAGTCGATGGCGCCGCAGCGCACCTCGATGCGGCCGTCGTCGGCCAGCTCGACCACGGCCGAGCCTATGTCCGGGATCGCGTTGCCGTAGCCGATGCCGTAGAAGATGCTGGCCAGGCCGCGACCCTGCAGCATGCCGGGCGCGGACGGCGCGGGCCGCTCGCCCGCCGCCTCCACCACCCGGTCCAGGCACACGGCCAGCCCCCCGCCCTCCACCGTCTGACCGGTGGCCGTGATGTCGCCCACGGCCAGGTGGTTGCGCCGCAGGAACTCCACGTGGTCCAGCCCGCACTCCCGGGCCAGCTCGGCCGCGAACACGCCGTAGCCGAACGTCACCTGGGTCGCGCCGAAGCCCCGGAACGCGCCCGAGACCCCGTTGTTCGTGTACGCCGTCCTGACCCGAACGCGCTGATTCTCCGCCGCGAACGGACCGGCCGCGTGCACCAGCGCCTTGCGGGAGATGTTGGGCCCCCAGGAGGCGTACGCGCCGGTGTCGGCCAGCACGTCCACGTCCACAGCCACGATCCGCCCGTCCTCGTCCAGGCCCGCGCGGTACGTCAGCGTGGCCGGGTGCCGCTTGGTGGTGACCAGCTGACTCTCCTCCCGGCTCCACGCCAGCCGCACTCGCTTGCCCGTACGCAGCGCGGCCAGGGCCGCGTGGGTCTGGGCGTAGATGTCCTCCCGCCCACCAAAAGCGGCCCCGGTCGGCTGCTGGATCACCCGCACCTGGTCCCGGGACAGCCCCAGCGCCTTGCACACGTGCAGCCGGTCGAAGAACACGTTCTGGGACGGACAGCGCACCACGATGCCGCCGTCGCCGTCCGGGGCGGCCTCGGCCACCTCGGTCTCGAGGCAGGCGTGCTCCTGCCGCGACGTGTGATACGTGCGCTCCACCACCCGGGCCGCGCCCGCCAGGGCCGCGTCCACGTCGCCCCGCGCCAGGTCCAGCTGGACCAGCAGGTTGCCGGTCTCGTGATCCGGGTGCAGCTTCACCGTGTCGTCGCGCAGGGCCTGCGCCGCGTCGGTCACCGGCGGCAACGGTGTGGTCTCCACGTCCAGCGCCGCGGCCCCCTGCACGGCAGCCTCGTGACTCTCCGCCACCACCACGGCGACCGCCTCGCCGAAGAACCGCACGCGGTCGCTGGCCAGCACCGGCTGGTCGGCCACGGAGTTGCCGTAGAGGTTCTCGCCGGGCACGTCCATGGCCGTGATCACGTCCACCACGCCGGGTACGGCCAGGGCCGCCTCCTCGTCGACCCACTCGATGCGGGCGTGCACCTCGTGGGAGCGCGCCACGACCGCATACAGCGTGTCGTCGGTCAGCGGCAGATCGTCGGTGTAGCAGGTGCAGCCGGTCAGCTTGTCCCGGGCGTCCTCGCGCAGCGCGCGTTCACCCACACGCGCCGGACCGGGCGCCGGGATCCCGTCCCGCGCCGCCATCTGCACCGCGTCCACCAGCTGCTGGTAGCCGCTGCACCGGCACAGGTTGCCGCTGAGCGCCTCGCGGATCGTGGCCTCGTCCGGGTCGGGGTCGCGCTCCAGCAGCGCAGCCGCCGCCATCACCATGCCGGGCGTGCAGTAGCCACACTGCACCGCGCCCACGGCCAGGAACGCCTCTTGAACCCGGTGTAGCCGGTCCTCTCCACCCGCGATGCCCTCGACCGTGGTGACCGAACTCCCGTGGGCCTCGGCCGCGAGCACCAGGCAGGCGCCCACCGGTTCACCGTCGAGCAGTACCGTGCAGGCGCCACACTCCCCGCAGCCGCACCCCTCCTTGGTCCCGGTGAGGCCCAGATCGGTGCGCAGCAGGTCGACGAGCCGGCGGTCCGGCCGTGTGAGCACGGCCGTCTCGCGGCCGTTGATGTCGAGGTGGACTTCGAGCGTGCGGAGATCGGTCATGGTGGGGTCACTGCAGGGATTTCGGGCCGGTGGGGGGAGGGTCTAGCCCTCGACGAAGGTGATCTCGGTGACCTCGATGCGCACGTGCTCGACGTCGGCCTGCCATGCCTTGTTCACGTTCGGATCACCGATCAGGTACTCGAACTCGCGCTCGCCGCCGGGCTCGAACGGCAGCTTGAGCCGCTCGGGGATCGGGATGCCCATGGGGTGGGACGGGGTGGCCACGAACTCGATCTTCTGGTCCGCCTGGTTGTTGTCGGCGTCCAGGAACACGATCCGGACCTTCATGATCTTACAGGACTGTTCGCCGCTGTTGGTCACCTTGGCGCGGACGACATAGCCGTCCGGATCGGCGCGCCGGTCGCCGCCCACGTTGATCCGCTCCACGACCATCTCCTCGAACCTGACCGAGGTGGCGGCGTAGCGCAGCGCGGCCAGCCGGGTGTCGGCCTTGAGACCGAAGGCGCCCGTGCCGTACTTCTCCTTGAACGCGACCATGGCGTCCACGGTGTTGGCCTTCTCCGCCTCGTTCCAGGCCAGGTTCTTGGCCTCGTCCATGGCGTTGTCGGCGTACTTCCCGTCCGGGTGGTCGGCGAGGTACTTCTCGAACGCGGCGGCCGTATTCTCGGCCTCGGCGGCGTTGAAGTCCTTCAGGTCCAGCCGGTGGCGCACATCGGCGATGTGCATGCCGTCCGGGAACTGCTCGATGTAGCCCTTGTAGGACTCGGCCGTGTCCGCGGCACAGGCGTCGGTGTAGGCCTGGTTCTCGCCGCTGCAGGCGACGAACAGCAGGGCGCTCAGGGAGATCAAGACCATCCAGAAGAAGCAACGGCGCATTTCCAACCCTCCTCGTGGGTGCGACAGGAACGCCTAGAAGTACCAGAACACAGGTGGTGGAGCCAAGCGGAGAAAGCACGTGGAGGGGTGCTCGCAGGCGCGCCGCGCGAACCCCTGACAAATCGCGAGCCACAGGAGTAGGATAGGCGCCCCATCGAGGAGGATGACGATGCCTGAAGAAATGGACCTCAGGGAAGCCCTGGTGGAGCTGATCCGCCTGGCCTCCACCTCGCTGCCCCCCGACCAGCTGGCCGCCCTGCGCAAGGCCGCCGACCTGGAGCCCGAGGGGAGCATGTCCCGCGAGACCTTCGAGCTGATGCTCGACAACGCCAAGATCGCGGCCGACACCTCGACCCCGACCTGCCAGGACACCGGCTCGCTGCTGTTCTTCGTGCACTACGGCCCGGAGTTCCAGCAGTCGTTCCTGACCGAGGAGATCGGCGAGGCGGCCCGGCTGGCCACCCAGCGCAGCTACCTGCGGCCCAACGCCGTGGACTCGCTGACCGGCAAGAACACCGGCGACAACAACGGCGAGGGCTCCCCCTACATCCACTTCGACGAGAAGTACGATCCCGGCCTCGAGATCAAGCTGATGCTCAAGGGCGGCGGCTCCGAGAACATGAGCCGGCAGTACACCGTGCCCGACGGCCGCATCGGCGCGGGCCGCGACCTCGAGGGCGTGCGCCGGTGCGTGATCGACGGCGTGTTCCAGTCCCAGGGCTTCGGCTGCGCCCCCGGCTACATCGGCGTGGGCGTGGGCGGCGATCGCATGACGTCGTACGCCGCGGCCAAGGAGGCCCTGTTCCGCCAGGTCGACGACGACAACCCCGACCCCGACATCGACAAGCTCGAGAAGCAGCTCACCGAGGAGTGCAACTCCCTGGGCATCGGCCCGATGGGCTTCGGCGGCAAGACCACCGTGCTGGGCGTGAAGATGAACTTCCGCCACCGGGTCCCCGCCAGCTACTTCGTGTCCGTGATGTACATGTGCTGGGCCAACCGCAAGTCGCAGCTGCTCTACCGCGACGGCTCGGCCGAGTTCATCCAGTAGGAGGAGGACGAGATCATGGCAACCGTGAAGATCAATCTGCCCGCCTCCGAAGAGGACATGCGCGCGCTGCACTGCGGCGACGTGGTCGAGATCACCGGCGTGATGGTCACCGGCCGCGACAACGTGCACAAGTACCTCGTCGAGAACGACGACGCCGAGGCCCGCGAGCTGCTCGACGGGACCTTCATCTACCACTGCGGCCCGGTCGTGAAGCAGGACGAGACCGGAGAGTGGCACTTCGTGGCCGCGGGCCCGACCACATCCATCCGCGAGGAGCCGTACCAGGCGGAAGTGTTCCGCACCTACGGCCTGCGCGCGGCCATCGGCAAGGGTGGCATGGGCCCCAAGACCCTGGCTGGCTGCGCCGAGGTCGGCGCCTGCTACCTGCACGCCATCGGCGGCCTGGCCGTGATCCTGGCCAAGTCGGTGAAGAAGGTGCGCGAGGTGCGCTGGCTCGAGGAGTTCGGCACCCCCGAGGCGATGTGGGTGCTGGACGTGGTGGACTTCCCCGCCATCGTCACCATGGACTC
>CAZXHG010000340.1:0-9000 GCA_964639985.1 uncultured Rickettsiales bacterium
CGGCCGCGCCGCGGCCCACGCGACGCGCGGGCCGCACCCAGGCCCCCAGCGCCAGCAGGGCGGCGAGCCCGAGCACGGCCGCCACCAGCCACCGCACCCGCAGCCCCTCCACCCACGTCAGCACCGATCCCAGCCACGGCGCCTGCTGCGAGGCCCACAGCACGTTGCCCAGGTGGAAGCAGGTGGGCGCCAGGTCGCGGCTCGGCAGGTCCACGGACGTCTCGGCCAGCACCTGCAGCAGGTACTGCTCGCGCAGCGGCCCCAGCTCGAACGTCAGGTCGAAGGGCGTCACGTACTCCGCGTCGATCCCGCGCTCCTCCAGGCGCCGCCCCATCACGTCCGTCTGCAGCACCACGTCCTGGTCGGACGCCACGTACACGATGCGCGCGCCAGGCAGGGCGGTGATGCGGCCGAACACCTGGGCCAGGGTGGTGCGCGTCGCCCCGGCGTACCGCGCCTGGGTCGGCCCCAGCATGTCGGCCGAGCCGCGCACGCCCGCCACGACCATGCCCCCGTGCGCCAGCCGGTCCCGCAGCTGCTCGAAGAACTCCACGGAGTAGAACCGCGCCAGCTGCGCGCTGTGCGGGTCGGGCAGGGCCAGCAGCACCACGTCGTACGGCCCCTCGGCCCGGCGCACGAACGCCCGGCCGTCCAGCAGGTGCAGGGCCACGCGCGGATCGTCCAGCGCCTCCAGTCCGGGCAGCGACCCCCGCAACACCCCCACCAGCGCCGGATCCAGCTCCACCGCGTCCACGTGCTGCACCGAGGGGTGCTCCAGCACCTCGGGCAGAACCCCGGATAGCGCACCGCCGATCAGCAACACCCGCTCCGGCGCCGGATGCAGCAGCATGGCCGGGTGCGTGGCCCACTGCGCGGCCTGCGCATCGGGCGTGGCAAACGCCCACAGCCCGTCGAGGTACACGTTGTGCAGCTCGCCGTCGGTCACCACCTCGATGCGCGAGTGCAGCGAATCGGCCTGCAGAGCAGGCCGGCCCCGGAACATCGACGACCGCCCCACCCGCGGCACCAGCGTGGCCACGCACAGCGCAGCCACCACCCCGGCCCCGATCCAGGCGCGCGCCCGGGACCGCTGCGGAGCCAGCCACATCGAGGCCCCGCACAGCGCGGCCGCCACGCCCGCCATGGCCAGCGGCGCGGGCACCACCACCAGCAGCCCCAGCCCGAACACCAGCCCGGCCGCACCGAACCCCAGCGCCTCCAGCGCGAACACCCGCGCGGCCGGCTGCCTGCCGCCGACCAGGGCCACCAGCACCGGGAACAGCACCCCCAGCAGCACGCACGGCAGCACCAGCACCGCCGCGCAGATCAGCAGCGCCCCGGCCAGCAGCACCACCTCGCCCGGCCCCGGGCCCAGCCAGCCGCGGGCCAGCTCCACGCCCCACATGGACCCGGCCAGCGCCGCGGCCAGCGCCAGCAGCAGCCCACCAGCGAGGCCCGGCCCGGACCATCGCCGCACCAGCAAGCCCCCGACGCCGCTGCCCAGGGCCGTGCCCAGCAGCCAGCACGCCAGGGCCACGCCCGCGGCCAGCTCGTTGCCGCCGCAGGCCACCAGCAGCTCACGCAGCAGCACCACCTGCGCGCCCGCGCCCGTCGCGCCCGCGACCACCGCGATCCCCGTGCCGGACCGAAACGCCCTCATCCGCCTCCTCGCCCCGGATCCTAGGCCGCTGCGCCCGCCTCCACCACCGCGCGTTGCGTTATGATGGCCGCCGCCACCGAGGGTGAGTGGGAACCCTCCGGCAGGAGACAGACATGACCAACCCGGAAGACAAGCGCCGATACAAGCGCGCCGAGCTCAAGGCAAAGGTGGACTGGGGCCAGGACGAGACCACGTTCTCGGGCTACACCGAGAACGTGTCCGAGGGCGGCGTGTTCGTGGCCACGGCCAACCCGCTGCCCATCGGCGAGCCCCTGGAGCTGAGCATCGAGCTCAAGGACGGCTCGGCCATGACCGTGCGCGCCCGGGTGGCCTGGGTCCGCCCCACGAACGACGACGCCGGCGTGTTCGGCGGCATGGGCATCCAGTTCGTGGACCCGCCCGCGGCCCTGGCCGACTCGCTCCGCTCGTTCGTGCACACGGGCAACAACACCATCCTGCTGTTCCACGCCGAGGACTGAGCCATGGCCGACGTGGTCGTCACCCGCCTGTTCCCCGAGCCCGGACCCTCCCTGCTGCGCGACGCCTTCGGCGACGTGGTGCTGCTGTCCGAGCTCGACCCGGTGCCACGCGCCGCCATCCTCGAGGCCGTGCCCGGCTGCCGCGGCATCGTCGGCCTGCTCAGCGAGCCCATGGACGCCGAGCTGATGGACGCGGCCGGCGACTCCCTGGCCGTGATCGCCAACTACGCGGTCGGGTTCGACAACATCGACGTGGCCGAGGCCACGGCCCGCGGCATCTGCGTGGCCAACACCCCGGACGTGCTCACGAACGCGTCTGCCGAGTGCGCCGCCGCCCTGATGCTGGCCGCCGCCCGCCACGTGGTGGCAGGCGACACCATGGTGCGCACCGGCCGGTTCCGCGGCTGGGAGCCCATGCTGATGCTGGGCATGGAGCTGCACGGCAAGACCGTGGGCATCGTGGGCGCGGGCCGCATCGGCCGCGCCTTCGCCCGCATCTGCCGCGGCTTCGGCATGCAGGTGCTGTACACGGCCCGCTCGGACAAGCCCGCGTTCGAGGCCGACACCGGCGCCCGCCGCGTGGACCTCGACGAGATGCTGGCCGCCGCGGACGTGCTCAGCCTGCACGTGCCGCTCACGCCGAAAACCCGCCACATGATCGACCGAGACGCCATCGCCCGCATGAAGCCCGGCGCCATGCTGATCAACACCGGGCGCGGCCCGGTGGTGGACGAGGCCGCCCTGGTGAACGCCCTGCGCGACGGCCACCTCTCGTCCGCCGGCTTCGACGTGTACGAGCGCGAGCCCGAGCTCAGCCCGGGCCTGGCCGACCTGCCCAACGTGGTGCTGCTGCCCCACGTGGGCTCGGCCACGTTCGAGGCCCGCGGCGCCATGGCCGAGCTGGCAGCCCGCGCCGTGATCGACGTGGTGGCTGGCAAGCAGCCGTCCAACCTGGTCAATCCCGAGGTGTGGCCGAACCGCCGGGGCGCGTAGGAGGGGATCCCATGAAGAACACCGCCGTCATCGGTGGAGGCGCCTTTGGCACCGCGCTGGCGAAGATCCTGGTGGACGCCGGCTCGGAGGTGACCCTGTGGGCCCGCGAGCCCGAGCTGGTCGAGGCGATCAACACCGGCCACGAGAACACCCTGTTCATGCCCGGCTTCACGCTGCCGGAGACCATCTCGGCGACCACGGATCTCGAGGAAGCGGCCTCCGGCCGCGACCTGGTCGTGATCGCCGTGCCCACCGCGTTCCTGCGCACCGTGCTCGGTGACGCGGCCCAGGCCATCTCCGAGCACTGCATGCTGGTCACGGTCTCCAAGGGCATCGAGGTGGACTCGGGCCTGACCATGGCCGACGTGCAGCGTGAGGTGCTGCCCCTGCCCCTGCACCGCAACCTCGCCTTCCTGTCCGGGCCCTCGTTCGCCCGCGAGCTGATGAAGCGCATGCCGACCACCGTGTCGGTCGCGGCCCAGGACCTGACCCTGGCCGAGCGCGTGCAGAAGGCCCTGACCACGGACTACTTCCGCATCTACACCACCAACGACGTGATCGGCGTGGAGGTGGGCGGCGCGGTCAAGAACGTGATGGCCATCGCCACCGGGATCGTGGACGGCCTGGGCCTGGGTACGAACACGCGGGCGGCGTTGCTGACGCGCGGCCTGGCCGAGATCACCCGGCTGGGCGTGCGCATGGGCGCCAACCCGCTCACGTTCGCCGGCCTGGCCGGCATGGGCGACCTGGTGCTGACCTGCACCGGCGACCTGTCCCGCAACCGCCAGGTGGGCCTGAAGCTGGGCCAGGGCATGACCCTGGACGAGATCCTGGCGGACATGCACCAGGTGGCCGAGGGGGTGCGTACGACACGCAGCGTGTACGACCTGTCCCACAAGCTGGGCGTGGAGATGCCCATCGCCGACCAGGTGTTCCACATCCTGTACCGCGACAAGGATCCCAAGATCGCCGTGGTCGACCTGATGACCCGCGCGCCCAAGCACGAGCTGGGCTGAAAACGCAGCCACACTTGACGCCCGCGCGTCATGGGAGTATTTCGCCGGTTGATCGAAAACCCGCGCCCGCACGGCGCTGCCAGGAGGAAAGAAAATGGCCCTGATCATCGATCCCGACGAGTGCACCGCCTGCGGCGTGTGCGAGCCCGAGTGCCCCCGCGAGGCCATCGAAGAAGGCGACGACGTCTTCGAGATCGACGCCGACCTCTGCACCGAGTGCGAGGAAGAGGGCGAGCCCCAGTGCATCCCGGTCTGCCCGGTGGACTGCATCGCCAAGGCCGAGTAGCTGTTCGAACGTCCCGGACCCGGATCGGTGCATGAGCGCCGATCCGGGTTCGTCGTTTGGGTAGAATCCCTTCCATGTCCCTGACCTGTCCCGGCTGTGGCGCGCCCGTCCGCTGGAAGGGCAACCACCCCGTGGTCGAGTGCCGCTACTGCGGCACGCACGTGGCCACCGGCTCCGGCCAGAAGACCGATGCGCCCGCGCAGGTGGTGTCCAAGATGCGGCCACGTACGCTGTTGCTGGCGTACGGGTCGGCCGGGCTGTTCACCGCGCTGATGGTGGGCGTGTCCGTGCTGGGTGCGGTGCTCATGCAGCCCGGGGCCGTGCTGGGTCCCTCGGCACAGGAGGTGGCCTCCCTGTCCATGGCCACCACCATCGGCCAGGTGAGCGAGGCCACGGGCTCCGAGGGCTACTCCGAGACGTCGGTGTGCGTCTACTACAGCGGTGGCGTGTTCGACTACGTGTGCCTCACGTGGGATCCAGGGATCCCGGACCACGTACAGTCCTTCTCCTTCCACAGCCACGACGAGACGAATCCCGGCGCCGCGGCCGTGCCCGAGGCGCTGCGCACGGTCCTGGGCCGCCGCCTGGTCACGGCCAGGGACGGCGCCTACTCGTGGAGCTGGGCCGGTACCTGGCTCAATGCGGACGCGGACATGACCTGGATCAGCGTGACCTCGGATCCCGCGTCCGACCCGGGATGGCGCACGCGCATCTCCCTGCTGTGGGCGACTGTGTTCGGCGCCACCCTGGACCGCGCCACCGGCCTGGACGAGGTCACGGCCCGGCAGTGGATCGGGGTCGGCTACCGCCCCCTGGCCCTGGCCACCCTCGACCTGACCATGGACGTGGACCAGGCCGGCGACCAGGTCACGGCCACCGTGCCCGGCGCAGTGGAGAGCCGCTGGTCCGGCCTGACCTTCACCGTACCCCTGGACCACCCCCAGCTCGGCGACCTGGAGCTGTCGTGGACCGACACCGCGGGCGGCCACGTGGACGGCATCGACTTCAGCGCACCGCCCGGGATGACCGTGTTCCCGGATCAGGCGGCGCTGCGCGCCTGCATCGAGGAGGCATTCGGCGAAGCCCAGTCCCACGATCTGAGCCACCTCGAGGGCACGAGCTACCAGCTGTGGAACCCCGAGGGATTGCGCAACATCTACCTCTACCCCGGCCACCTCACGGTCGAGGCCTGGTCCTGGGACGGCTCCCCCCCCTCCAACGGCACCTGGACCAGGCTCCTGAGAGCCCTCGACGCTTGCCAATAGCCAAGGTAGGCCGGGTCAAGGAGCGCAGCGACGGACCCGACAATCCCCCGACCCATCCCCCCCATGGCATACTCCTCCGCCTGGGGAGAAGAGAGGGCTAGATCATGATCCGAGGCGGCTTCATGGGTCCCATCCTGGATGTGGACCTCACCACCGGCACCATCGGCACGTACAACATCACGGACGAGGACCGCAGGAAGTACCTGGGTGGGAAGATCCTGGCGGCCCGGATCCTCTGGGACATCCTCGAGCCCGGCACGGACGCGCTGTCACCCGAGACTCCGCTGATCTTCACGTGTGGCACGTTCAACGGGGCGCCGCTGCCCTCGTCGTCCCGCTTCAACTGCACGACGCGCAACGCGCTGACCGGGGGGATCGCCACGTCCAACTGCGGTGGTGACTTCGGGTTGTGGCTGCGCAAGGCCGGGTATGACGGGCTGGTGATCCGGGGGCGGGCGGCGAAGCCCACGAAGATCGAGATCACGGAAGACGGGGTGGAGCTGCTGGATGCCTCGGATCTGTGGGGCAAGACGACCGAGGAGGTGCAGGAGGGGCTCGGCAAGCAGGTGCGCGAGCTGGTGATCGGGCCGGCGGGTGAGCACCTGGTGCGGTTCGCGGCGATCCTGAGCGGGGAACGGGCGCTGGGCCGGTGTGGGGTCGGGGCGGTGATGGGGTCGAAGAACCTGAAGCTGATCACGGCGCAGGGGAAGAAGCGGCTGCCGATCGCGGATCCGGAGAGGCTGAAGGCGGTCTCGAAGCGGTGGATCGGGGTGATGAAGAATCACTCGGTGACCGGAAATCAACTTCCGTCCTTTGGGACGGCCGGGTTGGTGAACATCACGAATGCCACGCATACGCTGGTGACGAGGAACTTCCAGCAGGGGCACTGGCAGCATGCGGATGACGTGTCCGGGGAGCGGATGGCGGACACGATCCTGGTGAAGAACGGGGGGTGTCGGACCTGTCCGATCAAGTGCGGGCGCGTGGTGGAGCACGAGGGCAAGCGGATCAAGGGGCCGGAGTTCGAGACGATCGGGATGTTCGGGCCTTCGATGGAGAATCGGAGGTTGGACCGGATCGTGGAGTGGAACTACCTGGCGGATGTGTACGGGATGGACACGATCTCGCTGGGGAGCACGATCGCGTGTGCGATGGAGTTGAAGGAGAAGGGGCTGCTTCCGGAGCTGGAGGTGGCGTTCGGGGATCATGACGGGGTTTCCAAGCTGATCGAGGACATCGCGTATCGGCGAGGGCTGGGGGACCGGCTGGCCGAGGGATCTGCCCGGCTGGCGCGGGATGTGGGATCGGCGGAGACGTCGATGAGTTCGAAGGGGCTGGAGTTTGCGGCCTATGAGCCGCGGAATGCGGTGGGGCATGGGCTCGGGTATGCGGTGAGCAACCGGGGTGGGTGCCACATCAATGGTGGGTACCTGGTGTACTTCGAGGCGCTCGGTGCGGTGAACATGGACCCGCTGACGCCCAAGGCGAAGCCGGGGTTCGCGGTGTTCCAGCAGAACATGTTCGAGCTGGTGAGTGCGGTGGGGAACTGCATCTTCACTACGTATGCAGTGATTCCGGACCTGCCTGAGGCGATCTATGACCCGAACGGGGTGTCGGCCAAGGTGGCGAACCGGGCACTGATCGCGTCGCGGGGGGTGATGAACCAGCTGAAGCGGCTGCGGCCGGGGATGCTGCCGATTCACTTCCCGGATATCCCGCAGAGCGCGGCGTTGGAGGCGTTGACCGGGGAGCGGTATCGGCTCGGGGACATCATGGTGGCTGGGGAGCGGGGGTTCACGCTGGAGCGGTTGATCAACCTGCGGGAAGGGTTGCTGGGGGATACGGATACGTTGCCCAGGAGGTTGGTGACGGAGCCGGAGCGGCCTGGTGTGCCGGAGTCGCGGGTGCCGATGGAGGTGTTGCTGCCGGCCTATTACAAGGCGCGGAACTGGGATGGGGCGGGGGTGCCTCGGGATAAGTTGCTCTACAAGTTGGGATTGGACTTTGCGGTGGGGGTTGCGGATGAGGTGCGGGGGGACCCGCGGAAGTTCAGGGAGCGGGCGGACAAGGTGAGGCGGGGGGAGGATGAGGTTCGGGCGGAGGTGTTTGGGGCGATTGGAGTGAAGGAGGAGCCCAAGCCCAAGAAGAAGAAGGGGCCGGCGAAGAAGAAGGCGGCGAAGAAGCCTTCGAAGGCGCCTTCGAAGAAGGCGGCGGCCAAGCCCAAGAAGGCGCCGACCAAGCCCAAGAAGACAGCGAAGAAGCCTGCGAAGGCAGGAAAGAAGCCGAGAGCTGCCAAGAAGTCCAAGTGACGCCCTCTTCGCTCGTTCCGGCGTGAACCCTCGAACAACTGCCGACGACGACGCGCCTACACATCCAGCGCGAAACGGCTTCAGTCAGCGTTGTCCGGTCAGCAATACAAGGTCTTATCGAGGTCTGGATATCTGATAGGGTTCAGTTGTTGCGAAGAAAACAATTGGCCCGCACCGATCGTTGAGGCGGTCAGACGGGTTGGAGGGCGGTCTGGATATCTGGGTGGGCCTCGCTGCAGAGGTCGGATTCGGGAGACCGGCCTAATCGGTGTTAGGTGCATGGAAGAGCCCGGTGGTTGGTTCCATGCCGCATGACCGATATTTCGGAGAGGTGTACAGATGGCGGATCCTCCAGCACTGCCTGATACCACGACATGGAAACCTCGTGATGATTCGACTGCAACTTTGAGTTGTGCCCTCCAGAGGAGGTGTACGGCCATTGAAGAGCGCATCCGACTCCGGGCGTGTCATGAGCGGGATTCGAACATAGACAATTTCGACTCAGGTATTGGTGTTGAGGAGATCATTCGCGAGGAGTTGAGTAGCCTACTCCCTCGACGGTACTCCACGACGGCTGGCGTGCTGGCCGACAGCAACGGCTGTACCGGCGGAGACTACGACGTAGTTGTTTTCAACGCTGACTGGATCCCAGCGATCAAGGCTGGAGCAACGAAGGCGTCTAGAAGAGTCCATCTTCCCATCGAAGGCGTCTATGCCGTTGGCGAGGTCAAACAGACGTTGGACTACACGACGCTCGACGAAGCGATGAGGAAGCTTGTAGTTGCACATCGTCTTCATCGACCACCAACGTCTGGATTCCGCGTAGTGGAGAACCGAGAGCTGACCAAGTGTCCATACGGATTGTCGAATCCACTCTACTCGTTCGTAATCGCGACAGGGATTCGCCAAGGAATCGAGTTTGATGACCTGACACGCCGGGGACCGATCAAATCCCTACACTTGTAGTTGACATTTGAGGCAGCTCTCCATGC
>CAZXHG010000341.1:0-8988 GCA_964639985.1 uncultured Rickettsiales bacterium
TCGCCGTCCAGGTCGATCTCCTCGCCGAACAGCATCACGCCGTCGCAGTCGTCGTCCACGCCGTTGCACCACTCGCTGGCACCAGGATTGCGATCCGGGTCGTGGTCGTCGCAGTCCCGTCGGCACGTCGTCCAGCCGTCGCCGTCCTGGTCGAGCGCCTCACGGCTGGGGTCCTTGTCGTCGCAGTCGAACTCGCAGCTGGCGCAGCCGTCCCCGTCGTAGTCCGTCCAGTTCAACGTCGGATCGGTGTCGTCGCAGTCCCAGTCCTCGGACCATCCATCACCATCCGCGTCCACGTGGCCGGAGCCGCCATCATCGGCCCACTCGTCGTCCTCGCCACACGGGGCGCCGCCCGGTCCGGTCCAGGTATGCGGGCAGAAGCACGGGCCGATCCCCATGAGCATGGTGATCAACGCCAGGGCGACCGGATGGAGATCCGCGGGATTCGGCATGCCGCCTCCCTCCCGGTTCGAGCGTATCAAGAGGAAAGGGGACGCTCACAACTAAACAACTTTCTCAGGCGAATAAGTTGTTTAGTTGTGAGCGTCCCCTTTTCCCTGCTTGCATGGGAAGGATGTGGGAGGGATCGGGGGTGCGCGGCGGCGTGATTCGGTAGACTGATCTCCTGGGCAGAGGCAGGAAGGAAAAATGGGTCACCGCGTCGATCTGCGGCGGATGTTCAAACGGCTGGTGCTCGCGGTAGCCGTTGCGACAGCCGCGAGCTTCCTCGTGGAAGGGGGGCTGCGCCTCGCCATCTTCCATACGGGGCCGGCGCGATTGGCGAATCCCGAGGCCTATGCCGAGCCTCTCTGTGGCGAGGGCTACTGGTTGCTCGTGCACCGGGCGGACGGATGGTCCGGGCCACGTCACATGCATCCGGCGGGAGAGTGGGACAGAGACCTCGGCTGGACCATCGACGTTGCGAATCGTGACGAGTCTGGTGCCTGGTACCACCCGCGTCCGCTCCTGGGCGACGAGCGACCGGTTGCGCCACTGTTCGGAGATTCCTTCATGTTCGGGACCACCCCGGACCCAGCGCGGATCGCGGGGCATCTCCAGGAGAAGTTGCCATCCCACCGGGTGATGAACTTCGCCGTGGGCGGATATGGTCTCGGTCAGATAGTCCTGGCTGTGGAGAGGTCGTTGCCCGAACTGGAGGCCCAGGATGTCTTCGTCGGTGTGCTGACCACCGACCTGGACCGGACGATCCTGGCGGTCAGATCCGGTCCGAAGCCATGGTTCAGCGTGGAGGAGGGACGACTCCTGGAGCACAGGGACCACCTCGCCCAGGAACCCGAGGCGTACTTCCGCCGTCATCGACCTCCGATTCGTTCCTACGTGGTGACGCGTACGCGGCTCACCTTCGCTCGGCAGATCGCAGCTCGGCGTGGTGTCGAGCTGTCGTGCCGAGTCGACGAGAAGACCGAGATCGCGCGGCTCCTGTTGGCGCGGCTGGCCGACAGCTGTGATGGCAGACGTTGCCACCTCTTGCTGTTCCACCGTGAGGAGGAGCTGGAAGCGGAGCCAGGCTGGAGGGAGATCACGATACGGGAGGCCTGTGAATCGAACCGGCTGCCCATCATCGACTCCCGCGAGGCCATGTTGGCTCTGCCTGCAGAACGACGCTTCCAGGCAGATCGGCACCCCACTGCCGAAGCCAACGAGAAGATCGCGACCTTGCTTCTACGTGCCGTGGAGAGAAAAGGGGACGCTCACAACTGAACAACCAACTCGCCTGAGTCAGTTGTTCAGTTGTGAGCGTCCCCTTTTCCCCGCTAGCCTTCCAGCCATGAGCATTCGCACCAAGATCGTGGCGACGTTGGGGCCGGCGAGCGGGGATCGGGGGACCATCGAGGCGCTGGCCGAGGCGGGGTGTGACGTGTTTCGCGTCAACTTCTCCCATGGCAGTGAAGAGGGGCGGGCCGCGCTGGTGGAGCACGTGCGGGCGGTCGAGGAGGAGCTCGACATGTCGCTGGCCGTGCTGGCCGATCTGTGCGGGCCCAAGATCCGGGTGGGGCAGGTGGGGGCGGGGGTGGTGCTGCGCAAGGGCGCCCACCTCGTGATCCAGCGCGAACCGGTGGTGGGCACGGCCGAGCGTATTTCCACCACACTGCCGGAGCTCGTGGAGTCGGTGCAGCCGGGCGAGGCCGTGCTGCTGGACGATGGCCGGCTGCGGTTGCGGGTGGAGGAGGTGGACGGTGAGGAGATCACCTGCCGGGTCGTGCACGGCGGGCCCCTGTCTGCGGGCAAGGGGGTCAACCTGCCGCAGAGCGCGCTGCAGCTGTCGGCCCTGACCGACAAGGATCGGGCTGACGTGGCCTGGATCGCCGCGCACGACATCGACTTCGTGGCGCTGTCGTTCGTGCGCAGCGCCGACGACGTGCGTGAACTGCGCGCACTGCTCGCCGCGCACGATGCGCATCCCCATGTGATCGCCAAGATCGAGAAGCCCCAGGCCCTGGACGACATCGACGCGATCGTGGAGGAGGCCGATGGCGTGATGGTCGCTCGCGGCGACCTCGGCGTGGAGATGGACCTGCCGTCGGTCCCGGTGGCGCAGAAGCAGATAGCGAGGCTGTGCCAGCGGCAGGGCAAGGTGTGCATCATCGCCACGCAGATGCTGGAGACCATGACCCACGCCCCGCGGCCCACCCGCGCCGAGGTGTCGGACGTGGCCAACGCCGTGCTGGACCAGGCCGACGCGGTCATGCTGTCGGGCGAGACCGCGGTGGGCCAGTACCCGGTCGAGGCCGTGTGGATGATGAACCGCATCGTGTCGCGGGCCCAGTCGTGTGAGCAGTCCGCCGTGGACCGGGTGCTGCACGCGCAGGCCCGCACCACGGCCGCGCTGGCCGGCGCGGTCAAGACCCTGGTGCGGTCCGAGCAGATGCAGATCGCGGCCGTCGGGGTGTTCACTGCCACGGGCACCACGGCGCGCATGCTCAGCAAGATCCGGTTGCCAGTGCCGGTGCTGGCCCTGTCGCAGGACCGCGGTACGACCCGGCGCATGTGCCTGTACTACGGCGTGCAGCCGGCGCTGTCGCCGGCCCCGGAGCACACCCGCCAGGTGCTGGCCCAGGCCGCCGAGCTCGCCCTGGAGCGGGACCTGGCCGCGCCCGGGGACAAGATCGTGGTGATCTCGGGCCGGCCCATCGGCGAGCCGGGCATGACCAACACGCTGGTGGTGCACACCATCCCGGGGTAGGGGAGGGGCGATGGCGTCGTTCGAGGTCGGCTCCGACACGGTCTGGTTCGAGGGCCGCCGGCTGGTGGTGGACGCGGCCCGGGACATGCCCGACTGGCAGGTGCGGCAGCACCGCAGGCCACAGATCCGGTTTCGCAACCACCTGTACTTCCCGGTCGAGCGGACCGAGGGCAAGTGGGGGAAGGTGCGGTTCGTGCTCGAGCCGTGGCCGGAGCGCAGCACGGACCTGCCCGGGCCGCGCATCGAGTACGACGCGAGCTACGTGCTGGCTCGGGACGGGGCGGCGCGGCGGTCCATGGCCGGCGAGGGGCTGGGGCCGTTGATCTTCGTGGCCATGCCCGTGATCGGGCTGTTGCCGTCGATGGTGAAGGCGCGGATCCAGGACAGGCTGGGGATCAATCCCGAGAGCGCGACGCGGGCATCGGTCACGGCCGAGGCCGGGGTGGCCGTCCTGCTGCTGTTCTTCTGGGGCGTGTCCGGCTGGGGCAACCTGATCAGCACCATGAAGGAGGGCGTCGCGCTGTTCGGCGGGGCGCAGTGCACGCTGTTCCTGATCATCCTCGCGCTCGGCCTGGACTGGGCCTTCCGCTGGGGCGCGGTGTTCCGCGGCACCGGGTTCTACCCCGGCTTCTACGAGTGGCTCTGGGGTCCGATCCTGGCGCGGCTGCTCGGCAAGGGCGGGAACGGCTCCTCCCGTTGACCTCCCTGCGACCGGTCCTCCTGCTGTGGGTGTTGCCGGTGGCGGCCGGTGTGCTGTCGGCCGCGGGCAGCGTGCTGGACTGGCCCTACCCCGAGGTCCCACTCCGGCTGCTCGCGTGGCCCGGGACCGTGCTCGAACAGGGGACCACCGCGCTGGCCGAGCGCGGCGGCCTGGCCCTGACCCTGCTGCTGTTGCTCGCGGTGGTCATGGCTGGCGTGGCCTCGCTCCACCCTCGCGCGCGTGCCGCCGTGCCCGTGTGGCCGACGATCGTGATCCCGGTGGCCGCTTTCGCCCTGGGCGCGCGGCTGTTCATGAGCCACGGCGCGACCCTGGCCGTGCTGCTGCTGCTGGTCCTGGGGGCGGCCACGGCCCTGGCCGCCATGCTGCGGTCCGATCCGGTCGAGCGCGGACGGGTGGAGCCCACCGTCGCGTGGGATGGCGTCTCCGCCCTGGCCCTGTGTCTGGCGGCCACGGCCCTGTTCGCGGGCATCGACCGGGACGCCGCCTCCCGCTTCATCTCCCACTGGCAATGCTGGGGGTGCCTGTCGGAGATGGGGTGGCAACCGGCGGAGCTGGCGCGGCTGACCACCGGGACGGCGCGCTGCTCCCTGGAGTCGGGTCCCTACCGGGCGCTGGTGCTGACCGCGTTCGCCCTGGCCGGCGCGTCATTCACGGTGATGCGGGCGATCTCGGCGGCCTGCGCCCTGGCCGCGGTCCTGCTGTTGCACCGGTCCCTGCGCGCCCGCTTCGCCCCGGGTGGGGCCGCCTGCGGCGCGGCCCTGTTCGCGTCCGCGCCGGCCGTGCTGGACTACGGTCACGTGGCCAGCTACCTGGGGCCGTCCCTGCTGCTGGCCACGCTGACCGTGCTGGCGTACGTGCGCTGGATGGGCAGCGCGGGGGAGCGGGGGGGAGTCGCCCTGGGCCTGGTGCTGCTGGCCGACCTGTACGGGTTCGCGCCGCTGCGGTTCGCGCTGGCCATGTTGCCTGTGGTCACCGCGCTGGTGGCGTGGCAGCAGGTCCGCGGTGGTCGCCTCCGCTCCAGCCGGCTGATCGCGCCGTTCCTGGTGCTGCTGGCGCCTCTCGCCGTCGTGCTGCTGCTGACCCGGGCGGACCCCGCGAGCCTGATCTACGTGGACGGCGAGTTCATGCCGACCCAGGCCCTGGCCTCGGACGAGCGGTTCCGGGTCATGGATCCCACCGGGCTCGCACCCGTACCCCGCGCCGCGCTCGAGGTGCTGGTGACCGTGTTCGCGGCGTGGCCGCGGTCGGACCACGTGGACGACGGCGCCTCGCCGATCCTGGGTACGGCGCACGTGCTGGTGGTGCTGCTGGGCCTGGTCGGGCTCGCGTGGCGGAGGGGCTGGCCGCCCGGGGTCCCTGTGCTGCTGGGCGTGCTGGTGGTCGCCCAGCTGGCCGTGCTGGGTTTCGTGATGCCGCCCGTGCCGCGGCGCATGGTGTTGCTCGCACCCTTGCTGCTGGTGATCGGCGTGGGCGCGTTCGAGCTGGTCGCGGCCTGGACGGGACCTCGTCGGTACGGTGCCTGGGTGGGGGTGGTGGCCGTGCTGCTGCTGTTCGCCAGCGGCCTGGCCGGGGTTCCGGGCCTGGGCCGGTCCGCGACCGCGGAGGACCGCGCGGCCGAGCCGGACACGTACCTGCGGGAGATCGCGGACCACGCACTGCAGCGCGGGTACCGGATGCTCCTGGTGGGTCCGGAGCTGGGCGATCTGCCGCCGTCGGAGTGGACGACCGGCCGCGCCGGGATCCTGGAGGGCAGCTGGGGCTTCTACCACTGGCGGGACTGCGTTCACCGGGGCGGCGAAGGGGCCGTGGGCATGATCCCATCCGACGGTCCGCTGTCCGGCGTGGAGCTCGAAGGGGACATCGGCGGATTCGAGATCGGTGCGGTGGGCGAGGACGCACCCCTGCTGTGGTTCGCGGACTCCATGTGGCTGGGCGACGAGC
This sequence comes from uncultured Rickettsiales bacterium, assembly GCA_964639985.1. Lineage (GTDB taxonomy): Bacteria > Myxococcota_A > UBA796 > UBA9615 > CAYRNR01 > CAZXHG01. Next base: position 5,868 of record CAZXHG010000341.1, read on the forward strand.
AGCGGGTGCTGTTCGTGGACCCGGTCAGCGAGGTGGGTGGCGGGCTGCTGAGCCGATGGGAGGCCGTGGACGCGGTGGTGTACTGCGACCCGGCCTCAGGGCCCTGAGCACTGGCCCGAGGCGTCGCTGCCCCAGCACAGCAGGTGGCCGTCGTGCAGCACGCCGCAGGTGTGCTCGAACCCGGCCGCGACCTGGCGGAACGAGCCGGACGGGGCCGTGGACTGGCCCACGTTGTCCTTTCCCCAGCACTGCACCAGGCCGTCGGGCATGATCCCGCAGTTGTGGTAGGTCCCGGCCGAGATCTGCTGGAAGGTGTCGGCGGGCGGATCGCACTGCTCGAAGTCGTGGAAGTCGCCGCCGCAGCCCCAGCACTCGACCACCCCGTCCTCGCGGATCCCGCAGCTGTGGTAGGCGCCGGCCGTGACCTGGAGGAAGGCGCCCGCCAGGGGCGCGGACTGGCCGTCGCTGTCCGAACCCCAGCACGCGGCCGTGCCGTCGGTCCGTAGCGCACAGTTGTGGTAGCGCCCCGCGTCCAGGGACGCGAACGGCTCGTCCGGCGCCGGCACCTGGCCGTTGCCCTCGTACCCCCAGCAGGTCACCTGGTCGTCCCCGCCCTGGGCGCAGGCGTGGTAGTAACCCGCGGTGACACCCACGAATCCGCTGTCCAGCGGGGGCGTGGCCTGCTCCTCGCCGTCGTCGCCCCAGCAGGTGAGCGTGCCGTCGGTGCGTACGGCACACGTGTGCTGGAATCCGGCGGCCACGGCCAGGAATTCGCCGTCGGGTTCAGTGGTCTGGCCCGCCAGGTCCGAGCCCCAGCAACGCACGCGGCCGTCCACGCAGCGGGCGCAGGAATGCAGCTGGCCGCTGGTCACCTCGACCCAGGCCTCGCACTCGCCGGTCGCGGTGTCGTCGTCACCGGCCGTGGTGTCGTCGTCCGCCGCGGACGTGTCGTCGTCGCCCGGGGGCTCCGAGGGGCAGCCGGAGACGAGAAGGACGACGACCGCGGCGGTTATCCAGTGACGCACGGTGACCTCCCCGCGCGATCCTACCAGGGCCTGCGTTCACCATGCGGTTCGTCCAGCACCGGGGAGGGCGCGGTAGACTGCCATCGACCCGGAGGGATCATGCCCCCGCCGATCCGAGCGCTCGCTCCCCTGCTCACCGCTCTCCTCCTGTTCGGCTGCCCGGACACCTGGTCCGAGCCTGCGGACGACGACAGCACTCCGGACCTGAGCGACGACGACGACGACACGGTGGACGCCTGCGGCGATCCGTTCGACGCGGAGGAGGGCACGCCGGACGACGGCTGCACCTCCACCGAGCCGTACGAGCAGTTCGATCCCCAGATGGAGATGCTGTGGCAGTGGACCGAGCCCACGGACCAGCCCGACCATTTCCAGGTCCTGAGCATCCCGGTGGTGATCGATCTGACGGACGACGACGGCGACGGTGTGATCGGCGGGCCGGGTGACGTGCCGGACGTGGTGTTCTACGGCATGGCCAACGAGTGCCACAACTGCGACGGCCTGCTGCGGGTGATCAGCGGAGACGACGGCCACGAGCACTGGTACGACCCGACCCTCACCGAGCTGCCCTCCGGCGGCGCGCCAGCGGCCGGTGAGCTGGTGGCCTCGTCACCTGGGCCCGAGATCGTGGTCACGACCGTGAACCACGACATCGTCTGCTACTCGGCCGCGGGCGACATCCTGTGGAGCACGCCCAGCCAGGAGACCGTCTCCAAGGGCGCGATCTCGCTGCACGACATGGACGCGGACGGCTCGCCCGAGGTGATCTTCGGTCGGGTGATCCTGGGCGCGGACGGCACCTTCCACGGCCAGGGCGAGTACGGGGCGGGCAAGGCGGCCACCGCCCAGCCCATCGCCTACGCGGTGGACCTCGATGGCGACGGGATCCTGGAGGTGGTGACCGGCAACGCGGCCTACCACAAGGACGGCTCGGCGCTCTGGTACAACGGCGAGGAGGACGGCACCACCGCGGTGGGGGACTTCGACCTCGACGGCGATCCCGAGATCGTGGTGTCCGGCGACGGCGCCCTGCGGCTGCAGGACCACGCCGGTGGCGTGCTGTGGGGCCCGGTCGACACCCTGGGCAACTCCAACAACGGCGCGCCGCCCACGGTGGCCGACTTCGACGGCGACGGGCTGCCGGAGATCGGGATCGCGGACAAGTACTACTACCAGGTGTACGACGGGGACGGCTCGCTGCTGTGGTCCCACGAGACCGCGGAGACGTCGTCGGGCATCACCGGGTCCACGGTGTTCGACTTCAACGGCGACGGCACGGCCGAGGTGGTGTACGGCGACGAGGAGACGTTCTACATCTTCGAGGGCACCAGCGGCGCGATCGTGTTCCAGGAGCCGGAGCACAGCAGCCGCACCCAGGTGGAGTACCCGGTGGTGGTGGACGTCAACGGTGACGGCGCGGCCGACATCGTGCTGCCCTCCAACCGGGTGTTCGAGGAGACCGGCTGGGACGGCGTCACCGCCTTGACCGGGATCAACGAGACCGGCTGGTGGCAGACACGGCGGGTGTGGAACCAGCACGCGTACTTCGTGACCAACGTGAACGACGACGGCACCATCCCCCAGTTCCAGGAGAACCCCTGGGAGGTGCACAACAGCTTCCGCCAGGCCCGCCCCGAGACCGGCTGGGACGGCTATCCGGTGGCGGACGTGCAGCCCCAGGTGCTGGGCATCTGCGACGCGGGCTGCCCCACGGAGCTGACCCTGGTGTTCCGCGTGCGCAACGCGGGCGCCCTCGACGTCAACGCAGGTCTCCCGGTCACCCTGTGGGACGACCACGACAACTTCCTGCTGGGCGACACCTACGTGCCGGATTCCATCCCCGCGGGCTGGACCTCGGCCAGCCTCGAGATCCCCTTCGATCCCCACACCGTGCCGGCTGGCGCGATCAAGCTGCGCGTGGACATGTTCTCCACCGGCGAGGGCATCCAGCTGGAGTGTGACGAGGACAACAACGACGTGGTCATCCAGTCGGTGGCCTGCCCGTAGGGCGGGCCGCTGTCTGGATGACCACGTCGTCGTCGGCCATCCGGGGGGTCAAGTCGCGACTTGTATACTTTATGCCCTGAAAAGTATAC
>CAZXHG010000342.1:0-8956 GCA_964639985.1 uncultured Rickettsiales bacterium
GTGATCTTCTTCGCCCAGTCCATGGAGTGGCGGATCGAGGACGTGGGCAGCACCAACGGCACCCTGCTCAACGGCGCCCAGGTGAGCCAGTACGCCATGCGCGACGGCGACAAGATCGTGGTCGGCGACAACCTCATGGAGTTCGGCATCGAGCGCGAGTAGGGCCCCCCTCCCCTCCCCCACCGTCCCGCGAACAGCCCCCCGAGCCAGCCCGTTGACGCACAGGTGTCAGCGAAGCGTCACTGCATTGACGGGATCCGGGGGTTTTTCGGTTTTTTGAGCCCATTTTCGCTGGCACGCGGTTTGCACCAGTAGGGAGTGTGATGAAGGAAGACCACTCCCGGACGTCGATGGACACTGGACGGTAGCGAACGATGAGCCTGACGATCCTGCAGAACGACGACACGGTGCAGCGCGGCCCGGATCAGCCGTCGCTGGACAACGTGGTGGAACAGCTCGCCGCGGAGAACGCTGCCCTGCGCAAGGAGGTCCGCCGCCTCAGCCGCTACCGCACCATGGCCTACCGGGACGCCCTGACCGGGCTGCGCAACCGCCGCGCGTTCGACGAGCGGCTGACCGAGGAGTGCGCGCGGGCACGGCGCAACCACGGCTACGCGTTCTCCGTGATCCTGGTAGACCTCGACGAGTTCAAGGCGATCAACGACACCCACGGCCACGCCGCCGGCGATCGGGCCCTCGAGGAGGTCGCCCGCTTCCTGCAGGCCAGCGTGCGTGAAGTGGACGGTTGCTACCGGCTCGGGGGCGACGAATTCGCCATCCTGCTGCCGGGCACCAACGCCCACGGCTGCTGCGCGGTGGTCACGAGGCTGCGGGGCGGCCTGCCCTGCACCAGCGAGCTGACGTTCCGCGTGGGCCTGAGCGTGGGCGTGGCCTGCTGTCCGCCGGGACAGCCGGATCCGGACGAGGTGATCGCGGCCGCGGACCGGGCCATGTACCGCGACAAGGCGCGCAACCGGGCACGCCGGGCCTGCTAGGCCGCTCCCGCGGCCCGACGTCGGCGCCACCCCCAGCGACCCACGAGCCACCCTCCCCCGACCAGGTACAACGCCACGTTGAAGCCGGCCCACGGCCCGCGCCAGCGGGGCACCTGCCACCACAGCGCGACCTCGTGCCGCCCCGGCGGCAGGCGCACACCCGCGTGTCCGGGCACGAGCAGGTACACCGGGACCTCGACGCCGTCGATCGAGGCTCGCAACCCGGGGTGCCAGGAGCGGATCTGGCGCAGCCAGACCCCCTCGGACGACACCTCGACGTGCACAACGCGCTCGGCGGCTCGCGCGCCCGCCGCGGCGCGCGTGATGCGCCCCAGCGCGTCCAGCGACGGCGCGGGCAGCCCCAGCAGCTGGTCCGCGTCCTCGGCATCCAGGCAGACGTCACGGATGTACCAGGAGGGATCGGGCGACGGCGCAGGGGCCACATCCAGGGTGGGCACCTGTCGCGCCCTGTGCATGTCCAGCAGGAACCACGCCAGGGTCAGACCCCGCAGGCGCATATCATCTCCCCGGACCCGCAGGTCGGACCGGACCAGGGCCAGGTCGTCGCGCAGTGGATCCCGGTCCGGCCGCTGCAGCACGGCCCACGGCCCCGCCTCCCGGAGTTCCAGGCCGGCTGGCCACGGATACCCGAGGGGATCGGTGGTGGTCTGCGCCGGTACGACCAGCCGTGACACGCCCAGCGGCGCGAGGTCGTCGAGCACCAGCGCGCGGTCACGCATGCCCGACTCGCCGGTCAGCCACGCGCCCCAGAACAGCTCGAAGTCCCGGGCGGTGGCGTAGTGGTGCATGGGCTGTGCGGCCGTGTCAGCGCCGCGGGCGCGCAGCCACCACAGCAGCGTGGTGCCGCCCCGCGCGCGATCGGGCACGGCCACGGCCAGCCGGCCTGGCTCGGTCACCGCCACGCCGGCGAGGGCCTCGGTCTCGGCCTCGAGGCGCTGGAACTCCGCGGTGCCCTCGCGCCAGCTGCGCAGGTCGATCCAGGTGGCCATGCCGTGCACCACCACGGCCAGGCCGACCGCGCCCACGGCCACGGGCAGACGGACCCGACGGGCGGTGCCCCCCAGCGCCGCCCACAGGCCGGCCAGGCCCACCGCGACTACCCACGGGGCGAGCAGGTGCAGCCCCAGCAGGTAGCGGTGGTCGTGGAACCGACCGACCACGGGAAGCGAGTCGACCCAGTCCCCCCAGGTGTGGCGGCCGAACAGCAGCACCAGGCCCACCACGGCCGCGGCGAGCAGACCGGTGTCGGCGAGGGCGCGGCGCTCGCGCACCCACCGGCCCACGATCCAGCCCGCGGCCGTGAGCAGCGCCGGGGTCCACGGGGCGCGCGCCAGCCCGTCGAGGTACTCGCCGCGCACCAGCCGGCCCAGCACGGCCAGCGCGCCCAGCGAGCGCAGCTTCCAGTCGTGCTCGAGGTCGACCACTACCATGGCGTCGAGGTCACGCACGAACCCGACGAGGAAGCCCAGCGACAGCACGGCCGCCAGCACCCCCACGGCCGCGTACCGGGCCACGCGCGCGGGCAGGCCCGCCAGGGGCCCGCTCGCGACCACGTACACCCCCGCGGCGAGGGCCATCACCCACGCGGTCGGGAAGTGGGTGCGCAGCACCAGGCTCACGCCCGCGGCCGCGAGCAGCAGGCGCACGGCCCGCGCGGGCCGCGTCTCGTCACGGCCCGCGCAGGCGGTCGCCCAGGCCGGGAACACCACGGCGGCCAGCACCATGCCCCACAACTGGCCCACCATGCCCAGGGACTCGAACCCGTAGTTCAGGGTGCCGTGACCGTACGGATCCGCACAGCGCAGGGTGGCCGCGACCACGGCGGCGAACGCGGCCTGGGGCGGGGACAGGCCGAGCACCCGGCCGCCCGCGAACACCGCCAGCGGCAGCAGCAGCACCATCAGCAGGCAGCCCGCGCCGAGCACGGTCCAGCGGTCCGCGCCGGTCGCCACGCACACCGCGGCCATCAGCTGGTGGGGCAGGTGGGGGTAGGCGTGGAACACCGGGTAGCCGCCGCCGGGGTGCTCGAACCAGGGGTCCTGGAACGCGGTCCAGCCGTGGTCTCGCAGGGTGGTGGCCGCGCCATCGACCAGCATCCCGTGCAGGCCCAGGTCGTTGCCCGGCGGCTCGACCCGGGACGCGAGCCACGCCGGCACCGCCGCGCAGGCCACGGCGAGCAGCAGCAGGGCCGGCGCGAGCCAGCGACGGGGGGACGGCGGGCGCTCCATGCCCGCTGACCGTACCAGTTATCAGGCGGCAGCGGCTATGCGCTGCCCGGCCAGGCGGGCCACGGCGAGGATCGTGTGCTGGGGGTTGACCCCGAGGTTGGTGGGGAACACCGACGAGTCCACCACCCAGCAGCGCTCCGCGCCGTGCACGGCGAAGTCGGGGCCGACCACCGAGGCCGCCGGGTCGGCGCCCATGCGGCAGCTGCCGAACAGATGGGTGGCGATGAAGTGCACCTTCCGCGGATCCAGCTCCCCGTCGGTCAGCAGGTGCAGCTCGTCGGGGGACGTCAGGCGCTCGGGCAGCCCGTGCACACCCGGCCACACCTCGCGGGCGCCGGCCGCGAAGAACATCTCGGCCACCACCTTCATCGCCTCGCCAAAGGTCTGCAAGTCCTCGCGGGTGAGGTCGTAGCGGATCGAGGGCATGCCCCCCCAGCCGGGCCGCACCGTGCCCTGGGCGCGGGCGCGCACCTGGATACCCCACACGGCCACCCGGCCCAGATCGGCCAGGGCCTCGGACAGGCCGCGGCCGAACCCGGGCAGCCGGGCCAGCATCAGCCCGAAGGGCAGGCCCAGGGACTCGAGCTTGAAGCGCCGGTCCCAGTAGTGGGCCGACTCCCACGACTGGGTGGCCCCGGCCCAAGGCCGCACTTCGCGGTCGAACAGCCCGGCCAGGCCTGTGCCCGGGTGGGCCTGGAAGTGACGGCCCAGCGCGGCCGAGCGCAGACCGGAGCGGCGCAGCAGCACGGGCGAGCCCGTGGCGCTGGCGGCCAGCACCACGCCCTTGTCGGCATACACGGTGAATCGCTGCCCGGATCCACCGCGCCGGCCGGTCACGCCCACGGCGCGCCCCCCCCGCATCAGCACCCGCTCGGCGCGAGCCGAGGTGAGGATGGTCGCGCCGTTGCCGCACGCCCGCGGCAACAACGAGCGCTCCATGGACAGCTTGGCGCCGTGGGGGCAGGCCTGCAGGCAGCGGCCCGTGCCACGGCAGCCGTCCTCGATGCGCTCGATCACCCGGCCGCTGATGCCCAGCTCACGGGCGCCCGCCGCCATCAGGCCGCCGATGCCGCCGATCACGTCCGGCTGCACCGGCCGCACGTTCAGCTCGCGGTCCAGCCAGTCGAAGCTGGCCTCGAGGGCCTGCCAGGGCAGCGCGTCTCCCAGCCCGTGCTCGTCGCGCCACAGGTCGTGGATCGCCTCGGGCATGCGCCACGAGATGGCCGCGTTGACCGTGGTGGTGCCCCCCACCATGCGCGCCTGCAGCACCGGGATGATGCCCCGGCCCCGGGCCGGCGTGCCGCCGAAGTCGCGGTAGCGCTCGGCCAGCGCGTACAGCATCTCCTCGCGTCGTTGCGACCGGGGCAGGTGCTCACCTTCCTCGATCACCACCACCCGGTGCCCGGCCTCGGCCAGCACGTCGGCCGTGGCCGCGCCGGCCGCGCCCGAGCCCACCACGGCCAGGTCGCAGTCCAGGGTCTCCTCTCGCCCCTCGTCCGTCACCAGCGTCAGCCCGCTCATGTCCCCTCCCCCACGCCAGGGATGCACACGGGTTCTCCCTCGCCCCAGCCCAGGGCCTGGCGGAAACCCGGATCGAGCTCCCGCACCAGCCCGGCGACCAGCTTGAGCAGCACGACCAGCTCGCGCAGCAGGAAGTTGTCCGAGCCACCCAGGACGGTCAGCACCCGGTCGCGGTCGTCCGCACCCAGCCGGGTGAACGGCGGCAGCCGACGGGCGGCCAGCGGCCCCAGCCAGCACACCAGCCACACCGCGAACCGCAGGGCCAGCCGCTGCAGGCCGGGCATGCCGTCCAGCAGCGCGGCGAGGCCCTCGGCCAGCCGACGCGGCTCCGGGGCGGGCACGGACGGCAGCGGCGGGATCATCGCCTCCACCAGCGCGGCGAGCCACCCGCGCTCCAGGCCGGTCCAGCTCACGACGCGCCTCCAGCGAACCGGGGGCGCGGGACGAGCTGGTCGTCCGGGCCGTCGCCGATGGCGCGGCGAGCGCGGGTGGCGAAGAACCCGATGGCCAGGCAGGTGACCGAGTCCAGCACCACCGGGCAGATGAAGAACGCGTGGTTGTACTGGAACAGCCCCACGTAGGCCGAGGCCACCACCGAGCTGCCCTTGCAGAACAGCAGCACCAGCAGCACCGGGTACCACCGCCGCAGGTTCAGCTGCAACAGCAGGCACATGAAGCCCAGGGTCCACACGTCCGACACGGCCAGGAAGCGCCACATGTGGCTGTCCTCGCACGCGGTGTACGGCGCGTCGGTGAGCAGCGCGCCCAGGTCGTGCACGCTGCTCACCATCATGTCCGGCGCCACCAGGTAGCTGGTGGCCGGGATCAGGAAGTTGAGCGTCAGCACCGTGTAGGCGAGCTGGAAGTTGCGGTACGCGGGGTGTTGCTGGCGCCAGAAGGACGTGATCATGGGGTCCCCTCCAGGCGGCCGAGCGCGACCGCGTCGAGCTGTTCCAGGGTCTGGCGGACCGCGTCGCGGGCCGCAGCGGGCGAACGCTGCTCCAGCAGCGCGATGGTGGCGTAGTAGCTCGACAGGGTGACCGAGGGATCGGCGAGCATGGCCCGGCCGATCTCCGGGCGCGCGTCGTAGAACCGCTCGATGGTGTTCAGCAGCAGCTGCAGCGCCATGTTGCGGCCCGCGGCCAGCACGGCGCGGGCAAAGGCGAGGTCGCCGGCGTGGAACGCGGCCGGGTCGTCCATCACCTGCGTCTGATCCGCGGCGATGCGGGTGAGGGCGGCCAGGTCCTCGGCCGTGGCACGCTCGCAGGCCAGGGCCACGGCCTCGGCCGCGGCCATGCGCCGCACCTCCAGCATGTCCCGCACCACGTCCAGGGGCACGGTCTGCTCCGCGCTCGCGGCCAGCAGGTGGCCCAGCAGGTCGAGGCTGCCGGTCTCGCGCAGGCCGGTGGCCCGGATCCCGTCGCCCCGTTTGACCGTGACCAGGCCCAGGGCAACGAGGCGGCCGACTGCGCCGCGCACGGACACCCGGTTGACGCCGTACTGCTCGGCCAGCGCACGCTCCGACGGCAAGCGCTCGCCCTCGGGCCACGCGCCGTCGAGCAGCTGATCCCGCAGCTCCTTGAACAGTCGATCGGTGATGTTCTCAGCCATTGGTCGTACCAATTATCCGGAATACGCGCGCAAGTCAAGAATTTGGTACGACCAATAGGAGATCTACCCTCTGTACGGTCCCGGGTATTGCATCTTGGCGGTGGTCACCTCGGCGGCCAGGCGGGTGGCGCCGGCGAGGTCGGTGCGGTCGAGGCCGACGAGGAAGGCGGCCGTGCAGGTGTCGCCGCGGCCGGTGCGGCCCTCGATGGTGTACGGGCCGAAGGGCGCGGTGCAGACCTGGTCGCCGTCGAAGCTCAGCACGCCGCCCGCGTGGGTCAGCAGCACGGTGCGCGCGCCCAGGGAGTGCAGGGCGCGTGCAGCTGGTTCGGGTTCGTCCAGCCCGGTGATCGTGCGCGCCTCGTTGAGGTCCACCTTCAGCACGTCCAGGGCCGACAGGTAACGCTCCTTGTCCGGCCAGTCGGCGAACGTCGACGAGCCGTCGTCGGCCACGCGGCGCAGGAACCCCTGCGCGTCCGCGCCGAGCAGGCGAAACCGCCCCTGCGCCCGCAACAGCAGCTCCGGCGGCACCATGTCCAGCCACAGCGGGTTGACGTGCAGCACGTCCGCCTCGACCCGGTCGAGGTCGTGCACGGTCACCGGCGTGGCCCGGGTGAGGAAGGTCGAGGTGCGGTCGTCCGGATCGTCGGTGGGGTAGTCGTTGCGGACCGACGTCGAGCTAACCGCGGGCAGGTACCGCACCGGCACCCCCGCCTCGACCAGCTCCACGAACCGCGCCTCGTGCCCGGGCTCGCACTTGGTGTACACCGTGGTCCGCACGCCCAGCCGGTGCGCGGCGATGCCGCCGTAGAACACACCCCCGCCACGGCTGTGCTGCGCCACCCCCTGCACCACGTTCACGTCCTGGGACAGGTCTCCGAGAAAGGCGATGTGCACCGCTTCGCACCTCCGTGGCTTGCCATTCGTCGCTGGCGGGTCCAGAAGGTATCATGCCGTGCGACGCGATCGGATACGCGCTCGAGGAGGCCCGATGCCCCGCCCCGCCCCCTGGTTCGCCCTGTGCGCCCTCACGGCGCTGTGCGCCACGGCACCGGGGTGCGGCAAGGGGACGGACGAGCCGGCCACCCCCACTGGCCCCGCCAGGCCCAACGTCCTGCTGATCACCATCGACACCCTGCGCGCCGACCACCTCGGCTGCTACGGGTCACCGGACGTCAAGACCCCGGTGATGGACGGCCTGGCCGCCGAGGGGGCGCTGTTCGAGCGCGCCGTCTCCACCTCCCAGGGCACCAACCCGTCCCACGCCTCCATCCTCACGGGGCTGTACGTGGCCCGCCACCGGCTGGTCAACAACCGCACCCTGCTGGCAGACGAGGCGGTCACCCTGGCCGAGATCCTGTCCGAACAGGGCTACCGCACCCTGGCCGCGGTCAGCGTCAAGCACCTGGACGCGCCCAACACCCACCTCGACCAGGGCTTCGAGCGGTTCCTGCCCTGCGAGGGCCCGGAGATGCGGGCCTTCGACCGCAACGACGCGGGCCTGGGCCGGGCCCTGGACGAACTGACCGCGTCGGACGAGCCGTTCTTCGCCTGGGTCCACTACTACGACCCCCACGGCAGCTACCGCCCGCCCGAGCCGTTCAACACCATGTACCCCGAGAAGCAGGAGTACGGTCCGATACCTCCGGCGAAGTTCATGGAGATCGACCCGTGGTTCATGGACAAGGGCGCGGTGGACCCGGACACGCAGATCTCCCTGTACAAGGGCGAGGTCAGCTACACCGACAGCGAGATCGCGGCGCTGCTGCAGGTGCTGCGGCAGGCCGACGAGCTCGACGACACCGTGCTGGTGATCGTGGGTGACCACGGCGAGAGCATGACCGAGCACGGGGTCTACTTCTGCCACCGCGGCCTGTACAACCCGTCGCTGCACGTGCCGCTGATCGTACGTTTCCCCGACCGCGTGCCGGCCGCCACGCGGGTGGGCAGCCTGGTCAGCGGCGCGGACGTGACCCCCACCATCCTGGACCTGGTCGACGTGGACGTGGGCCCGTACGAGATGGACGGTGCGTCCCTGGTGCCGGCCATGGCCACGCCCGGGGTGCCGGTGCACGACGCGATCTACGCCGAGTCGGTCGGCGGCGCCGGGCGTGCGATCTACAGCGGCGAGCTGAAGTTCATCAAGCAGTACGGCACCGACCCGTTCATCTCCGGCAACCACCTGTTCCGCGCCTGGTCGGACTGGGGCGAGCACGAGGACCTGCTCGAGACCCACGAGGACGACGTGCAGCGGCTGCTGGGCCAGCTCGAGGCGTGGTACGGATCGAGCAAGCAGCGGCAGTTGCCATCGCGGGAGCGGCGGGTGCTGGACCCGGAGACCGAGGAGGCGCTGCGCGCGCTGGGCTACGTGGACCAGGTCGAGCCGCGCGACTGACCGCTCAACTCGACGCTTCGTCGGACGCTCCGTTACACTCATGCCCATCGGGGGGGTCGGAGGTTACTCATGCGCAGGTTCGCCCTGATCACCCTCGCGGTCGCACTGCTGTGCGCGTCCGCCACCCCGGCCGAGGCCCGCCGCAGCGTGGGCTCCGGCACCAGCGGCTACGAGTCGATCAACGCCGG
>CAZXHG010000343.1:0-8925 GCA_964639985.1 uncultured Rickettsiales bacterium
CCACATGACACCATCCCCGTCCACCGTATCCGCCCGCCTGAACCGCCATACCTGACCATCCCCACTCAAGAACACAGGTACGCCCCGGGGGCCACCCGAGCCCCCCAGGGCCCACCTCACGAGGGAGGCACATCACATAGGTGGTTGGCACCCCTTGTAGCACCCCCACCCCCACCCCTGTGGGTGTCATGGGATTGCGACCAGGCGCAGGTCGAACGAGAGGTCGGAGCTGGCCACGTCGGCTTGGTGCACCTCGACGGCCAGCACGTTGTCCCCCTCGATGAACCAGCTCGCGGCCCACAGCGGGAGGGCGCGCACCATGGCAGGATCGCCTTCTCGGTGGATGCCGGCCAGGGTGTCGTACTGGGCCGGGCCCGGGGGCATGTTCACGCCCCGGACCTTGTTGCCGTTGAGCCAGATCACGGCCCCGTCGTCGACCACGAGTTCCAGTACCAGCCGCGACGGCAGCGGGTTGGTCAGCTCGAACGTGGTGCGGAAGTAGGTGGTGGGGTACTTGTCGTTGGGATCCAGGCCGTAGTCGATCTCCGTGCGCTCGTCGGCCTCGCCATATCCCAGCTCCCCGCACCCCTCGTCCCAGGTGGAGTCGTCATAGGTCGGGTTCTTCCAGTCCCAGCCCGGGTAGGCAGCAGCCTCCAGGTAGCGCCACGAGCTGCCCATGGGCAGCACCTCGTAGCCGATGCCGACGATGGGGGGGTACACACGCACCGTGCCGGCGGCCCAGGCCTCGACCTCGTGCACCTCGTCACTGATCAGGGCGCACACCGAGTACACGCCCCCGGCCACGCCGGACACGTCCAGCGTGGCCTCGTCCAGGGCGTCGTCCTCGGAGTAGCCCGTGCCCACGGCCTCGCCGTCGCAGTCGCCGCCGTCGGCATCGAGCCAGAACTCGATCAGCGCGTCGCCATCCGGGTCGTCGTCGGTCCAGCTGACACCGAGCTCGTCGTCCGCGGTGGCGCAGGAGTCGAGCGCGTCGAGGGCGAGCGTGGGCGCGTCGTTGGTCAACAGGATCGGGTCCGGCTCCAGCAGCGCGCCGTCCCCGTCGTAGGCCGTCGCCCAGAGCTCTTCGCCCACGACGTCCAAGATCGCGTAGCAGGTGTCGTCGGCCTGGAACTGCTGGTAGGGGTTGGCGATGGGGGTGTAGGGCAGGAGGTTGGCGCCACCACCGCCCACGGTCAGCACGTGCAACGCGCCGTCGAAGCTGCGCTCGTAGAAGTGCTCGTGGGAGACCAGCACCGCGTCCACGTCATGGGCCTGGTACAGGGGGACGAGGTAGTCCTGGATGGTCAGCACCTCCGCGTCGTTGCCGTGCCAGCCCGAGGAATAGACGGGGTGGTGATGGGCCACCACCAGGATGGGTTCGGCGGCCGAGGCGAGCTCCGCCTCGAGCCACAGGTACTGGTCGCTGGACTCGGGGTCTGCGCCAACCAGGTCGGCGTCGTTGGTGTCCACCACCACGAACCGCACGTCGCCCCACGCGGCGCTGTAGTACAGCTCGCCAGCCACGACGGGCGGGAACAGGTCGTCGTACCAGGTCGGCGCCGGCGCGAACGGACCCTCGTGGTTGCCCGGGACCGGGAACAGGGGCACGTCGGGGAGGTAGGGGTGGGCCGGGTCGAAGAAGTCCTCTCCCCACTGGCTCCACGATCGCCCGTCCGTCACCATGTCTCCGCCGTGGATCACCAGGGCCGGGTCCTCGGCCGCGATCAGGGTGGCGATGCCACCGTGGATGGCCGTGCCCTGACGGCTGTCGCCGTAGAAGGCGAAGGTGAAGTCCGTGCCCGTCGCAGGGGCCGTCCGGAAGGTGCTGTCCAGGCCGGACACGCCATCGCTGCTGACCCTGTAGTGGTACTCGGTGTCCGCCGTGAGTCCCGTGAGCGGGACCTCGTGCAGCGTGACGGCCGCGGCATCGTACTCGGTGTCGCCGTACGCCGGGGTCGGGCCGTACTCCACCGAGCTGTCGCCCGCCGCACACGTCCCCCACATCACCGTGACCGAATCGGCGTCCACCTCCAGCAGGTAGGGGCCGCGGTCGATGTCGAAGCACAGCTGGGCGTCGAGGCTGAGGTCGGAGGAGGTGGGATCGTACTGGTGCACGCCGACGGCCAGGACGTTGTCGCCCTGCACCAGCAGCGTGGGATCGACGGCGACGCCCGTGACCTCGATCTCGGGACCGGTGGGCGACGCCGCGGGCGTGGTGTGGGTGATGACGCCGACGGGCATGTCGAAGCGGTCCACCTCCACGCCGTTGAGGTAGACCACGGCGCCGTCGTCGTAGACCAGGTCCAGGTACCCCGCCGCGAGGTGACTGACGTCGGTGAGCTCGAAGGTGAAGCGGGCGTAGTACGCGTACCCGCCGTGGTCGGTCAGCTCGGTCCCCTCGTCCCCGTCCCCGTACCCCAGCTCCGCCGTGCCCTCGGCCCAGGTGCTGTCGTCGTACGAGGGGTCCATCCAGGTCGCGCCGGGATCGACGCCCGAATCGTCGTACCGCCAACCCGCGTCCTCGTACTCGACCGGGGTGGTGGCGAGGGTGGTCGAGGGGACGCACAGGGCGACCGTCGTGAACACGGAAACACACCAGGGGCGAAGCGCTGCAGCAGACATGGCCGCAGGATACCAGCGCCGCCCGTCGAATGATCGGGGGTCTCGTGCGTCGAACCTCCTGGACCCCGGCCAAGACCGATACCCGGCCGTCCGGTAGCACGCGTAGAGCGCTTCCGGAGTGGGGACCACTGCGCGTCGATCGGAGGTTCGCGATGAAGTCCGTCCTGATCATCCTGGTTTTCTCCCTGGGCCTGCTGTCCGTGGGCTGTGTCGACCTGGAGCTGTCCACCACCGGCCTGGAGCTGATCAACGGCCAGGAATCCACGCTGACCGCCGACCAGGGTGGGAACGCGACGACCTCCAGTGACCTGGTGCAGACGAAGTGGACCTCGTCGGACGAGGACGTGGTGATCGTCACGCCGGACGCGACCGATCCCCGCGTCGCCACCGTGCTGGCCGTTGGCGCTGGCACGGCCACGGTCGAGGTGGCCGAGGGAGGCACGCCGGCGGTGTGCGACGTGACCGTGCTGCCGGGCGCCGAGATCACCATCGCGGTCGATCTGGACGCGTTCCAGCTGATCGAGCCGATGCTCGACGACATCCAGCTGGGCGAGGAAGGCTACAGTGCCGCGCTTGACGAGTACGCGTACTTCCTCGACACCGGCGCCTCGGAGATCCTGCTGGTGGAGGCCGGCGAGCGGGAGCTGACGTTCCTCAGCCCCACGTCGTGGGTGCTGACCGGTGAGGTCTACCGGCTCACGGATCCCATCGTGGTGGAGGACGGCGTGGACCAGACCTTCACCTTCTACGGCCAGGACGACGAGTACGAGCCGCTCCCCTGAGGCTTCAGGGCAGCTCGTCGTCCACCCCGTCGAGCAGGGCCACGATCTTCTCCCTCGACACGGCGGAGGGGTAGTGGTTGGCGGTCATGGTGATCCGGCCACGGAAGCCGGACAGGCCGGCCATGAAGCCCGCGGGGTAGGAGGTCGGCACGACCAGCCAGGCGTACTCGACGGCCGGATCACCGAAGTCGAGCAGTTGCTCGTCGATGGGGCCCATGTTGGTCAGCACGGGGGGCATGCCTCCGCCGACCAGCATGTGCTTGCGAAAGGGGCCCAGCAGCAGCCGCGTCACGCCGAGGGGCCACGGCAGGAGGGTCAGCCACGTGGTGAGGGGGTAGCCCAGCCCGGGGTACCAGCCCTTGATCTCGTCCATCACCGCTTTCACCCGGGCCAGCGTGTCCTCGTACCGGTCACCGAGGTCGGTGCCGTACCGCTGGTACATGAAGCCCGTGAGGTTGCACACGCCGTCCGCGCGTCGATCCGGGATGTAGCGCCGCAGGTCGCAGGTACCCCACAGCCGCAGGACGTCGGTGCCGTTCCAGTCGGCCACCCGGACCAGCGAGCGCAGGAACCCGGCGATGAACACGTCGTTGAGCGTGGCGCCGAGCTCGTTGCCGGCCAGCAGACGCACGCGCTCGGCGTCGAAGTGCCGCGTGTGGTGCTCCGGCGGTCCCTCGCGCACCGGGTCCATGGGCAGCAGCAGGTGCGTGGGGGGCAACAGCGAGGCGCGCGTGTCGCGCAGCATGCGCACCAGCAGCTGGGGCAGGCACCACGGCAGCAGCCGGCGGTAGACCAGGCGCAGGCTGCGCGTTCCCAGGCGCGGCTCGGGCACGTGCCCGGGATCTCCGCCCAGCGCTCGATAGATCTCCGCCAGCCGGTAGATCACGTCCTTGGCGCCACCGGCGTCCGCGGTCTGGTGGTCGATCTTGAGCACCAGCCGATCGTGCTCGCCACGCAACAGCAGCCCGCGGATTCGTGGCCCACGCGTGGTATCGGTCGGCTCGGCGAGGAAACCCCGCTGCCGCTCCACCCGGGCGTCCACCTCACCGTCCTGCACTTCGAGCAACTCGGCGCCGTCCAGCTCTCCACGCTCCAGCCGCTGCCAGTACGGCAGGCAGAAGCGCGGCACGTACACGGAACCCATCACGGGCTCTGCGTCGAGCAGCAGGCGAAGGGCGCGGCGCAGGCGGTCCTCGTCCAGGTGGCCGTCGAGGTCGATGACCACGTTGATCGAGGGATCGCACATGGTCGCCATGAAGTGCAGGGCGATGTCGAGGGTGCGGGACGGCAGCCGGTCGGGGATGGTCGTCATGGGGTCGACCACAGCAGGCCGGTGGCCTCCAGCCAGTCCGCGACGCGGTCCGCGGCCCCGGCCACGTCGTCACCGGTCACGTCGAGCTCCAGCACGGGCAGGCGCGACTCCGACACCAGCCGTCGCAGCAGCTCCTGCTCACGCACGAACACGTCGAGGTCGTCGTACTGCGACGGCTTGCCCGAGATCTGCAGCCGCCGCTCGCGCGCGGCCTCGAACGACGCCGGATCGCGCGTACAGAACACGAGGCCGAATCCCAGGGCATGCAGGCGCTGCTCGAGCCAGCCGAAGTCGATATCGTGATCGCGCTGCTGGATCTGCGCCGCTCGGGTGGAGATGTGGAAGCGATCCACGATCCACGAGTAGTGGCGCAGGTTCTCGAACAGGTGGACCCACGTGTCGTAGGTGTCCATGGCCAGCGATTCCTCCTCGGGGAGGAAGTTCAGCAGGCCACGACCCCACGGCGTGTCCGTGAAGCCGCACCACTCGGCAGACACCAGCGGCGAGTGGTAGCGGTACCTGCGCGGGCCGACCACGCGCGGGTGCTCGTTGAGGGCGAAGGCGATCTCGGTCTTCCACGTCATCCGCGTACCCTCGAGGATGACCTTGGGCACCATCTTGCTCATCGGCTGCTCCCGGTCTTCGGCTTGGACAGGGGTTGCGGCGAGCGAGTATACCGGTCGATCGGAACCCCAGCGGGTGGTCAGCCCCGGAGGACCCATGATCCGCACGCCATGGCTCGCCGTCGCCGTCCTGGTCGCGTGGCCAGGTCACGCCCTCGCCGATCCCACCTGGGCCGAGATCCAGGCCATCGCCGACTGGATCGAACACGGGGAGCGCGACCACGCGGACGCGGGCGAGGTCGTGGTGTGGCGCGCCCAGCTCGACGAGGTCTGGTGTTTCCACGGCCAGGCCACCGTGGAGGTGGACGCCGAGGTGCTGCTCGAGGTGGCCACGGACATGGAGAGCGCCATGGAGTGGAGCAGCGCGGACGTGGCCGAGGCCGAGACCCTGGCCCGCTCCGGCGACGTGATCGAGTACTACCAGTACCTCGACGTGCCGCGCTGGACCCTGTCCAAGGACCGGTTCTGGTTCCTGCGCGGCCGCACGACTCGAGCGGACCGGTCGATCACCTTCACCTGGGAGAGGCTGGACGAGGGCGGCAGCCACGGCGAGCGCTACCAGGCCGTGGTCGAGGCCCACCCCGACGCCATCGAGGTGCCCGTGAACTCCGGGGCGTGGGTGTTCGAGGAGACGGACGAGGGCACGGTCGTGCACTACTACGTGTGCTCCGTCTCCGGCGGCAACATCCCCAAGAGCCTGGGCATGATGGTCACCACCACCACGTTGCCGGACAACATCGGCGACCTGGTGCGGGAAGGGCGACGACGCAGGCCCTGAACCCGAGGTGGTAGCATCCCCGCAGAGGGGAGAGCCCATGCCACGCCACGTCACGATTCCCGTGCTGATCCTCGCCTGCGGTCTGCTCCTGTGCCTCGGCCAGGGCTGCGAGTCCGATCCCGACGACGAGCAACCCGACGACGCCTGGCAGGCCACGGTCGACGACGTGCGCGCCGTGGTCGAGGCGGACTGCTCGGTCGACGCGCTCGCCACGCTGGACGGGGCCGAACCGGCGACGGTCCGCGAGGCGCTGGTGACGCTCGACGCCGAGCTCAAGCTGACCGAGTGGACCGCGGGGGTGACCCACGGCCACCCCATCGAGTACACAGCCTTCCGTACACCGCTGCTGAACGACTTCCAGTTCGACTACACCCTGTACGTGCCCGAGGCCTACACGGCCGATCCGGACCAGGCGCTGCCGCTGTTCTTCAGCCCCGGCCACCCGGTGGACGACGTGCAGGACGACCTGACGTTTCCATACATGGCCGACCTGCTCGACGAGCCGTTCCTGTTCGCCCAGGACAATACCTACAACCGGCTGTACACGGACCTCGGCGAGGACGGGTACTACGAGGAGGTCTACTACTCACCCGACTTCGACGACGTGGCCGTGTACCAGGACCACCAGGAGATCGTGCGCGACGTCCTGCGGCAGATCCGGC
Organism: uncultured Rickettsiales bacterium; assembly: GCA_964639985.1. GTDB lineage: Bacteria > Myxococcota_A > UBA796 > UBA9615 > CAYRNR01 > CAZXHG01. The sequence continues at coordinate 6,780 of CAZXHG010000343.1, forward strand.
GCGACTACGTGGTGGACTCGTCGCGCATGTACGTGGGCGGCGTGTCCGCGGAGGGCAACGCGTCGTGGTCCCACGGCATCCAGTCGGCCGACCGCTTCGCCGCGTTGCTGCCCGTGTCCGCGGGCACGGCCTTGTACGACGACGAGCTGTGGCGCAACCTGCTGCAGGTGTCGGTGCTGGCCGTGCACGGCACGGACGACGAGCTGTGCCCGGTGGAGGACGTGGACGCGCTGGTGGAGCAGCTCGAGGCCTGGGGCGTGGACGTGGAGTACTGGCGCGAGGAGGGCGAGGGCCACGGCACGATGTTCTACGGCGAGTTCGCCGACATGATCGACTGGCTGCTGCAACGGCAGCGGGACCTGACCCCGGACGCGGTGCACAAGGCCCTGATGAGCGACCGGGACACGGACGTGTACTGGCTCGGCGACATCGAGTTCGCCGAGCCGCCCGACAGCACGGCCACCATGGTCCCCACCGCGCCGTTTGCGCAGATCGACGGGAACTGGTCGGACGGTGACCTCGACGTGCAGACCGCAGGGGTGGCGTCGTTCACGGCGCGCTGGCTGGAGAGCGCCGGGGCGGCGGTCAGCCTGACGGTGGACGGCGAGGATCGCGGCGAGGTGGAGCTCGTCGAGGACCCGACCGTGGCGATCGAGGACTACTGCCGCCACGCGGACGTCGAGCGCCTGTGGGCGGGGCGCGTCGAGGTGCAGGTGCCCTGATCGTCAGCGTCGCCGTCGCGCGGCGAACCAGGCGGTGCCGGCCACCAGCGCGGCCACGGCGGGGCGGGCACCCGGCCCGTGCGAGGTACAGGTACAGCCCGTCTCCTCCTCCTGCGGAGGATCACCCTCCACGCCGAACGTGAACCCGAACAGGATGTACTCCAGCCCGTCCCACGTCAGCAGGCCGGGCCCTGTGCTGACCTCGTGATGGCCGCCCGGGGTCCAGCCGTGCACGGGCCGCAGGTTCACCACGTGGGAGGCGTGGCCATAGTAGTGGTGGACCTGCACGTCGAGGTGGTCACCCGGCTCGTCCTGCACGGTGATCAGGTCCGTGTTCACGGTCGCGCTGTCCAGGCCACGGGGGACCACGAAGGAGACCATGGACTCGATGTCGTCCGCGGCCGCGGGGTTGGGGCCGAAGGTGCCGTCCGGGTACCACGCCAGCGGGAGGTCCTCGAGCGGATCCTCACCGTGCAGGCGCGCCCACAGGGCCTGCCAGTACGCCGCCACCACGCGCGCGGCCGCGGGCGGGCTGCCCGGCACCGACTCGTCCAACTGGTGGGCGCAGGCCCACGGGTAGGCTTCCTGGTGGATCGCCACCTCGTCCGGATCCTGGCTCGCCTCGCTCACGTAGTACAGGGAGAACGCCACCAGGGCCTGGCCGTCGCGGATCGTGCCCGGGTCGACCGAGTGCCCGGCCTGTTCCAGCATCAGCTCGGCCATCAGCTCGTCCGGGATCCACAGGTCGGGCGCGTACAGCGGACCGGCCTCGGCCGCGAAGCACACGTCCGTCGACCCGTCCCGGCCGATGTCCGTGCCCGACGTACCCTCGTCGTGCACGTTCGATCGCTCGAGGTACATGCCGTCGTACACCTGGTCGCACATGCCGTGGGAGGCCATGCCCATCAGGAATGCGATGTGCTGCGCGGCCTCGTCCGACCATGGCGGCTCGTAGGCACTCGCGATCCAGTCGAGGTAGTGCGTCTGGAACGGCTCCCAGTGCGCGATCTCGCCATAGCCGTCGTCCACGGCGTAGCCGCCGTCCGGGAAGTTGGCGCCGTTGCGCAGCATCAGGTCCACGTCCTCGCGGGATAGCAGGTCGACCAGGTCGCCGTCGGAGAGCTCGTCCACGGCCCACAGGGTCACCTGCAGGTGCGAGACGTTGCCGTTGGCAGAGGCAGTGCCCGCGGTCAGGGCGATCCCGATCGACACGATGAAGAAGGGGCTTCTGCCGGACATGCGACGTATCATAGCGGACATGCATGCCTTGCTCCGCTGCTTGCCGATCGCCGCCGGACTCCTGCTATGGGATTCGACGGGATGCGACCCGGGAGACGACGACGACTCCGCGCCTGCGGACGATGACCCGGGGGTAGACGACGACGACACCGCAGCCGACGACGACGACGACGACAGCGCTGTGG
>CAZXHG010000344.1:0-8888 GCA_964639985.1 uncultured Rickettsiales bacterium
CTTGCGCTCGAAGACGCCGATGGCCTTGGCGATGTTGTCGAAGGTGATGGGATCGTCCTCGCCGGGGAAGGCCGCGGCGAAGAGGGGCGCGTAGCCGGCGATGCCCTTGATGACCGCCTCGACCTGCTCGGCCGATTCCATGCCGTGCTCGATGGGATTGAGGATGGGACCCTTGGCCTGGGCCTCGACGGTGGGCTCGCGGCCGTCCCAGAACTGGGCCACGTGCAGGGCGGCGTTGTAGACGGTCGGGCTGTTGCGGTCGCCCGAGGTGCCGTCGTGGCCGTCGGAGGTGGCCTCGCCGTCCACGCCGAACTCGTCCAGGACGTGGCAACTGTTGCAGGAGATGTCGCCGCTGGCGGACATGCGGTCCTCGTAGTAGAGCATGCGTCCGAGGGTGACCTTCTCCTCGGTGATGGGATTGTCGGCCGAGGCCATCACCTTGGGCATGGACCCGAACAGGCCCTTGATCTCGGCCGTGGGGGGGCCGGCGGCGCCGGTGTCGTCGCCGCCGCCGCCGCCGCAACCGGCGAGGGCCAGGGCGAGCAGCACGGGGAACGCGAGGGCGACTCTCTTCGAAAGCGACATGACACACCTCTCTGCTGGACTATGAAATCTTGAAATCGTTCCCCGCACACTAGCAACGATGGACCGTGAAAGCAACGCTCGCGATGGCCGCGGGCTGGTTTCCGCGCCCCAGATCTGCTACGATGCCGCCGTTGGACGACGACATACCCCACATCCTATCGCATCCACCAACGCCCTCGCCCGACAGGCCATCCACCCCCCGAAGGGAGGGCACCCGTATGTACGAATCATCCGAACCCACAGTCCCCGTCTTCATCGACAGCGTGAAGCGCATGGACGACTTCGAGTGCACGCGCTGCATCTACTACCGCCTGGAGTTCACCCACGAGCCGCCCACCTGGCCGCCGTCGGCGCCCGCCGACGGGACCTACGCGGTGGCCAACCTGGGCGGGTGGGCCGTCCTCTGCGGCCCCGGCGGCGCGGAGCGCTTCGACTCGTCCATCGACATCGAGGCCACGCTGGACGAACTCGCCGGCGACGACGACATCTCCTTCGACCTGGGCTACTGCTGGCTGCCCAACGCGGCCCTGGAGGCCGCGGATCCCGACGGCACCGTCCGCGCCGGCGACGTGCTGCGCCTGCCGGCGCCCCTGTTCCGCCTTTGCTGCCGCCACGCCGCCGGCCAGGTCGGCGACGAGCCGTGGCGCGCGGGATTCGCCACGAGCGAACCGGTCGTGGAGCTGTCGGTGTCGGAGACCGAGGCCTTCCGGGCCTGGCGCAGGACGCGCATCGACAAGACCCGGCAGCGCTACCGCGCCGAGGACTACGCCAAGCACCGTCTGCCCCAGAGGGAGGTGTCGAAATGAGCGAGCTGAAGGTGACCCTGATCGACGTGGGCTGGGGCGACTCGATCCTGATCGAGGCTTCCGCGGCCGGCGGCGGCCGGCCCCGCTTCGCGCTGATCGATTCCAACGACAACGCCGACCGCGACTACTGGCCCGCCTGGAACTTCCTGCGCAAGCACTTCGGCCGGCGCGAGGGCGAGTTCGATTACAAGGTGAAGCCCCTCTTCGACTTCGTGCTGCTCACCCACGACCACTCCGACCACGGCTCGGGCCTCAAGCGCATCATGAAGGAGTACGGCACGCAACGCTTCTGGTACCCGTTGGTGGTGGAGGACGAGAGCGTGGTGGTGACCAGCCTGCAGAACTACGCGGACCACCACATGGTGAACATCCCCAACCAGGCCGTGGACACCCAGGACGACCTGGGCACCCTGGGCGAAGCGCAACTGCAGGTGCTCTGGCCGCCGCCCGACACCATCGACGCCGATCCCAACAACAATTCCGTGGTGCTGCTGATCACATTGAACGACGTGAACTTCCTGCTGACCGGCGACGCGGAGGGGCCGGTCTGGCAGCAGATCGCCGACCGGATTCCCGACAACACGCGCTTCGTGAAGGTGCCGCACCACGGTTCGCGCAACGGCTCGCTGAACCACGGCGCCACGGCCTGGCTGGAGAGGGTGGAGGGCTTCGCGAATCCGCCGCGGCTCGGCATCAGTTGCCACCCCAACTATCCGAACCGCTACGACTTCCCGCACGCCGACGTGCTGGCGCGGTTCGCCCAGGGGCCCTGCGAGTGGCAGCGCACGGACGACCACTACCACGTGACGTACGTCACCGACGGCCAGAACGTACGCGTGAAATACTCGCACGAGACATAGGAAGTCAGCGTGAACGCTGCCAGTCGCCGTCGGCCATGTAGTGCTCCAGCTCCTGCAGCAGGGTCTTGAGCTCGCAGCGCATGAGAATCATGTCCTGCAGGCGGCCCTTGCGGTCGCGAACGTAGTCGGGCAGCACGACTTCCCGGTGGAAGCCCAGGCGTCGGAAGATGCTGCGCGCCGACATCTGGGGGCGCATCATCCGGATGACGACCTCCTCGACCCGCTCGCGCACCGCCAGCATGTAGAGTTCGCGCGCCATGAGCACGCCCAGACCCTTGCGCTGATAGGCGGGCGCCACGAAGAGGCGCACCTCGCCCACGTGCTCCTTCCAGCCGTGCCCCTCCAGCTCGAGCACGCCGTAGGCTGCGATCTCGTCGCCGATCAGCGACACCAGCCGGAAGGCGCGCCCCTTCTCCGTGTCGCGGATGCGTTTCTCGAGCTGGTCGCGCTTGGTCACGTCGAGGCGCAGGAAAACCCGGTCCTTTTCGGGCATCGCCTTGAAGAAGGCGTGCAGCTCGCCCAGATCGTCTTCGACCAGGGGCCGTATGCGGGTACTCGTTCCGTCCTTCAGTTCGACCACGTCAGTCATGGCATCTCCCTCCCCTGGGGAACGCGGTGACGATCTGAACCCATGTTGTCATTATTGCACAGGAAGCGGGCGCGGGTCCACCGGCGGCGATTCAGCGGGCCAGGTCCCTCACCGCGGCATACACGCCGCGCACGACCATGGCCATGCGCTCGTAGTCCAGGGTGTCCCAGGCGTCGGAGGCCTTGTGGTAGTGGGGATTCCGGTAGAAGGCCGTGTCGGTGACCATCACCGCGTCGTAGCCCTCGTGCCAGTAGTTGAGGTGGTCGGAGAAGTCGACGCCGGGCAGCGAGGCCGGCGCGCTCAGCGAGCGGACCGGCAGCGGTGAGGCCGCGCTCATGGCTCCCTTGACCCGGCGCGTCACGCCCCCCTGGTCGAGCTTGCCGACGACGGCGATGAAGTCCCCCCGCCGCGGGTAGAAGAGCTTCAGCAGGGACACGGGATAGGACTGGCTGCCGGCCCGGTCGTCGAAGTAGCCGATCATCTCGAGGCTGATCATCAGACGCACGTCGACGCCGTTGCGCTTCAGGTAGCGGGCGTGGTGCGCGCTGCCCATGTCGGCGGTGCGGAATTTGGGCGGTTCCTCGAGGGTGTAGGCCACGAGCTCGATGGTCAGCGGCCATTCCTTGCGGCCCAGCAGGCCGGCCAGCTCGATCAGGCCCGCCACGCCGCTGGCGTTGTCGTCGGCGCCGGGATTCACGCCGAAGACGTCGTAGTGGGCGCCGATCACGACGCGCTCCCTGGTCAGGGGGCCGAAGCGGGCGATCACGTTGCGGTAGGCGGTTCCGTCCACGAGGAAGACCTGGTCCTCCACGCGCCCCCCGGCTTCATGGAGACGGTCGGAGATGTAGCGGGCGACGGCGTCCAGGTTCGCGGGGTGCTCGATGTCGCGCGGGTAGTAGCGGGCGACGAGCGTCTGCACGTGGTCGCGCAGCAGGGCGGGATTCACGGGGGGCGTCACGTGCGCCGTCGGCGAACCGCCGCCCAGGAACAGGGGCTGGGTGACCAGGGTCCAGCCGACCGCGCCGAGGACGACGACCAGCACGACCAACCTCAACAGAACCTTCCGCATCCGTTTCATGTCCGCCTCCCTCGACGGACCCTAACCGGCCGGCCGGGGGAATGCAACGCGCGTCCCGGAAACGGGACCGGCCGGCGCGAGGGGGAGTTCGCGCCGGCCGGTTCGTGATGGCGAGCCGCTACTTCAGCAGCGCCACCTTTCCGCTCATGGCCCCCTCGGCCGTCACCAGGCGGTACAGGTACACGCCCGAGGCCACGCGGCGGCCGGTGCCGTCGCGGCCGTCCCACAGCACGCGGTGGGTGCCGGCGGGCTGGCGGCCGGCGAGCAGCGTGCGCACCAGCTTGCCCTCGGCCGAGTAGACCTTGAGCTCGGCGCCCATGTCCGCGGGCAGGGCGAAGGAGATCATGGTCTGGGGGTTGAAGGGGTTGGGGTGCGCGCCCAGCAGGGTCACCCGCGTGGGCAGGACGTCCTCGACGAAGGTCCCGTCGGTCACGGTGAACTGCACGGGCACGGTCACGCGCGCGCCGCCGTTGTGGTCCACGTCCAGGTTGGCCTCGTAGACGCCGTCGGCCAGGCCCGTGGCGTCGAGGGTGACGGTCACGTCGACGTTCTGCCCCGACGGGACCGAGCCCGCCTCGGCGCCGAGCTGGAGCCAGTCCAGGTTGCGGCCCACGGCGAAGACGGCGCTCTCGTCGAAGACGCCGGGATCGCCCTCGTCGGTGACGCGGAACCTGGCGTAGGGGCCCGGCTCACCGGTCACGGTCCACGGCCAGGTGCTGATGTCGGCCGAGACGCCGGTGGCCAGGACCTCCCAGGCGCCGGCGTCGGCGCGCTGCAGCTCGATGGTCACGAACTCCGGCCCGTTCACGGACAGGAAGTCCAGGTCGACGGTCTCGCCCAGCACGGCCACTTCGCCCGCGTTGGGCGCGGTGACGTGGATCGCCGGCGCGGCCGGCGACAGGGAGAAGAATTCGAAGAGGTCGTGGGGCGGGCTGCCGTAGTTGTCGCCCTGGAGGTAGTAGGTGAAGGACACGTCGCCGGTCAGGCCCGCGTCGAACTCCAGGGTGAGGGTGACGTGCCCGGTCTCGGTGTTGTCGAGGAAGCCGCCGCTGGGACTGCCGTTGCCCCAGGTCGCGGTGGCGCCCCAGCCGGTTTCGTCGTTCCACTGCATGTTGCCGTGGTAGGTGGGCATGTCGGTGGCGTCGACCAGCCGCACGGTGCCCGGGAATATCAGCGACGCGTAGACCAGCCATTCCTGGTCGGGGCTGATGCAGGTGACGGCCATGTCCACGGTGACGGTCGAGCCGGCCTCGTACTCGGTGGTGTCGAGGGTCAGGGTGGACCCCGCGATACTCTGGGGCACCACGGGCGTGTCGCCGCCGCCGGGCAACGACTTGCCGCCCGGCAGGGTAGCCGGGTCGACCTTGGCCACGGTGAAGTTGAGCTGGGAGCCGGCCTCGCCGTCGTTGGCCACGTGCAGGTACTCGACGACCTGGTTGCCGGGTGCCGCGGAGGCCTCGAAGGTGCCGGGCGTGACCGCGGCCGCAGGACTCAGCACCTCGCCCAGCGGCATGAAGAGGATCGCGCGCCCCGGCGCCAGCAGCGCCGCGCCGTCGGCGTAGCGGTTCCAGAAGGTGTACATCAGGCCGTCAGTGCGGTCGAGGTTCTGGATGCCCACGGTGGCGTAGCCGTCGCGCGAGTCCGTGTTGTCGACCGTCTCGTACTGGAAGAGGATCATGCCGTCACCGGTCGAGGTCTGGTGCCACGAGGGATCGTAGAGGATGAGCTCCACGTTCTGCACGGCGTTGGTGTAGGTGTTGGGCATGTCGTACCACTGGATCACGAAGCGGTGCTCGGCCGTGTCGTGCCAGGTGTACACGCGGCGGGTGCCGGTCTGGTAGAGGTTGTCCCAGAAGGGCGCGATCATGGCGGCCGGCGAGCCGGCCGAGGGGATGCCCCAGTTGCGGTAGCCCTCCAGGTAGTTTTCCCCCATGGCGATCCAGCCGTTGGAGCAGATGGACACGCGGTCGTAGTCCTGGCCGTAGAACCGGAAGGTGAAGGGCAGGTCCATGAACGCGGTCTCGTCCTGCTCCCAGCCGTAGTCGCTCAGACCGACGTCGACTCCGGGGCCGCCGCTGTCGGGATCGATGGCCACCCAGTCGTAGGTGGGCGCGTAACCGCTGGCGACGTCGGTGTCGTCGTAGGCGTAGTAGCCGTAGAGGTCGGGACCCATGGGTGCGTCTTCGGCCGCCTGGCCCACGGTCACCACGTGTTCGACCACGCGCTGCATGCCGCCGTTGTAGTCCACCGTCAGGGTGAGCACGGCCAGGTGGCCCGCGTAGCAGTCGGGGCTGATGTAGAGCTCGAAGGGCGAGCCGGCGTTGTCGCCGTTGCCGCCCACGAGCACATCGGCGAAGGCGCCGGTGTCCACGTTGACCTGGATCCAGGGACTGCCGGTGCTCAGGGTGGCGCTCACGGCCGTGGCGTCGATGCCGGCGGCGTTGGCCAGGTCGAAGACCAGGTCGCCGGTCTCGCCGGGATCGAAGTCGCCGCCCGGGCCCGACCAGGCGGTGCCGTCGATCGTCAGGTCGGCCGCCGACACGGCGATCTCCACCACCGAGGCCCAGTCGCCGCCGCCGTCGGTCACGTCCAGGTCCCAGCGCAGCGACTCGCCGTGGGGCGCGTCGGCCGCCACGGCCACCTGGGCGGGCGCGGCCGACCAGGCGGTGGCGCCGGGCGCGATGTCGCCGAAGGAGAGCGTGCCGGAGACGACCGAGCCGAAGGGGCCGCCGCCGGTCAGCGTGCCGCTCACGCCGTAGGCCGTACTCGTGCCGTGGTTGCGGACCTGGACGTCGAGATCGACGGTCTCGCCGGGGTTGAGCGCCCCGTCGCCGCCGACGGCGACGTCCTCGTACGCGCAGAACTCGCCGGCCGTGCCCACGGACAGGCTGCCCTGGTAGGGCAGGTAGCCGTGGCCGTGGACGGTCACCTGGACGGTGCCGGAAGTCAGGGACGCGACCGGGATCAGGACCTCCCCCGCCGCGTCGGTCAGGGCGCTCTCCTGGAGCACGCCGGAACGGTACACGCAGACGACCAGGCCCTCCGCGGGCGAACCGCCGGAGGTGACGCTCACCGGCACGGCCGTTGCCCCGGTAGACAGGGACGGCGGATGGGCCACCGCCAGGCTCGACGGCACGCCGGTCCACATGTCCGTGGCCGGATCGCCCAGCAGGGAGTTCCACACGCACCAGATCTCCACGGTCCAGGGCTCCTGAACCTGGTAGTTGTTGTAGAGCTCCACCTTGCCCAGGGTGTGGGCCACGCCGATGCGGTGGTCGTCGTTGTAGAGCAGCCCGTTCCAGATGCCGTGGTAGTAGCAGTTGTTGTAGCGCGTGTGGGTGCCGATCGTGGCGGTGCCCACCGCCGCGATGCCGCCGCCGTCGGCCGCGCGCATCCACGACTCGGCGCGGCACTCGCCATGGGTGATGGTGCCGGTGTCGCAGGTGGGCAGGATGGCCACGGGCAGCATACCGCCGTTGTCCAGGTTGCCGATGCGGCTCTGGGTGATGCCGCTCATGTTGTAGTACCCGCGGTAGCCGTAGACGCTCAAGCCGTCCCGCACGTTGGACGTGAACGGGGAGGTGAAGCTGCCGGACCAGGTGGTGTCGATCTCGGCCCAGCCCATGGCCTCGAGGTGCCCCTTGAGCCACTGGTTCACGTAGATGGTGGTCACGCCGGAATCGCTGGGATCGCCCTGCAGCAGGGCCCGGCCGTACCAGCTCGTGTCGCCCATGGGCGGCGACTGCTCGTAGTTGGTGATCTTGGCGACGATGATGTCGAGCTCTTCGAGGGTGCCGAAGGAAAGGCGGCCGATGTGCACGTCCGACAGCACGTCGTTGCCCTCGAGGGTCGTGTAGTAGTGGTCGCCGGGGCCGTTGTAGGGCGACATGGTCTCCTGCCAGGTGGGCACGCCGTAGTCGCCGCCCACGTCGCCCACCAGGGTGACGAACTCCAGGGGCGGGATCGTGTCGTCGTCGTAGAGGGCCTGCAGCGCGGCCTTGATCTGGCCGGTGGTGTTGCCCACCGCGTCGACGTTCACGATCTCCACGTGGTAGCCCTGACGGGCGCGCCACGCCTCCAGCGCGGCGGTGCGCGTGGTGACGGCCGAGTCGCCGTGGCGGACCAAGGCGTAGGTGCCGGGCAGGGCGCCGGCCTCGATGGACTTGCCGGCCGTGTCGTAGCCGGAGGCATTCTCGCGCAGCCAGCCGTCGAAGGAGGCGGCCACGGGGCGCGCGTTCGCCTCGGGCGCGCCGCCGCTGATGGTCAGTTCGATCTCGATGCGGCGGGCGGCCAGGCCCCGGCGGGCGACCGTGTCGTAGGCCAGGGGGCTCACGGTCAGCGGTACGACCGTCCGGCCGGCCATGATCGCGGGCTCGCCGACCAGGACCACCGGAGCGGTCGGGTCGGCGGGTAGCTTGTCGGCGTCCGCGGATAGACGTCTCCAACCCTCGACCGCGTATGCCTCACGGTCGAGGGTGAAGACATCTTCCCGGCCGGGCTGGATCGGATAGAGGCGGAGGGAAGGGAGAGTTACCGACTCGAATCCGATCACCCGACCGGTGACGTGGGCACCCGGCGGCACAGCCACCAGGCGTCCGACGGTGGGTAGCGCGGGTGCGCCCAGGTCCCCCTGGACGGTCCCGCCCTCGATGGTCAACGCCTGCCAGGTTTCCCCGTCCGCGGAGATCTCGTTCACGCCCAGCGCGCCCAGCTCGAATTCCAGGCGCAACACGTCGCCCTCATGGGACAAGGTGCGCCAGCGCGGCGCGGTGTCGGCCGAGCCGGGCTCGAGGGAGATGTGCGCGGCGAACGACGGCACCGCGAGCAGCAGCGCGGTCAAGACGAACAGGCTGAGGCGCAAGGCACAGCGGGGAGATGGGGCGACCATCGGAACCTCCAAAAAGGGAAAGCCGGTCATGCACGACCGACATCGGGGTGGCGGGTAAGTTATTTTACGATAGATCAAGGAG
>CAZXHG010000345.1:0-8868 GCA_964639985.1 uncultured Rickettsiales bacterium
GAGCCCGAGCCCGAGCCCGAGCCCGAGCCCGAGCCCGAGCCCGAGCCGGAGCCCGAGCCGGAGCCCGAGCCGGAGCCCGAGCCGGAGCCCAAGCCCGACGCCGACGCCGACGCCGACGAGTAGATCCCCCGCCTCCCTTCACCCACCGCCGAAAACGGGGTACTGTGGCGGTGGAGCCGTGATGAGACCCAAGCAGATCATCCTGATCGTCCTGGCACTGCTCGTGCTCGGTGCGCTGGCGCTGTTCTACGTGCAGAACATGGAGCAGCGCACGCCCCTGTACTTCGACCTCGCCGTGTGGGGCGTGCAGCTCGAGAACAAGGTCCCCGTACCTGCCCTGATGTACATCTCGTTCGCGCTCGGCGCGGCCGTGATGGGCCTGTTCACCCTGTTCACGCGGCTGCGGCGGGAGCGCCGGCAGCGGTTCGACAGGGAGTACGGCCCCACCCGGGATCCGGGTGAGGGGGACCGCGGCTACGACGACTACGACTTCTGACACGGTTGCGGACGACCGTCCGCCACAGCCGTGGATCCAGGTGAGAACGTGAAGAAGATCCTCATCGCCAGCCTGGTCATCCTCTGCGCCGCGGTCGCATTCGCCGGCGGCTACCGGCTGGGGCTCGCCCGAGGACAGGACCAGGGCTACGACGCCGGCTTCCGCAAGGGCAGGGGCCAGGCGAAGAAGGCCGACCGTCCGGTGGTGATGCCCCTGCTGCTCGCCAGCGAGGTGTCTGCCGATGCGCTGCTCGCCGCGGCCGGCTGGACCGCCGAGGACCTCGGCGGCGTGCACGTCGAGGCGTGGGCCCGGCTGCTCAACCTCGCCCCCGGACCCCGTCCCGATCAGCGTGAGCAGGGCCTGACCCTGGCCACGGTGCTGGCCGGGGAGCCCACGGCCGGGGACCTCGCCCAGGCCGCGTACGGCAGGGACCTGCTCGCCGCCGGACGCACCGAGGACGAGGCCCGGCTGAAGCTCTATCGCCAGGTGCGTCAGCAGTTCGATCCGGCCGGCGCGCTCGTGCTCGGTCCGGACACGGCGCCGGTCGAGATCGTGTGGTGGGTGGACTTCCAGTGCCCCTACTGCGAGCAGACGTGGCCGCTGGTGCAGGGGCTGCACGAGCAGTACCCCGACCAGGTGCGGATCGTGGTCATGAACCTGCCGCTGCGCATGCACAAGGAGGCCGACGAGGCCGCCCTGGCCGCCTGGGCCGCCGGGCAGCAGGGCCGCTTCGAGCAGCTGGCCGAGGTCCTGTTCGAGAAGCGCAAGAAGCTCAAGAAGCACGTGCCCAAGGGCGGCGGCGTGGCCCTGGAGAAGCTGGCCGGCAGCGCGGACCTGGACCTGGAGCGCTACCGGACCGACTACGAGGCCGCCCGCCCCATGCTCGAGGCCCACCAGCAGCAGGCCCGCGAGGCGGGCGTGCGCAGCGTGCCGTCGTTCTACGTCAACGGCCTGCTGGTCAAGCTGCCCCGCAGCCTCGACGCCTGGACCAGCTACGTGGACCGGATCCTCGCGGGCGAGGATCCCGCCCTGGACGCATGACCCTGCGCGCCAGCCCGGGCCGCGTGGCCGCAGCCCGCGCCCTGCACACCCTGGACACCGGCGGCGGCCGCGTCGAGGACCTGCTGTCCCGGCACGCCCGGGAGCTGCAGGGGCCCGAACGGCGGCTCGCCTGGGCCCTCGTGCTGGGCGTGGAGCGGCACCGCCGCCGGCTGGACCACCACCTGCAGCCTCACCTCTCGCGGCCGCTGGGCCGGCTGGATCCCGAGGTGCGCGTGTGCCTGCGCATGGCCGCACTGCAGATCCTGGACATGGACCGCATCCCCCCGCGGGCGGCCGTGCACCAGGCCGTGGAGCTGAGCCGCGTGCTGCGGCTGGGCCGGGCCGCGGGCATGGTCAACGCCGGGCTGCGTAGTTTCCTGCGGGATCCGGACCGTTGCGGACCCCCTCCCGACACCGGGGTGGCCCACTCGCTGCCCCCGTGGCTGGCGGCCCGGCTGTCGCCCGCGGCCGCGGCCGCGTTCAACACCGAGGCGCCCCTGGCGCTGCGGCCGCGGGTCACCGACCTCCCCGAGCGCCTGTCCAACCAGGGGATCGAGCTGCTCTCCCCGGGGGCCCCGGTCTCGCACGCCGGCGCAGTCCTCGTGCACTCCCCGGGACCGACCGGACTCCCGGGCTGGGCCTCCGGCGCATTCGCCGTGCAGGACGCGGCCTCCCAGGCCGTGGTGCGGCTCGTGGGCGCCCGGCCAGGGGAACGGATCCTGGATGCCTGCGCTGCGCCCGGCGGCAAGGCCCTGGCCCTGGCCGACGCGGTCGGCGACGGGGGGGGCGTGGTGGCCGCCGACCGCTCGGCCGACCGCCTGGCCGCCATGGACGCCGAGCGCCGGCGGCTGGGCGTGGGGCACGTGGAGGCGCGGATCGCCGACGCCACCGAGGGCTTCACCGAGACCTTCGACCGCGTGCTCGTGGACGCGCCCTGCTCCGCCCTGGGAACGCTGCGGCGACACCCCGAGGTGCGCTGGCAGCGTCGGGAGCAGGACCTGCCCAGGCGCGCCGAGACCCAGCGGGCGATCCTCGACGGTGCGTCCGCGGCCGTTCGGGACGGCGGCACGCTGGTCTACGCGGTGTGCAGCTTCGCCATCGAGGAGGGGCCGGAGGTGGTCGAGGCCTTCCTCGCCGACCACCCCGGGTTCGAGCGCGCCCCGATCGACGAGGCGTGGGGACCGGCCCGGACCCCCGCCGGCGACCTCGCCACCCTGCCCGACCAGGGGCCCTGGGACGGGTTCTACGCCAGCGTGATGCACCGGACCGTGTAGTGCCCTTGCCCTGGTCCGGGCGCGTTCTATAGGATGCCGGCGAACTCTCACGAGGAGATCCCCCATGCGCCGCACGCTGCTCTGGCTCCTGTCCTCACTGATGACCTCCCTGCTGCTGCTGGGCTGCCCGGAGAACGACGAACTCGACGACGACACCGCCGACGACGACACCACCATCGACGAGGACTGCGACGACGCGGACGGCGATGGCTGGCGTGATGGCGTGGACTGCCCGGCCGACGAGCAGCTGGACTGCAACGACGAGGACGCCAAGCTCAACTGGGACGACGACGACGGCGACGGCGCCACCACCTGCGGTGGGGACTGCGACGACGACGACCCGGCCGCGTTCCCGGACAACCCCGAGGTCTGTGACGGCCTCGACAACGACTGCGACGAGGACATCGACGAGGACTTCGACCTCGACGGGGACGGCTACTTCGACGAGGACGGCGATGGTTGCGGCGACATCTATGGCGACCTCGACTGCGACGACAACGATCCGGACACCAACCCGGCCGCGCTCGAGGAGTGCGACGGTGCGGACAACGACTGCGACGGCGACATCGACGAGGACTACGACGCGGACGGCGACGGCTGGACCACCTGTGGCGGCGACTGCCTGGACGACGACGCCACGGTCAACCCGGACGCCACCGAGGTCTGCGACGCGCTGGACAACGACTGCGACGGCGACACGGACGAGGACTTCGACGCGGACGGCGACGGGCTCACCACCTGCGCCGGCGACTGCGACGACAACGACGACACCATCAACGTGGGTGCCGCCGAGACCTGCAACGGCCTCGATGACGACTGCGACGGGTACGTGGACGAGGACTTCGACGCGGACGGCGACGGCGTGACCACCTGCGGCGGCGACTGCGACGACGCCGCCGGGGACACCTACCCCGGCGCGCCCGAGCTGGCCGACGGGCTGGACAACGACTGCGACGGCGTGGTGGACGAGGGCACCACCGACGACGATGACCTCGACGGGATCACCGAGTGCGACGGCGACTGCGATGACGACGACGCGTCCGTCTTCCCGGGCGCCTCCGAGACCTGCAACGGCCTCGACGACAACTGCGACGGCGTGGTCGACGACGGCTTCGACGTGGACGGCGACGGCTGGACATCCTGCGGTGGCGACTGCGACGACAACGCCGTGACCACCTACCCCGGCGCCAGCGAGCTGGCCGACGGTGTGGACAACGACTGCGACGGCCTGATCGACGAGACCAACTACTGCAACACGTGGGAGCCGGTGGAGGCTGTCGGCGCGGTCAAGACCTTCGACGTCACCTACCCGATGTTCGGCACGGGCATCGAGACCGTCACCATCGAGCCGCAGACCACCTTCGACGGCAACGACGTCTTCCCCGTGCACGTGGACAGCGACTTCGGCGTGACCTTCGACTACTACGTGTGGTGCGACACCGACGGCGCCATCGTCAAGTACGGCATGGAGGGCGACGTCTCCGGTATCGGCACGCTCACGGAGGTCGAGAGCCCCTACCGCACCGTGGTCCGCCCGGCGGACGAGGTGGGCGTGATCACCTCGTGGACCGACAACACCACCATCACGTACGACATGATGATGACCTACGACTTCGACACCACGGTCGACTACACCGACCTCGGCCTGGAGAGCATCACGGTCGCGGGCGTGACCTACGACGCCCTGCACATCCACGTCGACTACTGGATGCAGGACGTCAGCCAGGGCTACGTGGGCGACGTCACCGGCACCCAGGACATGTGGTTCGTGGAGGACATCGGCATCGTGCGCTTCTGGTACACGTGGAACAACTCGATGATCACCGGCGGCGTGGACGAGACGCTGTTCACCAAGGAGATGACCAGCGTCACGATGCCGTAGGCATCTCGCACCAACGACGGAGGGCCGTGCCGGCTGGCGCGGCCCTTCGACGTTCTGGGGGCGGTTGGATGGGGCCGGCTGGTCGGGACCTCCGGATCCGGTCAGGGGATTGGAGGCGGTACGGGGTCAGGCCGAGACTTGCTCCCGGCTCCCCCGGATATCCGTGGGACGCGTCGAAGATCGGTGGTCGCCGGTCCCAAGTATCGGGCTGACCCCAACGGAGGCGGTTCAGGCTTGGGCTGGCCCATCGAGGTGGGGACCGAACCGGATAGGAGCTGGTGGATCGGAACCGGACCGGATCGGTGCTGGTGGTTCGGCCCTTCGAACTGGATCGGACTTTCGATCTCGCTCCCGAACTCGGTCACGAACCGCATCGGGTGGGGTCAGTTCGCGACCTTGCGGTCGTCCAACCGACTTCGATGCACCCCGACGATATCCGAAACGACCCAAGTCGCGGTCTGAACCCGTACCGCCCGCAATCACCCGACCGGATCCGTACGGTCCCGACGGACTCCCCCCCGAGGAGGAACGCGATCAATCCACCCTGAGCTTCGTCAGATCCTTCGTGAGATTCTTCTGGTGGCTCTCCAGCGTGCCGCCGCCGATCTCCAGCAGCTTGGCGTCGCGCCACAGGCGCTCGACCGGCCACTCCTTGGTGTAGCCGGCGCCGCCGAGGACCTGCATGGCGTTGTCCGCGGCCCGCTTGCCCACCGGGGTGGCGAACAGCTTGGCCGCGTCCGAGCCGATGCGGTTGCGGTTGGTGGGCGTGACCGAGTGGGCCACGTGGTAGATCAGGCAGCGGGCGGCCTCGGTCTCGGCGTAGGACTCGGCGATGTAGCGCTGGATCTGGCCGAAGCGGTTGATCGGGCCGCCGAACGCCTCCCGCTCGGCCGCGTACTGCAGCATGATGTGCACGCAGCGGTCGGCGATGCCCAGGGACTGGGCGGCCAGGCCGAGGCGCTCGATCTCCAGGTTGCGCATCATGTGGGTGATGCCGCCGCCCTCCTCGCCGAGCCGGTTGGCCGCCGGCACGCGGCAGTCCTCGAACACCAGGTCGCACATGGACGAGCCGCGCATGCCGCACTTGGGGGTCTTGGCCTCGTTGGCGAACCCCGGGCAGTCCCGGTCCACGAGGAAGGACGTGATGCGGCCGTCGAGCTTCGCGTAGACCAGGAAGCAGTGGCCCTCGGTGCCGTTGGTGATGAAGGTCTTGCGGCCGTTGAGCACGTAGAAGTCGCCGTCGCGCACTGCGGTGGACCGCATGCCCAGGACGTCCGTACCCGCCTCGGGCTCGGTCATGCCCATGCCCGCGATCCACTCGCCGGAGATCACCTTGGGCAACACGCGGGCCCGCTGCTCGTCGTTGGAACAGTTGAAGAAATTGTTCACGAAGAGCAGCGTATGTGCCAGATATGCCAGGCCAAATCCGGGATCCGACTTCGATAGCTCGTGCATCACGATGGTCGCGGCCAGGGCGTCCATGCCCGCGCCGCCGTGCTCGGCCGGCACCGTGATCCCCAGCAGGCCCAGCTCGCCGAACTCCCGCAGCAGCTCCACGTTGAGCGAGGGGTGCTCGTCGTGCTCCGCGGCCTGGGGTTCGACCTGCTCCTCGGTGAAGCGGCGGACCATGTCCCGCAGCATCTGGTGTTCGGGGGTCGGATCGAACAGGCTCATCGGCTCGTAGCTCATCGCGCTCTCCTCGCGGCGTTGTGGAGCGGTAATCTAGCGCACCCCCGGGGAGGGTGCCAACACCCACAGCGCGCACGCGCGGAGTGGTAGTCCGCGCCGCACTGCGGCGCGCGACCCACCTTTCCCTTGAACGTTGCCTGCGCGGCCGATACCGTGGGCTCCCGCACCGAGGGAAGGGCATGAGCAAGGCCAAGGTCACCCCCATGATCCGCCAGTACATGGCGGCCAAGGAGCAGCACCCCGACGCGCTGCTGCTGTTCCGCATGGGCGACTTCTACGAGGTCTTCTTCGAGGACGCGGTCACGGCCGCGCGCGAGCTCGACCTGACCCTGACCTCGCGCGAGAAGAACAAGGAGAACGCGATCCCCATGGCGGGCGTGCCGCACCACGCGGTGCGCTCGTACGTGCGCAAGCTGATCGCCGCGGGCTACAAGGTCGCCATCTGCGACCAGATCGAGGACCCGCGCAAGGCCAAGGGCATCGTCAAGCGGGCCATCACCGAGGTGATCACCCCCGGTCTGATCGTGGATCCGGACAGCCTGGAGCGGGGGCAGGGCAACTACCTGCTGGCCCTGGCCCGGGACGGTGACCGGGTGGGCCTGGCCTACATCGACGTGTCGACCGGCGAGTTCCGCACCACCACGGTGGACGGGGACGAGACCCTGCTCGCCGAGCTCGACCGGCTCGAGCCCAGCGAGGTGCTGCTGCCGGACTCGGCCCGGGAGGACGCCCCTCTGACCCGGCCGTGGGCCCACCGCAACGTGCTGGTCAACTTCCTGCCCGACGCCCTGTTCGAACCGGCCGCGGCCTGCACCGAGCTGACCCGGGCCCTGGGCGTGCACGACCTGTCGCCCTTCGGCCTCGACGAGGGCGGCCCGGCCGTGGGTGCGTGCGGCGCGGTGCTGGGGTACATGCAGGCCAACCACGTGGACAGCGGCGCCCACGTGCTGCGGCTGGTGCCCTACGACATGGGCACGGCCCTGGTGATCGACCCGCAGACCCGGCGCAACCTCGAGCTGTTCAAGGCGGGCGTGGACCGGCGCAAGAAGGGCTCGCTGCTGCACCTGCTGGACCGCACGGCCACGGCCATGGGCGCGCGGTTGCTGCGCCAGTGGATCGGCACGCCGCTGGTGGACACCGGGGCCATCGACGAGCGCCTGGACGCGGTCGAGGTGCTGGTGCGGGAGCCGGATCTGCGCGAGCAGCTGCGGGACCTGCTCGAGGGCGTGCAGGATATCGAGCGGCTCAACGGCAAGGTCGCGGCCGGCACCGCGTCCGCGCGGGACCTGGTCGCCCTGGCCGAGTCGCTGGAGCAGGTGCCTGGCATCAACACCTTGCTGGACCGCTCCGACACCCGGGCCATGGCCGCGTTCGCGCCCATCGACCCGCTCAAGCCGGTGCGGGACCGGATCCGCCGCACCCTGGTGGACGACCCGCCGGCGCGGCTCCAGGACGGCGGCACCATCCGCCCGGGCTTCGACGACGAGCTCGACGAGACCGTCGAGCTCAGCCGCGAGGGCAAGGGCCTGATCGCGGGCATGCAGGCCGAGGAGCGGGAGGCCACGGGCATCAACAGCCTCAAGATCCGCTACAACAGGGTCTTCGGTTACTTCATCGAGGTCACCAAGGCCAACCTGGCCATGGTGCCCGAGCGCTACATCCGCAAGCAGACCCTGGCCAATGCCGAGCGCTACTACACGCCCGAGCTCAAGGAGTTCGAGGTCAAGGTGCTGGGCGCCGAGGACCGGCGGCTGGCCCTCGAGAACGAGCTGTTCGGCACGCTGCGCGACGAGATCGGCGAGCACGGCCGGCCCCTGTCCGAGGTGGCCGCGCGGCTGGCGGAGATGGACGTGCTGGCGGCCCTCGCCGACGTGGCCGAGCGCAACCGCTACGTGCGGCCGGTGGTGGACGAGGGCGACGTGATCGAGCTCGAGGCCTGCCGCCATCCGGTCATCGAGCAGATGGCGCTGGACGAGCGGTTCGTGCCCAACGACGTGCTGCTCGACTGCGAGGCGGCGCAGCTGATCATCCTCACGGGCCCCAACATGGCGGGCAAGTCCACGATCATGCGGCAGGTGGCCCTGTGCGCGCTGCTGGCCCAGATGGGCAGCTTCGTGCCCGCGGACGAGGCACGGATCGGCGTGTGTGACCGCATCTTCACCCGGGTCGGGGCCAGCGACGACATCGCCCGGGGCCAGTCCACCTTCATGGTCGAGATGACCGAGGCAGCCGCCATCCTGCGCCACGCCACCCGGCGGTCCCTGGTGCTGCTGGACGAGATCGGCCGCGGTACCTCCACCTTCGACGGCCTGGCCATCGCCTGGGCCGTGTCCGAGTTCATCCACGAGCAGGTGGGCTGCCGTACCCTGTTCGCCACCCACTACCACGAGCTCGTGGAGCTGGCCCAGACGCTGTCGCGGGTGCGCAACTACAACGTGGCCGTGGCCGAGTGGGGGGACGAGGTGGTGTTCCTGCGCGCCCTGCGC